>NZ_JALQDN010000019.1:0-199889 GCF_023631205.1 Caballeronia sp. NCF2 | reverse complement strand
GGTCTATTAGCGTTGCCCCTGTGCGGGGCGGCAGTGCTAATAGACCGACGCGAAAACAGGATTCTACGAAAGCGGAAGCGAACAAGCACAAAGCCCGACGCGAATACCGAATCCAGCGAAGAAGAAAACACGCACGAAAAAGGGCAAAAAACATCAAGAACAAAACTTAGCCAGCAACCCCAACTGCGCGTTGCGAATAGACTTACCCGGACGGCGCTTCCGATAATGCCCATCGCTCTGCATGACCCAAGCCGATTGATTATCGCCAAGACAAACCGATAACCCTTCAGCAATAACCCGCCGCTTCAACCGCCTATCGCGAATCGGAAACGCCACTTCCACACGACGAAAGAAGTTGCGATCCATCCAGTCAGCGCTCGACAAAAACACATCTTCCCTGCCATTCGCATAGAAGTAAAAAATCCGATGATGCTCGAGAAAGCGCCCGACGATTGACCGAACCGTAATGTTCTCCGAAAGATCCTCGACGCCGGGCTTCAACGAACAAACCCCGCGCACGATCAGATCGATCTTCACGCCCGCATGCGAAGCCTCGTAAAGCGCGGCAATAACCGTAGGCTCGAGCAGAGCATTCATCTTCGCGACGATGCGCGCACGCCGTCCCGCCCGCGCATGCTCGGCCTCGGCGCGGATCGCATCGATCAGCTTCGCATGCAGCGTGAAAGGCGATTGCCATAACTGATGCAGCGGAATCTCTCCGCCAATGCCCGTCAGTTGCTGAAAGACGTGATGCACGTCCTCGCACATTTCCTGATCGGAAGTCATCAGACCGAAGTCGGTATAAAGACGCGCCGTGCGCGGATGATAGTTGCCCGTGCCCAAATGGGCATAACGCTTCAACACAAACTTGCCGCCTTGCGACACGCGCCGCACGATCAGCATCATCTTCGCGTGGCACTTATGGCCGACGACGCCATACACCACATGCGCGCCAACCGCTTCGAGCTGCGACGCCCAATTGATGTTCGTCTCTTCATCGAAGCGCGCGAGCAGTTCCACGACGACCGTCACTTCCTTGCCATTGCGCGCGGCCTGCATCAGCGCATCCATGAGCGGCGAATCGGTGCCCGTGCGATAAATCGTCTGTTTGATCGCGACGACCTGCGGATCCTTCGCGGCCTGAAGCAGCAGCTCCAGCACCGGCTGAAAACTCTCGTACGGATGATGCAAAAGGATATCGCCCTGATCGATCGCATCGAAAAGATTCGACGTGTTCACGATCGCCTTCGGCACCGACGGAATATGCGGCACGAACTTGAGATCGGGTCGATCGACCATCTCGGGCAACTGCATGAGCCGCACGAGATTCACCGGCCCGTTCACGCGATACAGATCGCGTTCGCTCAGCTGACCTTCGTCGAGCAGACGCCGCACGAGATGCGGCGGCGTTTCCGCCGACACTTCGAGACGCACCGCGTTGCCCAGATGCCGCGCCGGCAATTCGCCCTGCAGCGCGACGCGCAGATTGGTGATTTCGTCCTCATCGACGAAAAGCTCGCTGTTGCGCGTGATGCGAAACTGATTGCAACTGCGCACGACGAGATGCGGAAACAGCTCGTTCACGAAGTGCTGCATGAACGAACTCAGCAGCACGAAACCATGCGGATAGCCCGACAGCGCTTCGGGCATGCGAACGAGCCGCGGCAGCGCGCGCGGCGCCTGCACGATGCCCATCATCGCCTGACGGCCGAAGGCATCGGTGCCTTCCAGCTCGACGACGAAGTTCAGGCTCTTGTTCAGCACGCGCGGAAACGGATGCGCGGGATCGAGCCCGATAGGCGTCAGGACGGGGAGCAGTTCGTTGTAGAAGTAGTCGCGCGCCCATCCGGTCTGCTGTTCCGTCCAGTCCTCCGCGCCGTGAAAATAGATGCCTTCCATTTCGAGCGCCGGCAGCACGATGTCATGCAGCATCGAATATTGCTGGCGCACGAGCCGTTGCGCGCGCTCGGAGACGAGGTCGTAGACGTGCTGCAGCGACATGCCATCCGGCGAGAGCGAGCCGGGGTTGTCGCGCATCTGCTCTTGCAGACCCGCCATACGGACTTCGAAGAATTCGTCGAGATTGCTGCTGGTGATGCAGATGAAACGCAGGCGTTCCAACAGGGGAACCGTCGTATCGGCGGCTTGCGCGAGGACGCGCTCGTTGAAACCTAGTATGCCCAGTTCGCGGTTGAAGAGCGGATAGCGTATGGACATCGGAGGGAGGGAAGGTGTCTCGATCAGATGGGCAAGGGAACTCTCGGATGCTCTCACAGTATGATGTATTTTTTATGACATAACGGATGTCACAAATTCTACTCACATTGCCGATAGCGTTGCCAGCGCAAACGCGCGGTTCCGAACGGGACGGCAAGGCCCGCTCGCCAACCCGGCATAGAATAGAATTCGTGCGCTGCAGCAGCGCCGCTGTGACAGTGCTTCCCCCCACTTCACGATTTCTGGATATCCGATGGTCACACATCCCCATCTACTTGCCGCGGTCGACCTTGGATCGAACAGTTTCCGGTTGATCGTCGGACGGGTCGAGGAAACGCCCGCCGGCAGCCAGATCTATCAGGTCGACGCGCTGCGCGAGCCCGTACGCCTCGGCGGCGGCCTCTCCAAGGACAAGATGCTCGACCGCGCATCGCAGGTGCGCGGCTGGGACGCGCTGAAGCGCTTCGGCGAACGTCTGCGCGATTTCCATCCCGACCAGGTGCGCGCCGTCGCCACCAACACGCTGCGCGTCGCGAAAAACGCGCCCGACTTTCTCGCCGAGGCGGAAGCCGCGCTCGGGTTTCCGATCGAAGTCATCGCCGGGCGCGAGGAAGCGCGCCTCATCTACGCGGGCGCCGCGCATTCGGTGCCGGCGAGCGCGGGCAAGCGGCTCGTGGTCGATATCGGCGGCGGCTCGACGGAATTCATCATCGGATCGCATTACACGCCGATCCACATGGAAAGCCTCTATATCGGCTGCGTGAGCCATAGCCGCCAGTTTTTCCCGGCCGGCAACGTCGACGAATACACGATGCGGCAGGCCGAACTCGCCGCCAAACGCGAGATCCAGATCATTTCGAGCGAATACAAGGGCACCGGCTGGGATCAGGCGATCGGCTCGTCGGGCACGGCGCGCGCGCTCGCGGAACTGATCGAGGCGAACGGCTTCAACGACGAAGGCATCACGCACGGCATCTCGCGCGGCGGGCTGGAGAAGCTCAAGCGCGCGCTCATCAAGGCCGAGAACGTGAATCGGCTGAAGCTCGTCGCGTTGAAGCCCGATCGCGTGCCGGTGCTGGCGGGCGGGCTGTCGATCATGCTCGGCGTGTTCGAGGAACTGGGCATCGACTATGCCGATACGACCGATGCCGCGCTGCGCCTCGGCGTGCTCTACGACCTGCTCGGACGCTCGCAGCATCAGGACATGCGGACGGTGACGGTCGAAGGCTTCAAGCGCCGTTATGGCGTCGATGCCGCGCAGGCGGAGCGCATCGGCGAACTGGCGATCAGCTTCTACGACCAGCTCGGCGAACCCGACGAAGACGTGCGCGAGGAGAACCGCATGTTCCTCGCGTGGGCCGCGTCGCTGCACGAGATCGGACTGTCGATCGCGCACAGTGCGTATCACAAGCATTCGGCGTATATCGCGAGCAACGCCGACATGCCGGGGTTTTCCCGCACCGATCAGGCGCGTCTCGCCGCGCTCGTGCTCGGCCACGCCGGCAAGCTCGGCAAGCTCGCGCAGGCGCGCGACGTCGAATGGACGCTGCTGTTTTGCCTGCGGCTCGCCGCGCTGCTGTCGCGCCGGCGCACGGATGTCGGGCTGCCCGGCATCGAAGTGAGGCAGGCGAGTGGCGGTTTCGAAGTGCATCTGCCGAACGAGTGGGTGGCGAACAATCCGCTCACCGACTACAGCCTCGTTCAGGAAGCGATGGAATGGGAGAAGATCGGGCGGCCGTATCGCGTGGTATACACGGGCGACTGATTTTCGCGTCGTGAGAAAGAGAAGGCCCCGTCGAGTCAACGGGGCCTTTTGCGTTTCAGGGCTTCAACGTCCCTGCATGTCGCCGATGAAATGCCGCGCGTAACGAGCGTTGATATCGGACAGACGGAAGAGCGTGAGGAAGTCGGCGGTGTTGAAATCCGGATCCCATGCCGGCGCGCCGCAAATCCTCGCGCCGAGCCGCAGATAACCCTTCACGAGCGGCGGCGGGCTCACGTTCGCGCCGGTGCGCAACTCCTCGACGGGCAGCGGCGTGTGCGGGAACGCGCGGTACTCAGGGGCGGTGAGCGCATCGGCGGGTAGCGACGTGTAGAGATTCGCGGCGTAATGACCGCCGTCGATCATGCCGACGCTCGCGCAGCCGAGCATCGTCTCATAGCCGTTTTGCATCATGTACGCGGCGAGGCCGCCCCACAGCGACATGATCACCGCGCCGTTGCGATAGTCCGGATGCACGCACGAGCGTCCTACTTCGACGAGCTTCGGGCGCAGGTGCGTGAGGCGCGACACGTCGAATTCGCTTTCAGCGTAGAGACGCCCGATGCGCGCCGCCTGATGCGGCGGCAGCACGCGATACGTGCCCACGACCTGCAGCGTGTCGAGATCGCGCACGAGCAGGTGATCGCAATAGGCGTCGAAGGCGTCGACGTCGAGCCCTGCGGGGCCGGACAGACGCGCGCCCATTTCCTCCGAGAACACGCGAAAGCGCAGGCGCTGCGCGTCGCGCAGGGCGTCGTCGTCGCGCGCCCACGCGACTTGCAGGCGCTCGCGGCCCGTGTTCGTTTCCGACGTGCGCGGAAGGTGGCGGCGCGAATCGAGCGAGAGCGATGACGCTCCGAGTTGCAGGAAAGGCGTCGGCAGTTCTTGCATTGGCGTTCCTCGACAGGACGTTGCTGTGGCTTCAAGTCCTCGCCAATGTAGTAATGCACAGTGACGCTCGCATGGCATCGCAATGACGTTTCGATGAAACGACATCCGCATGAACGCGAGCTTACGACGCCTGAAGCAGGTCCGGATTGATGACCGCGCGCAGCACGCTTTGCCCGTCGCCGCCGCGCGTGCGCGACTGGAGCCACCAGATGCCCGACTTCTTGATCGACCAATCCGCTTCGTGGCCCGTCATGAGGAGCGCGGCCACCCGGCCGAGCGTCGGCTGATGCCCGATGACGACGACCGTCTCCGCAATGCCGTCCGGCCAGCCCGCCGCATCGAGCACGGCCTGCGCGCCGTTGCCGGGCGCGAGCGCGTCGACGACGCGATAGCGGTCGCCGAAGGCTTCGGCCGTCTGGATCGTGCGCGTCGCGGGACTGGCGAGCAGCACGGCGTCATCGTCGATGCGCGCCTTCAGCCACTTTGCGATGCCTTGCGCCTGTTTGCGCCCGCGCGGCGTGAGCTGCCGCGCGAGATCGCTCGACGCCTGATCTTCTGCTTCGGCGTGTCGCCAGAGAATGAGGTTCATCGATTGTCTCCGGA
Organism: Caballeronia sp. NCF2; assembly: GCF_023631205.1. NCBI lineage: Bacteria > Pseudomonadati > Pseudomonadota > Betaproteobacteria > Burkholderiales > Burkholderiaceae > Caballeronia > Caballeronia sp. NCF2. The sequence goes on along the minus strand of NZ_JALQDN010000019.1, from coordinate 194,416 downwards.
TGATGAGGTTCGCTTTCGGATGCAGCAGAAAGTTGCGTGCCTGAGTTCGGCATTGCGGACGCGGGTCAGGCACGCTACAATCTGCGGCTCGTCGGAGCGTAGCGCAGCCTGGTAGCGCATCTGATTTGGGATCAGAGGGTCGAAGGTTCGAATCCTTTCGCTCCGACCACGATACACGAAGGGGTTACAAGTTACGGCTTGTAACCCCTTTGTCTTTTCTACGCTCTTCCAGGAGTCTCAATGCGCGCTGTTTCCGCCTTCGCTTGCGCCGTTTTCTTCACGCTCGGTCTCGCCGCCTGTGCGGAGTCTGGCCATCAGAAGCACGAACCGAAAGATCCGCCCGACTACAAGGGCGTGCCGACGGACATGACGCCGCCGTCGATGATCTCCGATCCTGCCAAGCCTCAGTAAGCCCCGCAAAGACGAAGCCCCGATGCGGGCGCACCGGGGCTTCTGACCCGCGCCAACCGTTCGCGCGGAGATACGGCACGGGCTGCCGCCAGTCTAGGAATTCGAGCGCGTCACGGCTGTATGCGCTTGTTTCCGTGCGTAACGGGATGCAAGGCGCGCCTCGTGCCCAGGGATGCAAGAAACCGTAATGCGTAACTCTTTCCGTTTCGGCGATTTCGGCGGGATTCATCCAACGAAACTTTTGCCGCTCGGGTATCATCGCCCGAACTTGTTGCAAAATGTATCTGTCATGGATCTGCTCTGGATTTTTGCTGCTGTCGCGCCGCTCGCCGTCGCTTCGCTCGTGGCGTTTGCCGCGCATATCGATCCGTTGTCGGGGCATTGGCGCACGTGGGCGCCGAAAGACCGCTGACGGGCGTTACTGCTTGCAGCGGATCACCATCGAACGGTTCTTGATGTTCGCGCCGAAGATTCCGCCCACCGTGCCGCCTGCGGTCGCGCCGTTGTCGGCATCCTTCGAAATCACGTCGTAACCGTACGCGCCGCACGTTTCACCCGCCTGCTTGTAGCAGGCCGCCCAGCTCGTCGCCGCGTCGCCGCCGCTGCAGTTGATCGCGAAGCCCGTGTCGCCCGAAGGCAGATAGGTCATCGTCGGGCCGCTCGCGCAGCCGGCCAGCGCGCCGGTGAGCGCGAGAGCCGCGCCGAGCGCGGCAGTGTTCATCCTCATCGTCAATCTCATCGATCTTCCTTAAAGCGGCCGCCGGCTGTCAGCGCGGCGGCAGATAGCGCGCCGGGTCCGTCGAGCGGCCCATGTAGCGCACTTCGAAATGCAGCATGGTGCGATTGCTGTCGGTGTCGCCCATTTCGGCGATTTGCTGGCCCTGCTGCACGGTCTGGCCTTCCTTCACCAGAAGCACGCGATTGTGGGCGTAGGCGGTCAGATAATCGTCGTCATGCTTGACGATCAGCATGTTGCCGTAGCCGCGCAGACCGTTGCCGGCGTAGACGACATTGCCGCTCGCGGCGGCGACGACGGGCGTGCCCGCCGCATTGGCGATGTCGATGCCCTTCGAGTTCTTGCCGTCGAAGCTGCGAACGACGCTGCCCTGCGCCGGCCACACGAGCGTGACGCCCGGTCCGGCCTTGCTCTGCGAGGACGCCTGCGCGCCGGCTTCGCTCTTCGCGCTGCCCGTTGCCGCCGCACCCGATGAATCCGCGGTGCTCGCGCTGCCCGCAGGCGGCGCGATACGCAGCACCTGTCCGACCTCGATGGCGTCGGGATTCGCGAGCCCGTTCCAGCGCTTGATGTTCGCGATCGTCGTGCGATTCTCGCGCGCGATTTTGGAAACCGTGTCTCCACGCTCTACACGATAGAAACCCGGCGCGACCGGCCCCGTTCCACAAGCGGCCAACACTGCGATGAGCGATGCGCAGACGAGCCGTCGAATTGTTTTTTGCAAACCTGACCTCGCAAAGCATCGCCGCGAGCAGTGCGAGCACAGCCGCGCGGCGAATCGAAAGGCAGGATTTTACCGTCTCGGGTTTCCCCGGACAGAATGACGCCGCTTCGCCTACGCCTGCTCGCCGACGACGAGCCGCAGCGAAGCCGTCTCCGTCTTGCCCGGCGCGAGCCAGCGCAGGCCGCGCCCGTTGTGGATGGCATCGGGCAGGCCGATCCACGGTTCGACGCAATAGAAGTCCGATGCATCGGATTCGGTCCAGGTCGTGACCGCGTACCACGGCACGGAATCGGGCTGCTGCAACTCGAAGGCGATCGTGCGCTTCAGGCCCGGCAGATTCAACAGCACCGGTTCGTCGGACTGCCGCGTGAGGCAATGAAACGTATCGACGATGCCCGGATCGGCGAGCGAATAACGCGGCAGGCCGGGCTCGGCTTCGGTGATCGAGCCGTCCGGAAGCTGACGGCGCCGTTCGGTGTGCGGCAGCGCGACGCTGCTCTCGCCGCGCTGGCCGTGCGGCAGATGAAAATAGAAGTGATGCCCGGCGTAGTAGGGCAGCGCGACCTCGCCCGGATTCGACGTCGTCAGCTCGACTTCGAGCGTATGGCCGTCGACGATGCGGTACGCCGCCTCGAAGCGGAACGCGAACGGATAGCCGTCGCGGGTGGCGTCGCTGTCGACGAGCGTCATGCGCAGGCCGTGGCCGTCGGCGTCGCGCGTGTGGGAAAAGGGCAGGTTGCGCGCGAAGCCGTGCGTCGGCAGCGCATGCACGATGCCTTCCGGATCGCGCCACTTGCCGATTTCGCCATCGACGAAATGCCGTCCGAGAAACGGAAAGAGCAGCGGATTGCCGCCGCGGATCTTCGCGGGATTGGACCAGTCGGCGGCGTCGGGCCAGTGCACGACGGGCTTGCCGCCGACGCGCCAGGTCATGAGGCGTCCGCCCGCGTGCGGCGCGAGCTCGATGGCGGCGCCGTCGCGCTCGATTTCGATGATGTCGGATTCCGGTGACATGATGGCAGGCGCTCCGTTGGATGGCGAGACGCCGCGCACGCTCCTGAGCGACGCGGCTCAACCCGACGATTCTGCCTTGGAATTCTGTCCGGAAAAACCCTTTGCGGGAAATTGCGACTAAGAAAGGCTTATGCAATATGTTGTTATATGCTCCCTGTGTTGGGAATCAGACGGACAAGGAGTAACCATGGATCTGGCGATGGCAATGGGCGTCGCGATGTTCGGGCTCTTCGGGGCAAGCACGGCGCTTTTCCTCTACAAGCTGAAGGCCTGACGGGCGATCGCCGAATTGCGAGTCCGCGTCCCGTTCGGAGGCGCGCTCGCTTTCGTATTGCCTGTCATCGACTTTCGATAATGCTTCGTTTTGCCGACGATTGACTGTCGGCGCAATTTGTGTGCGGTAAGCGCTTGGCGCTCGATTTAGCCGACGGCATAATCGGTCCCGTTTGCGCGCCGTATCGACTCATCCTTCCTGTTCCACATTCCCTGTCCGGCATCTTTGGCTTCGCGTGACGCGAGGAATGGAACTGCACGGCGCGTCCTCCACCTTCCCCGAAAAAGGACCGACGCGTGACTTTGTGGTTTCTCGTTTTCTTAAGCGTGCTCCAGGGCGTAACCGAGCTCTTTCCTGTCAGCAGCCTCGGGCACACGCTCCTCGTTCCCGGCCTGATCGGCATGCACATCGACAAGCACGCGCCGCAACTGCTGCCGTTTCTCGTCGCGCTGCATCTGGGCACGGCCGTCGCGCTGCTCTGGTATTTCCGTGAACGCTGGATCGCGCTGATCCGCGGCTTCCTCGCGTCGCTCGGCGGACGCAAGAACGACGATGGGCACATGATGTGGGCGCTCATCATCGGCACGATTCCGACGGGCATCGTCGGCTTGCTGCTCGAGAAGCGGCTCGAGGCCATCTTTCACGATCTGCGGATCGTCGCGGCGGCGCTGATCGTCAACGGCGTGCTGCTGTGGCTCGGTGACCGTCTGCAGCGAAGCCGCGCGACGCGGGCGCCGGAAAAGCTCACGTTCAGGCAGGCGTTTCTGGTCGGGCTCGCGCAGATCGGCGCGCTGATTCCGGGCTTTTCGCGCAGCGGCCTGACGATGATCGCGGGCGTGGGCGCGGGTCTCACGGCTGAAGCGGCGGCGGAATTCTCGTTCCTGCTCGGCACGCCGATCATCTTCGCGGCGGGCGTGCTCGAATTGCCGAAGCTCTTTCACGCGCCGGGACAACTCGCCGATTCGGTGCTGGGCGGGGTGCTGACGGGCATCGCGGCGTATCTGAGCGTGCGCTTCCTGATGCGCTACTTCGAAGGCCACGGCAAGCTCGCGTCGTTCGGCGTGTATTGCGTGATCGCGGGAATCTTCTTCCTCGGCTGGTTCATGATGCATCCGCAGCCGATGTGACGAGCCGGGACAAGGGCAGCGGCGAATGAGGTAAAATCGCGATCTCTTCTGATTCGCGGCGGCTTTCGCGGTTGTCTCGCGTCTTACTCGCGTTGCTTCCGCCGCGCGCTCCGGTTCTCCGCCCTTAGCTCAGCTGGATAGAGCAACGGCCTTCTAAGCCGTAGGTCACACGTTCGAGTCGTGTAGGGCGGGCCAAACGGCCTGCACACAGGCAAAAGCCCAGTCTTCCTTCGGCTGGGCTTTTTGCTTTGCGCTCCGCGCAAAGCAAGCAGCGAGGCACCATCGCCTGGCCCGCTTCCTGCCCGTCCTTCCGCCGCGTGCGCGCCCGATCCCCGCAACTCCGCGCCACACAACGCTTCACAAATTTAACCATCTCGTACAAGCAGACGTGCCGCCCATCGACGGTGCGCCGATGCGTCATCGTGGCGCGCGGTGCGCCACAACGGTGACGGTGCGTACCGCATCGTCGAAAGAGGGTGACTTGAACAATCGAGCATACGAAACCAGCCCGGCGCAATGCTCGCTTTGGAATCGCAAGAAGCTGCGCCTGCAACCGGAATCGCGCCGCGTGCTGCTCGCGCTGCCGGAACGCGTGCTCGGCGCATCGCTTGCGTCGCTGTTCGAGCTGAAGGGCTTTCCGGCGAAGCTTGCGGCGGATGTGTCATCGGCCAGAAACATCGTCGAGCAATGGCGTCCGCATGTGCTTTTTCTCGATACGCGCATCGGAGGTTCCGGCAACTACGCGCTGGTGCGGGCGCTGCGCGAAGCCGATGACGACGCCACTCGCCTCATCATCGCGATGAGCGGTTTCCTGCCCGAAGAGCCGATCGCGCATCTCAAGGAAGCGGGTTACGACGGGCATTGCCGCCGTCCGTGTCCCGTATGGCAGATGACCGATCTGCTCGACGAGTTCTTCGCCTGTCACGCGGTTCGCTGACCCGCGCGGACCGCATCGCGCGCGCGTACCCGCGCGGGCCGAACACGACGTCGAGCGCGATCATCGCGACGAGGCTCGCGGCGAGCATCATCCACGACATCGAGAAGCCGCCGCTCACGTCGCGCACGATGCCCGCGACGACCGGCGCAATCGCCGCGATCACGAACCCCACGCCCTGCACGAACGCGACGAGCCGCGCGGCCAACGCGGGATCGTCGGCGTGATCGAGCGTCAGCACGAGCGAAAGGGCGAACACACCGCCAAGGCCCGCGCCGAGCAACGCGACGACGGCGAGCGGCGCGGCAAGCGGCGCCACTAGCAACAGCGCGAACCCCGCGAGTTGCGCGGCGAGGCCGAGCGCGATCCACGGACGACGATCCCTGCCGCGTCCGCAACGCGCCGCGGCCATCGGCAACAGCAGCGCGGACGACGCCTGGAACGCCGTGAGCATCGCCAGCAGCGCGCCGCTTTCGGTCACGCCGCGGCCGAGTTGCTGGTAATACGCGGGCATCCACGCGACGAGGCTCGTATAGCCGCCATTGACGAGCCCGAAGAAAATCCCGAGCGTCCACGCGCGACGATTGAGAAAGAGCGACGGCGCGGGCTTCGCGCGGCCCGTCGATGCGACGCGCGGCAACGCATCGGCGCGCATCAGCATCATCCACGCCGCGAGCGCCATCAGCGCGGGAACAGCCCAGAACGCGAGTCCAGCCTGCCACGTCACGCGCGATGCGACCGCCGGCGTGATGCTCGCGCCGAGCCCGCCGCCCGCCATGATCGATGCGGAATAGAGGCCCATCGCGAAGGGCAGGCGCGCGGGAAAGCGCGTCTTCATCACGCCCGGCAAGAGCGCCTGAATGACGGCGACGCCCGTGCCCGCGATGGCCGCGCTCGCGACGAGCGCCACCGCGTTCCCCGCGACGAGGCGCGCCGCGCACGCCGCGACGATCGCGATGAGCCCGAGCGCCACGCCGCGCGCATTGCCGACCGAGCGTGACAGCGCGCTCGCGCCGAACGCGCACACGCCCATCGCGACGACGGGCAAGCCGGTCAGCATCGACGCCCCGCGAAACGACAGTCCTGTCGCGTGCAAGATCACGCCCATCAGCGGACTGACGGACGTGAGCAGCGGCCGCAGATTCAGGCCGATCGCGACGATCACCGCGAGCCACGCGACGTTCGATGCTTTCATGTGACTCATCCTCGGTGCGAAATGGTTGACCATTCTATCTATTTTTGGTCAACCAAAAATACGACGAACCGAATAGGGCGCATTCGTACGCGGCGGTGCGCGCTCGCTACAATGCGATTCATCGCAAGCACGGCGGGCATCATGGCATCACGCAAGGACACTTCATCGAAGGACATTTCCGCGGACGAGCGCGTCTACGCGGCAATCGCGTCCGCGGTTTTGCAGGGCAAGCTCGCGCCCGGCGCGCAGCTCGTCGAGCGCGAGCTCGCCGCAGCCTTCGAGTGCACGCGCGGCACGATCCGCAAGGTGCTCGCGCGCCTCGGCGCGGAAGGCAAGCTCACGCTCGAAGCGAATCGCGGCGCGTTCGTGCCGTCGCCGACCGTCGACGACATCCGCGAGGTTTATCGCGCGCGGCTAGTGGTGGAGGCGGGCATCGTCGCATCGCTGTGCGGCGCGTTGAGCGTGAAGGCGTTGCGTGCGTTGCGCGCTCACGTCAAGGCCGAACAGCGCGCGCTGAAAGCGGGGAGCGTCGCGGAATGCGTGCGTCTCGCGGGCCACTTTCATGTGCTCCTCGCGGAACTCGCGGGCGCGCCGGAAGTGGAGGCGTTTCTCGCGAGGCTCGTCGCGAAGACCGAGCTCTACAAGGCGCTTTTCGATCCATCGAAGCTGTCGAACTGCTCATCCGATGAACACGCGCAACTCATCGACGCCCTCGAACAGGGCGATCTCGATGCCGCGCTAACTGCGATGCGTACGCACATCGACGAACTGGAAGCGCGTGTTCTCGCGCAAGCGGGCGCGTCGCGCACGAGCGATCTGGCGACGATCTTCGCGCTCGCGTGATCGTCGGCAAAAAGAAAGGGCCGCGGCTTCGAAAGCCGCGGCCCTTTCATTGTTGCGTGCGCGCGATGCTTACTGCGAGAAGTCGAGCGCGTTGGTCAGATCGCCCATCTTCGGCGCGCCGTTCGCCACCAGCGCGGCGTCGCGCGAGGCGAGGCCCGGCAGCGTCGGCAGGTTGAAGCGCTTCGTGATGAAGCGAAGGATCGACGTGGTGTCGTACTGCGTGTGATCGACGAAGCCCTTCTTCGCGTACGGCGAAATGATGAGCGCCGGAATGCGCGTGCCCGGACCCCAGCGATCGCCCTTCGGCGGCGCGACGTGATCCCAGAAGCCGCCGTTTTCGTCGTACGTCACGACGACGACCATGTTCTTCCACTGCGGGCTCTTCTGCAGATGCGAGATCAGATCGGCGATGTGCTGGTCGCCCTGCGCGACGTCCGTGTAACCGGCGTGCTCGTTCAGGTTGCCCTGCGGCTTGTAGAACGCGACTTGCGGCAGCGTGCCCGCGTCGATCGCCTTGATGAACTCCGAACCGTTCGTGCCGCCGTCGAGCAAGTGTTGCGCGCGGTTCGCCGTACCGGGCGCGAGATCGGCGAAGTAGTTGAACGGCTGATGATGCGTCTGGAAGTCAGGCACGACGTTGACCGCGCCGTTGATGACCGAGCGGTTCGCGAGCGCCGCCGCCCACGAGCCGCCGTACCACGCCCAACTCACGCCCGCGCTGTTCAGCAGATCGCCGATGTGCTGCTGCGTCTGCGGCGGCAGCGTGTTGGCCTTTGTCGCATCGCCGAGCGCCGGATCGACGCCCGCGGGCGCCGGGTTGCCGCTCGGCTGATACGGCGGCTGCATCGTGTTGACGGCGTAGAAGTCGGGCGTGAGCGTGCCCGAGTTCACGAACTGCGCGTCCGCCGAGCCGGTGAGCGCCGAAGGCGGCGGATTCGTCTTGAGCTTCAGCGACACCCCATCGGCATTCACGGCCGAAATTGAGCCGGCCGCGACGCTCTTGTCCGCGTTCGGATAGATCGGCGTGCAGGCGCAGACGAGCCACTGGTGATTCAGGAACGAGCCGCCGAACGCGCCCATGAAGAAGTTGTCCGCGAGCGTGTATTGCTGCGCGATCTTGTAGAGGGGCAGCTTGTCCGGCGGCGTGTCGTAGTGACCCATCACGAGCGCGCCCGAATCGCCCCACGCGGCGAACTTGTCGTTCTTGCCGCCGTCGATCTGCATCTGATTCTCGTAGAAGCGGTGATACAGATCGCGCGTCGTGACGTTGAGCTGGATGTTGAAGCCCTTCGGATCGTCGATGGCGAACGGCGCGTTCGGCAGATTCGTCGTCATCGCCGCGGTGATCGCGGGCGTCACGCCCGTCGCCGTCAGGCCGGTCCAGATCGTCGGCAATGTCGGCAGAACGCTGCCGTCGCGGTCGAGCTGCTGCGCGCTCGCCGCCGTTACGTTCTGCAGGCCGTTCGCGCCGGGGAAATGCCCGTACAGATTGTCGAAGCTGCGATTTTCCGCGTAGATCACGACGACGTTCTTCACCGAAGAAATATCGCTGCTGTCGTGATGGTCGTCGCCACCGCATGCGTAGAGGCCGAATGCGGCAGTGGCCACGATCGGCACCGCGCAAACGAGTTTCTTGTTCATTGAGGATCTCTCTTGTGTTGGGGACCGGCGCACGGCGCGGCTTCATCGTCGAATGAGTCTTTGCTCGCCGGCGTGCGCAGTGTCGCAACGCAAATTGACGCAACCATGTAATAACGCTTTCGTTTGCGTAATGTTTGCTTAATAAATTTCGCGTAGATGGTTCGATGTGAAAGCGTCGAGGCTTGTCACATGAAAGACACGCAGACGACATACGCTTCGGCATCTTTCGATTCCGCCTCCTACGCCATGTCTTCGATGCGCCTGCCGTTCGTCCTGTGTTCCATCGCGCTTGCCGCGTTTTCGGCGGCGATGAGCGGCTGCGATTCGCACGCGGCGAACGTCGCGGCCAGGACGGTGAATGCGGCCAACGCGGACAACTCGGCGCCGCACGGTCAATCGCGCGCGGAAGTATTCGCGCATGTGAAGCAGATCACCTCGCTCGGCGAGAAGCTTTTCTTCGATCCGTCGCTGTCCGGGTCGGGCAAGCTCGCGTGCGCGTCGTGCCATAGCCCGAGTCATGCGTTCGGGCCGCCGAATGCGCTGTCCGTGCAGCTCGGCGGCAACGACATGCATCAGGCGGGCTTTCGCGCGGTGCCGTCGCTCAGGTACTTGCAGTCGGTGCCTGCCTTCACGCGTCACTTCCACGATTCCGACGATGAAGGCGACGAAAGCGTCGATGCCGGTCCGACCGGCGGCCTGACGTGGGACGGCCGCGTCGATCGCGGATCGGATCAGGCGCGCATCCCGATTCTGTCGTCGTTCGAAATGGGCAGCACGCCGGGCAAGGTCGTCGCGGCGGTGAAGGCGTCGTCCTATGCCGATGATTTCCGCCGCGCGTTCGGCGCCGATGTCTTCGCAAGCGACGACAAGGCGTTCGCGTCGGTGCTGGAATCGCTCGAAGCGTTCGAGCAATCGCCCGACAAGTTCTATCCGTACACGAGCAAGTACGACGCGTTCCTCGCCGGCCGCGCGAAGCTCAACGACGCCGAAATGCACGGCCTGCAACTCTTCAACGACGAGAACAAGGGCAATTGCGCGTCGTGCCACATCAGCCAGCGCGCGAAGGACGGCTCGCCGCCGCAGTTCAGCGACTTCGGCCTGATCGCGATCGGCGTGCCGCGCAACCGCGCCTTGCCGATCAACAAGAATCCGAATTTCCACGATCTCGGCGCATGCGGTCCCGAGCGTCGCGACCTGAAGGGCATGGACGAGTATTGCGGGATCTTCCGCACGCCGTCGCTGCGCAACGTCGCGACGCGCAAGACCTTCTTCCATAACGGCATCTATCATCGTCTGGAAGACGTGGTGCGTTTCTATGTCGAGCGCGACACGAATCCGGAAAAGTTCTATCCGGTGTCGAAGAACGGCGCCGTGCAGAAGTTCGACGACCTGCCGAAGAAGTACTGGGAGAACGTCAACACCGAGCCGCCGTTCGATCGCAAGAAAGGCGACAAACCCGCGCTCGACGAAGCCGAGATCAAGGACGTCGTCGCGTTCCTCGGCACGCTCACCGACGGCTACGATCCGGCGAGGGACAAGGACTCGCAAAAGGGCATCGGCATCAACGAAATGAAGTCCGCGCAAAACTGAGACAGCGCGGGCGGCGCGGCCCGCGCCTCATGCTATTCTCGTTGCAGCCGACGGCCGGCGCGGTCACCGGCGAAACACCAATGCAACGAGGAGAAACTTCATGCCGATACGAGATCGAGCGTTCGCTCACGCCTCTCTCCGGACGATCGCGGCAGCCGCGCTCGTCGCCGTGAGCGCGACCGCATCCGCCGCCAATCTCGGCTTCCTGAACAACACGCCGATCACCTACATGAAGCAGCGCGACCTGCAGGCGCTCAACAAGGCCGCGCAGATCGCGCTCAACACGAAGCAGGACGGCGAATCGCTCGACTGGAACAACGAGGGCACGGGCAACACGGTCCCGATCAACGGAACGGTGACGCCGCAGGAAACCTTCGAATCCGGCGGCCTCAAATGCCGCAAGGTCACGCTCGTCGCACACGCGAAGGGACAGACGCAAACCTGGATCCCGACCGCATGCAAGCAGAGCGACGGCACGTGGAAACTCAAGAAGCAGTGACGAACCGGGCAAGCGATCGATGACCGCGCGCACCGTATCGTGCGGCGTGGTCATCCTCAACGAACAGGGCGACGTGCTGCTCTGTCACGCGACCGAAACCACGCACTGGGACGTGCCCAAGGGCGCCGCCGATCCGGGCGAAAGCCCGCGCGAGGCGGCGTTGCGCGAGCTCGTCGAGGAGACGGGCATCGTGCTGCCCGCTGAACGTCTGAAGGATCTCGGGCGCTTCGTCTATCGCCGCGACAAGGATCTGCATCTGTTCGCGGTGCGCGTTTCCGCCGAGGAAGTGCAGCTTGAAAATTGCGTGTGCGAATCGTTTTTCCCGCGCTACAGCGACGGCACCATGATTCCGGAGATGGATGCGTATCGCTGGGTCAGTCCGGCGGATGTCGATCAGTTCGCGAGCCGCAGTCTCGCGCGGCTCTTTCAGACCACGCTCTCGCTCGCCGAACTGCACGAGACGCTTTGACCGGCGCGATCAGTCGATCGTGCGGTCGTTGGGATTGGCGAAGAGCGCCTTCATTTCCGGCGACATCGGGAATTGCAGGTTGATGCCGTCGGGGGGAATCGGGCGCATGAACCACGTCTCGTAGAGCTTCGTGGCTTCGCCCGAGCGCTGCATGCCGGCGATCACGTCGTCGACGATGCGCTTGAACACCGGGTCGCCCTTTCTCATCATGCAGCCGTACGCTTCGTTCGCGAGCGGTGCGCCCGTCACCGTGTATTCATTGCGCGCCGCGCCTTCCTGCGCGATCTTGCCGTAGAGAAGCGGATCGTCCATCACGAACGCGACCGCGCGATCCGACTTCAGCGCGGCGAACGCCTCCGCATGATCGCGCGCGCTGATGATGCGCAGGTTCAGCTTCCTGTCGATGCTCATCTGCCGCAGCATGCGCTCGTCCGACGTGCCCGCCGTCGTCACGACCGTCCTGTTCGCGAGATCGTCGTAATCGCGGATGCCCGACTTCTTCTTCACGGCCATGCGGATGCCGTACTGAAAAAAGCTGTTCGAAAACGCGACGAGCGGATCGCGATCGGCCACATGCGCGGTCGAGCCGCATTCCAGATCGACCTGATTGTTCACGACATAAGAGATGCGGTTCGCCGACGTGACCATCACGTTCTTGACCGCGAGGTTCGGCATCTTGAGGCGCTTCCTGATGTCGTCGACGACCTTCAGTGCGATGTCGTACGAGTAGCCCACTGGCTGCTGCTTCACCGTGTACGAAAACGGCACCGACGATTCGCGCGTGCCCAGCACGATCGCGCCGTTCTCGGCGATCTTGCGCAGCGTCGCCGACGGCGGCATCTGATCGACGCTGGCTTGGGCCGTCGCCAGTTCGGCGCTCGTGGCGGCACCCGCGCCGGCGGATGCGAACAGCAGCACGGAGGCGAGGGCGGCGCTTCGTTGGGCCCGTGTGCGGCGCGGCGCGAAGGAATGCGACTGCTTCATGTTCTCCTCGTTGGAAGCGGCGTATGGCCGGGCCGCCAGACACGACGAGGGCGCCGCGCGGCGCCCTCGTTGCATCGATGTCAGGCCGGCTTGCCCCAGCTGTCGCGCAGGCTGACGATGCGGTTGAACACGGGCTTACCCGGCTGCGAATCCACACGGTCCGCGACGAAGTAGCCGTGCCGCTCGAACTGGAAGCGGTCTTCGGCGTTCGCATCGCGCGCGCTCGGTTCGAGATAGGCGTTCACGACGCGCTTCGAATCCGGATTGAGCGCGTCGAGGAACTCCGCGCCGCCCGCGCCCGGCTGCGGTTCCTTGAACAGACGGTCGTACAGACGCACCTCGGCCGCATAAGCGCTCGCCGCGCTGACCCAGTGGATCGTGCCCTTCACCTTGTAGTTGTTCGCGCCTTCGGTGCCCGACTTGCTGTCCGGGAAGTAGTTGCAGTGCACTGCGATCACGTTGCCGTTCTCGTCCTTGTCCGCGCCCGTGCATTCGACGATGAAGCCGTACTTCAGACGCACCTTGTTGCCGGGGAAGAGGCGGAAATAGCCCTTCGGCGGCGTTTCCTGAAAGTCCTCGCGCTCGATCCACAATTCGCGCGAGAACGGGAACGTGCGTACGCCGCGATCCGCATGATGCGGATGCACCGGCGCGCTGCATTCCTCGCTCTGTCCTTCCGGATAGTTGTCGATGATGAGCTTCAGCGGATCGAGCACGGCGATCGCGCGCGGCGCTTTCTCGTCGAGATCGTCGCGCAGTGCGCCTTCGAGAATGCTCATGTCGATCCATGAATCGACCTTCGTCACGCCGACGCGCTCGACCATCAAACGAATGCTTTCCGGCGTAAAGCCGCGGCGACGCACGCCGACGATGGTCGGCATGCGCGGATCGTCCCAGCCGTCGACGTGATTGTCCTGCACGAGCTGCAGCAGCTTGCGCTTGCTCGTGATCGCGTAGGTGAGGTTCAGGCGCGAGAACTCGATTTGTTGCGGGAGCGGACGCTGAAACACGCCGTCGTCCGCGAGCTGCGCGAGGAACCAGTCGTAGAGCGGCCGATGATCTTCGAACTCCAGCGTGCAGAGCGAGTGCGTGATGTTCTCGATCGCGTCCGACACGCAGTGCGCGTAGTCGTACATCGGGTAGATGCACCACGTATCGCCGGTACGGTAATGATGCGCGAAGCGGATGCGGTAGATGACCGGATCGCGCATGTTGAAGTTCGGCGACGCCATGTCGATTTTCGCGCGCAGCACGTGCTCGCCTTCCTTGAACTCGCCCGCCTTCATGCGGCGGAAGAGGTCGAGGTTTTCTTCGGGCGAACGATCGCGATACGGCGAGTTGATGCCGGCTTCGGTGGCCGAGCCGCGCGTCGCGCGCATCTCTTCGGCCGTTTGACTGTCGACGTACGCCTGGCCCTTCTTGATGAGCATTTCGGCGTATTCGTACAGCTTGTCGTAGTAGTCGCTCGCGAAATAGCGGTGCTCGATGCCGTTCTTGTTCCAGTCGAAGCCGAGCCATTTCACGGCGTCGATGATCGAATCGACGTATTCGACGCTTTCCTTCTCGGGATTCGTATCGTCGAAGCGCAGATGGCACACGCCGCCGTAATCCGCGGCGAGGCCGAAGTTCACGCAGATGCTCTTCGCATGGCCGATATGCAGATAGCCGTTCGGCTCCGGCGGAAAGCGCGTCTCGACCCGCTGCGACCATTTGCCGGAGCGGTTGTCGTCTTCGATGATGTTGCGAATGAAATTGGATGGCGCCGGAGCGTCGTTGCGATCGGTGTTCATGCGGAAAAAGTGGCAGCGGATGCGCTCGCGCGCGTGATCGGTTCGGGAAGCGCTCGATGAAACTCGAAACGCGTACGAAGGCCTTGAATATTGGGTCGATTCTACCTTACGCAACCGTCCGGGGCAGGCCGCGGCGGCGTATGAGGAAGCGCTCGCGCTTTGTTTCGCCGGGCGGTTCCAGCCGTCGCGCCGTTTCGCGAGTTCCGTTACATGGTTTACGTGCCGCGGCACGCCTCGTAACCGCCGTAACGGGACGTAAATCGCGTTGAAAGGCGCGCGCGCGGGCTCTTAAGATCGGCTCGCGTGCATCGAGCGCGCCGGTTCCGGGGGCACGCTCGAGCGCCAGGCACAACACATCACAACGACAACACAAGGAAGCCCATCATGAAGAAGATCGCCCTCACGACGCTCAAATTCGCCGCCGCAGCCGCGCTCGTATCGAGCCTCGCCGCCTGCGCAAACGTCTCGCGTCAGCAGGCTCACGCGGGCGTCGGCGCGGCCGCCGGCGGCGCGCTCGGGTATCTGGTCACGGGCGGGCCGATCGGCACCGTCGCGGGCGCGGCGGCGGGCGGTCTGATCGGCGCGGGCGTTCGATAAGGGTTCAGATCGCCTTCTTTTCCCGCAATCGCGCGATTTTCGCTTCGTCGTAGCCGAGCACGTCGGCCAGCACGCTCGACGTGTGCTCGCCTAGCAGCGGCGGATGCGTGCGCGCTTCGGGCGGCGTCGCGCTCATCTTGATCGGGCTCGCGACGAGTTTCACGGTGCCGGCCGTCGGATGCGGCAGATCGATCTGCATCCTGCGCGCGAGCACTTGCGGATCCTCGAATACTTCGCCGAGATCGTTGATCGGCCCGCACGGCACGCCCGCCGCCTCGAGCTCGGCGATCCATTCGTGCTTGCCTTTCAGACGCACCATGTCCGCGAGAATCGGCACGAGCATGTCGCGGTTGCGCACGCGCGACGGATTCGCCGCGAAACGCGCGTCGTCGGCCAGCTCGGGGCGTCCGCCCGCTTCGACGAACTTGCGGAACTGCCCGTCGTTGCCCACCGCGACGATGATCCAGCCATCGCTCGTCTGGAAGGTCTGATACGGCACGATGTTCGGATGCGCGTTGCCCCAGCGCACCGGCGGCTTGCCGCTCGCGAGAAAATTCGTGTTCATGTTGGCGAGCATCGCGACCTGCACGTCGAGCAGCGCCATGTCGATGTATTGGCCCTCGCCCGTGCGGTCGCGGTGCGCGAGCGCGGTGAGCACGCCGATGGTCGCGTACATGCCGGTCATCAGATCGGCGATCGCCACCCCCGCTTTCTGCGGACCGCCGCCAGGCTGGCCGTCGCGCTCGCCGGTGATGCTCATGAATCCGCCGATGCCCTGCACGATGAAATCGTAGCCCGCGCGCGACGCGTACGGCCCCGTCTGCCCGAAGCCCGTCACCGAGCAATAGACGATGTCCGGCTTCACGGCCTTCAGCGACTCGTAGTCGAGCCCGTACTTCTTCAGTTGCCCGGCCTTGTAGTTTTCGAGGACGACATCGCTTTGCGCGGCCAGCTCGCGCACGATCTGCTGGCCTTCGGGCGTGGCGATATCGACCGTCACCGAGCGCTTGTTGCGGTTCGCCGCGAGGTAGTACGCGGCTTCGTGCGTGTCGTTGCCCTCGGGCGTCTTGAGGTAGGGCGGGCCCCAGTGACGGGTGTCGTCGCCGGTTCCGGGCCGCTCGATCTTGATGACGTCCGCGCCGAAGTCGGCGAGCGTCTGCGCGCACCACGGTCCCGCCAGCACGCGGGTCAGGTCCAGCACGCGGATATGGCTCAAGGCTCCCATCGATGTGTCTCGCTACGTTGTGTCTCCGGAGTGCGACTGTCGCACAGAACCGCGGCGTGCGCGATAGCGCGGGCGTCCGCATCGCCCGGGCGCGCGCGGCGAATCCCGTATAATCGATAATCACCCTTGTTCCGCCGGCAGCCTGCGAAATCAGCTGCCCGCGGGCGCCATCAAAGAACCGAAGACACGCCCCGTACGCTATGAAAGCCGCCGAAATACGCGAGAAATTCCTGAAGTTTTTCGAATCGAAGGGCCATACGATCGTGCGTTCGTCGAGCCTCGTGCCCGGCAACGACCCGACGCTGCTCTTCACCAAC
This sequence comes from Caballeronia sp. NCF2, assembly GCF_023631205.1. NCBI lineage: Bacteria > Pseudomonadati > Pseudomonadota > Betaproteobacteria > Burkholderiales > Burkholderiaceae > Caballeronia > Caballeronia sp. NCF2. The sequence goes on along the minus strand of NZ_JALQDN010000019.1, from coordinate 178,046 downwards.
TCGGGCATGGTCCAGTTCAAGGACGTGTTCCTGGGCAGCGAATCGCGTCCGTATTCGCGCGCGACGACCGCGCAGCGCAGCGTGCGCGCGGGCGGCAAGCACAACGATCTGGAGAACGTCGGCTACACCGCGCGGCATCACACGTTCTTCGAGATGCTCGGCAACTTCTCGTTCGGCGATTACTTCAAGCGCGACGCCATCCACTACTGCTGGGAACTGCTGACGAAGGTCTACAACCTGCCGGCGGAAAAACTCACGGTCACGGTCTATCAGGAAGACGACGAAGCCTTCGATATCTGGGCGAAGGAAATCGGCGTGCCGGTCGAGCGCATCATCCGCATCGGCGACAACAAGGGCGCCCGTTACGCATCGGACAATTTTTGGCAGATGGCCGACACCGGCCCGTGCGGTCCGTGCTCCGAAGTGTTCTACGACCACGGCCCGGAAATCTGGGGCGGCCCGCCGGGATCGCCCGAAGAAGACGGCGACCGCTTCATCGAGATCTGGAATCTCGTGTTCATGCAGTTCAATCGCGACGCGCAAGGCAACATGACGCCGCTGCCCAAGCAGTGCGTCGATACCGGCATGGGCCTCGAACGTCTCGCCGCGGTGCTGCAGCACGTGCACAGCAACTATGAGATCGACCTGTTCCAGAATCTCATCAAGGCCGCGGCGCGCGAAACGAACACGCCGGACCTGGAAAACAACTCGCTGAAGGTGATCGCGGACCACATCCGCGCATGCTCGTTCCTGATCGTCGACGGCGTCATTCCCGGCAACGAAGGCCGCGGCTACGTGCTGCGCCGCATCGTGCGCCGCGCGATCCGTCACGGCTACAAGCTCGGCAAGAAGGGCGCGTTCTTCCACAAGCTCGTCGCGGATCTCGTCGCGGAAATGGGCGCGGCGTATCCGGAACTCACCGATGCGCAACAACGCGTGACCGACGTGCTGCGTCAGGAAGAAGAGCGCTTCTTCGAGACCATCGAGCACGGTATGTCGATCCTCGAAGGCGAACTCGCCGATCTCGAAAAGAAGGGCGTGAAGCAACTGGACGGCGAACTCGCGTTCAAGCTGCACGACACCTACGGCTTCCCGCTCGACCTCACGGCGGACGTGTGCCGCGAGCGTGGCGTGACCGTCGACGAACCCGCGTTCGACGACGCGATGGCGCGTCAGCGCGATCAGGCGCGCGCGGCCGGCAAGTTCAAGCTGGCGGCGGGCCTCGAATACTCGGGCGCGAAGTCCACGTTCCACGGCTACGAAAAGGAAATCTTCGACGACGCGAAAATCCTCGCGTTGTACGTCGAAGGCGCATCGGTCAATGAAGTGAAGGACGGCCAGCAAGCGGTCGTCGTGCTCGATCACACGCCGTTCTATGCCGAATCGGGCGGCCAGGTCGGCGATCAGGGCGTGCTCGCGAACGCAAGCGTGCGCTTCGCCGTCGCGGACACGCTGAAAGTGCAGGCCGATGTCGTCGGTCATCACGGCACGGTCGAGCAGGGCACGCTCAAGGTCGGCGACGTCGTGAAGGCGGAAATCGACGGCGTGCGCCGCGCCCGCACCGCGCGCAATCACTCGGCCACGCATTTGATGCACAAGGCGCTGCGCGAAGTGCTCGGCGGTCACGTGCAGCAGAAAGGCTCGCTCGTCGATGCGGACAAGACGCGCTTCGACTTCGCACACAACGCGCCGATGTCGGACGAAGAAATCCGTCGCGTCGAGCAGATCGTCAACAACGAGATCATCGCGAACGCGCCGGGCGTCGTGCGCGTGATGCCGTACGACGACGCGGTGAAGGGCGGCGCGATGGCGCTCTTCGGCGAGAAATACGGCGACACCGTGCGCGTGCTCGATCTCGGCTTCTCGCGCGAGCTGTGCGGCGGTACGCACGTGCAGCGCACCGGCGACATCGGCTTCTTCAAGATCGTGATGGAAGGCGGCGTGGCGGCGGGCATTCGCCGCGTCGAGGCGATCACCGGCGACAACGCCGTGCGCTACGTGCAGGAACTGGATCAGCGCATCAATGCGGCGGCGGGCGTGCTGAAGGCGCAACCGTCCGAACTCACGCAACGCATCGCGCAGGTTCAGGAGCACGTGAAGTCGCTGGAGAAGGAACTGGGCGCGCTGAAATCGAAGCTGGCGGCGAGCCAGGGCGACGAACTCGTCTCGAAGGCCGTCGATGTTTCCGGCGTGCAGGTGCTCGCCGCGCAACTCGAAGGCGCGGACGTGAAGACGCTGCGTGAAACCGTCGACAAGCTCAAGGACAAGCTCAAGAGCGCGGCGATCGTGCTTGCATCGGTCGATGGCGGCAAGGTCAGCCTGATCGCGGGCGTGACGCCGGACGCGTCGAAAAAGGTGAAGGCGGGCGAGCTCGTCAATTTCGTCGCGCAGCAGGTCGGCGGCAAGGGCGGCGGCCGTCCCGACATGGCGCAGGCAGGGGGCACGGAACCGGCCAATCTGCCGGCCGCGCTGGCCGGCGTGACCGGATGGGTGCAGCAGCAGCTTTAAGCGTTCATCGCTTCTGACAAAACGGCTCGATCTGACGAAGATCGGGCCGTTTTTCTTTACACGCTGTCAGGTATGGCGCGTGCGTCTTCCCGTGAAGTTCCATCAACACAAGGGAGACGACATATGAATCGCAGACTCGCATCGATCATTCTGGCTTCGACGATGCTCGCAGCAACGGGCGCCGCGCAGGCGAAGGGCTGTCTGAAGGGCGCGGCGGTCGGCGGCGTCGCGGGACATGTCGCGGGCGGACATGGCACCGCGGGCGCGATCGGCGGCTGCGCGATCGGCCATCACGAAGCGAACAAGAAGGACAAGAAGGCCCAGGAAGCGCAGCAGGCCAACGCCGCGAGCGCGCCGAACACCAAGTAGGCGCACGCGGTTCGGAAGGCGATGAACCGCTAAAATGGCCCGATTGCCGGCGCGCGCGATGACGTTCGATGTCTTAGCGCCCGCGCGCGCCGCGTTCAAACCGGCCATCACAGCGACCCCATGACAGCGCCCACGGACCCGATCCAACACTTCGCCTCCGACAACTACGCAGGCATCTGCCCGGAAGCGCTCCAAGCGCTGATCCAGGCCAACACGAGCGGCCACGAACCCGCCTATGGCGACGATTCGTGGACCACGCAAGTCTGTGACCGCATCCGCAACCTCTTCCAGACCGATTGCGAAGTCTTTTTCGTCTTCAACGGCACGGCGGCCAATTCGCTCGCGCTCGCGTCGCTCTGTCAGTCGTATCACTCGGTGATCTGCCACGAACTCGCGCATATCGAAACCGATGAATGCGGCGGCCCCGAATTCTTCTCCGGCGGCTCGAAGCTGCTCACCGCGAAGGGCGAGAACGGCAAGCTCACGCCCGACGCGATCGAAGAACTCGTCACGAAGCGCTCGGATATCCACTATCCGAAGCCCAAGGTCGTCTCGCTTACGCAGGCAACGGAAGTCGGCACCGTCTACACCGTCGACGAGATCCGCGCGATCGCGGCCATCGCCAAGCGGCGGCATCTGAAGATCCACATGGACGGCGCGCGTTTCGCGAACGCGGTCGCGACGCTGAACGTGCATCCGTCGGAGATCACGTGGCGCGCGGGCGTCGATGTGCTGTGCTTCGGCGGCACGAAAAACGGTCTGCCGGTGGGTGAGGCGGTCGTGTTCTTCGACAAGGCGCTCGCCGCCGATTTTGCCTATCGCCTGAAGCAGGCCGGGCAACTCGCCTCGAAGATGCGCTTCATTTCCGCGCCGTGGCTCGGTCTGCTCGACGACGACGTCTGGCTGCGCAACGCGCGTCACGCGAACGCGATGGCATCGCTGATGGCCGAGCGCCTCGCCGGCATTCCGGGCGTGTCGCTGCTCTTCAAGCCCGAATCGAACGCGGTGTTCGCGGAGTTGCCGGCGCACGTCGCGGCGGCGCTGCGCGCGAAGGGCTGGCGCTTCTATCAGTTCATCGGCTCGGGCGGCTGCCGTCTGATGTGCGCGTGGGATACGCAGCGGGGGACCGTCGAGCGCTTCGTCGATGAAGTGCGCGCCTTGTCGGCGTCGATCTAACCCCGATTGACACTTCCGGCGTGCGGTTTCAACATGGCCGCACCTCTTTTATCGACGCTGACGCCATGGCCTTCATCTTCTATCTGACCCACATTCATCTCGGCTACGACGCGCTACAGACGCTGCAAAGCGAATGCGCGCGCATCGGGATGAAGCGTCCGCTCGTCATCACCGATAAAGGCGTGAAGGCGGCGGGGCTTGCCGATCGCGTGATCGAAAGCGCGCGGCTCGGCGCGCTGCCGGTGTTCGACGACACGCCGTCGAATCCGACCGAAGCGATGGTCATGCAAGCCGCCGCGCAATACAAGCGCGAAGGCTGCGACGGCCTGATCGCGGTGGGCGGCGGCTCATCGATCGATCTGGCGAAGGGCGTGGCGATTGCCGCGACGCACGACGAGCCGCTCACGACCTACGCGACGATCGAAGGCGGCAGCGGCAAGATCACCGAGCGCGCGGCGCCGCTGATCGCGGTGCCGACCACGTCGGGCACGGGCAGCGAAGTGGCGCGCGGCGCGATCATCATCCTGAACGACGGGCGCAAGCTCGGCTTCCATTCGTGGCATCTGCTGCCGAAATCGGCGGTCTGCGATCCCTCGCTCACGCTCGGCCTGCCGCCGTCGCTCACCGCCGCGACCGGCATGGACGCGATCGCGCATTGCATCGAAACGTTTCTCGCGCCCGCGTTCAATCCGCCCGCCGACGGCATCGCGCTCGATGGACTCGAACGCGCGTGGGCCAACATCGAGCGCGCGACGCACGACGGCCAGGACCGCGACGCGCGTCTGAACATGATGTCCGCGTCGATGCAGGGCGCGATGGCGTTCCAGAAGGGCCTCGGCTGCGTGCATTCGCTGTCGCATCCGCTGGGCGGGCTGGCGGTGAACGGACGCACGTCGCTGCATCACGGCACGCTGAACGCGGTGGTCTTGCCTGCCGTGCTGCGCTTCAACGAAAGCGCGCCGACGGTCGTCGCGGACCGGCGTTTCGCGCGCATGCGCCGCGTGATGAATCTCCCCGATAACGCCGATGTCGCGCAAGCCGTGCACGACATGACCGCGCGCCTCGGCCTGCCGACGCGTCTGTCGCAGATGGGCGTCGACGAAAGCATGTTCGACAAGGTCGTGAAGGGCGCGCTCGCGGATCACTGCCACAAGACGAACCCGCGCGAGGCGAGCGCCGACGATTATCGACGCATGCTGATGGAGTCTCTCTGAGCGATGAGCAAGCCGGTCCCGACCACGCGCGCCGATTACGCGCACTTCCTGCCGATCAGCACGCGCTGGTCGGATAACGACGTCTACGGCCACATCAACAACGTCGTCTACTACAGCTACTTCGATACGGTCGTGAACGAGTATCTGCTGCGCGCGGGCGTGCTCGATTTCAGCGAGGGCGCAACCATCGGCCTCGTCGTCGAGACGCGCTGCAATTTCTTCGCGCCGGTCGTGTTTCCCGAACCGATCGAGGCGGGCTTGCGCGTCGAGAAGCTCGGCAATACGAGCGTGCGCTACGAAGTCGCGATCTTCACGCAAGGCGCGGACGAAGCCGCCGCGCAGGGGCATTTCGTGCATGTCTACGTGGATCGCGTGACGCGCAGGCCGGTACCGTTGCCCGCGCCGCTCGTCGATGCGTTGAAGCCGCTCATCACCGGCTGAGGGTCGCGTTTTGCTTCAGTGGTTTTGCGTGAGTCTGCTCAACGGCGTGAGCGTGGGATTGCTGCTGTTCATGCTGTCGGCGGGACTCACGCTGATTTTCTCGATGCTCGGCGTGCTCAACTTCGCGCACGCGAGTTTCTACATGCTCGGCGCGTATGTCGGGCAGGCGCTCGCCGCGTACGGCGGATTCTGGTTCGCGCTCATCTGTGCGCCATTGATCGTTGGCGTTGCCGGGGCCTTGTTCGAGCGCCTGCTATTGAGGCGCGTCCATGCGCGCGGCGCGCTCGCCGACATGCTGCTGACCTTCGGCGCGGCCATCGTCATCGGCGAGGGCGTGAAGCTCGTCTGGGGACTCGGGCCGTTGCCCGCCGCCGTTCCGCGCGTGCTCGACGGACCGCTTTTCATGCTGTACGGCGCATCGTTCGCGCGCTATCGCGTGTTCATGATGACGGTCGCCGTCGTCATGCTCGGCGCGCTGTGGCTCGTGTTGCGTACATCGAAAACGGGGCTCATCGTGCGCGCGGCGCTTACGCATCCCGCGACCGTCGAAACGCTCGGCCACGATGTGCCGCGCGTCTTCACGATGGTCTTCGCCGCCGGCACCGCGCTCGCCGCGCTCGCTGGCGTGATCGGCGCGCCGCTCGCCGTCATCGAACCGGCGATGGCCGATGCGATGGGCCCGATCGTGTTCGTCGTCGTCGTGATCGGCGGGCTCGGATCGCTCGGCGGCGCGCTCGTCGCGTCGCTTCTGATCGGCTGCGTCCAGACCTTCGCGGTCGGCGCGAGCGCGACGGCGGGCGGCATCGCGGCATCGCTCGGCGTGACCTTGCCGCCTGCGTGGAGCGCGTTGACGGTCGCGCAACTCGCGCCCGTGCTGCCGTATCTGCTGCTCGTCGCGATGTTGGCCGCGCGGCCGCGCGGGCTTTTCGGCGAGCGCACGCGCGATGCTTAAGGTCTTCATCGCGCTGATCGTCGCGCTCGCGCTGCCGCCGCTCGTCGTCGATCAATCGTGGCTGCTCGCGTATCTCGCGCAGACGGCGACGCTCATCGTCCTCGCGCTTTCGTACAACCTGTTGCTCGGCGAGACGGGTTTGCTCTCGTTCGGGCACGCGGTCTATTCGGGTCTCGGCGCGTTCGCCGCCGCGCATGCGTTCGCTCGATTCGGCGTGCCGTTGCCGTTACTGCCGATGATCGGCGGATGCGCGGCGATGCTCGTCGCGGTCGTTTTCGGCGCGATTTCGACACAGCGCGCGGGCACGTCCTTCGCGATGATCACGCTGGGCTTGAGCGAACTCGTCGCCGCATGCGTGTGGCTCGTGCCGGGGTGGTTCGGCGGCGAAGGCGGCGTGACGATCGATCGCGCGAGCGGGCCTTCGTTCTTCGCGATGACCTTCGGGCCGCCGCGCGAGGCGTATGCGTTGATCGCGTGCTGGTGCGTGATATCGGCGGTCGCGATGTTCGCGTTTTCGCGCACGCCGATGTGCCGTCTCGCCAACGCCGTGCGCGACAATCCCGCGCGCGCCGCCGCGATCGGCTTCGCGCCCGCGCGCGTGCGCCTGCACGTGTTGAACGTGTCGGCGTTTTTCGCGGGCATCGCGGGCGTGCTGGCGTTGATCAACGTCGAGCTGGTGTCGTCGGAGAGCGTCGGTCTCGCGCGATCGACGAGCGCGCTCGTCGCGACCGTCATCGGCGGCGCGGGCACGTTCGCCGGGCCGATCGTCGGCGCGGTGCTGCTCACGTTCTTCAGCGTCGGGCTCGCGAGCGTCAGCACCGCGTGGCCGATGTATCTCGGGCTCTTGTTCATGTGGGTCGTCGTGGCCGCGCCGGAAGGCGTCGCGGGCCTCGTTCGGCGCGATGCGCGGTCGTTGTGCATCGGCATGCTGAGCGCGATCGCGTGGGGCGTCGCGGTCGTCGTGCCGGTCGAAGCGCTTTACGCCGGACGAACCGATGCACGCGCGTGGTTCATCGCGTTGCCGTGCGCGTTGCTGGGCTTGTGGCTCGCGCGACGCACGAGGACCGCGCGATGAACGCGGCGCTCGAATTGCATGGCATCGTCAAGCGCTTCGGCGTGACGCGCGTACTGCGCGGCGTCGACTTGCAGGTCGCTGCGGGCGAGCGGCACGCGCTCATCGGACCGAACGGCGCGGGCAAATCCACGCTCTTCGATCTGATCTCGGGACGCACGCGGCCCGACGATGGACGCATCGTCGGGAGCGGAATCGATATCACCGGCAAGCCGCCGCAACGCGTATCGCGCTCGCTTGCCCGCAGCTTTCAGACGACGAGCGTGTTCGGCGGCTTGTCCGTGTTCGAGAACCTGCGTTGCGCGGCGCTCGGCGCGGCATCGTCGCGGCTTGTCGATCGATGGCTGCCTTCGCGACGAATCGACGAACGCGCGCACGCGATGCTCGATGCCATCGGCCTTGCCGCGCGCGCCGACGAACTCGCGGCACGCCTGACGTACGCGGAGCAACGCGCGCTCGATCTGGGCATCGCGCTTGCCACCGATGCGCCGCTGATCTTGCTCGACGAGCCCACCGCCGGCATGAATCGCGCGGAGGCGACTCGCGCGCTCGAACTGATTCGCGCGACGACGGAAGGGCGCACGCTGCTCGTCATCGAACATGACATGGATGCGGTTTTCGGCCTCGCGGATCGCATTTCGGTGCTCGTGCAAGGGCGCGTGATCGCCACCGATACGCCCGCTGCGATACGCGCGAATCGCGCTGTTCAGGACGCGTATCTCGGTGGAGTCGCGTCATGAAGGCGCAGTTGCGTATCGACGATTTGCGCGCGTGGTACGGCGCGGCGCAAGTGCTGCACGGCGTGCACCTGTGCATTGACGAAGGCGAAGCGGTGGCGCTTGTCGGCCGCAACGGATCGGGACGATCGACGCTCGCGAAAGCCATCATGGGACTCGTGCGATGCGCGGGCGACATGCGCTATCGCGATGTTCAGCTCGTCGGCTTGAGGGCGCATCGCATCGCGCGGCTGGGCATTGGTTACGTGCCCGAAACGCGCGATGTGTTCCCTGCGCTCACGGTGCGCGAAAATCTCGTGCTGGGCGAAAGAAGGGGCACGCGTTTTAGGTTGCGCGATGCTTATCGGCTGTTTCCCGTGCTCGAAGAACGCGCGTCGGTGAAGGCGGGCGCGCTGTCGGGCGGCGAGCAGCAGATGCTCGCGCTCGCGCGCACGTTGACGGGCGATCCGTCGCTGGTCGTCATCGACGAACCGGGCGAAGGGCTCGCGCCGCAAGTGCTCGCGCAAGTGGCCGCGTGTCTCGCGATGCTGCGCAACCGCGGCGTCGCGACGCTGCTGATCGAAGAGCGATTGACGATCGCGCGCACGCTCGATGCGCGCGTCGCGGTCATGGGGCATGGGGCGATACAGTTCGATGGGACGATCGAGACGCTCGCGCGCGATGAAGCGATCTCGCGGCAATGGCTGTCGGTCGGTGGGACGTTCGATTCGAGTCAATATGCCTGAAGTTCCTGCGTATGCAGGCAGCGAAGCACGGTCGCTCGATGGAGGAAGAGGCTCGCGACATTCTGCGGACAGCTCTTTGGACAGAACCGGCGCAAGGAAAGATTCTTGTCGAATCGATTCGTGGCCGCATCGATCCGCTTGGCGGAGTCGAGTTGGAGCTTCCCAAGCGCGAGGCGATTCGTAACCCGTCGGGGTTCGATGAATGATCGTTCTAGATACCAACGTCCTTTCCGAGTTGCTGCGTCCGGCGCCGGAACAGCGCGTTTTGACATGGCTCGCCAACGAGCCGCGTTCGGCACTGTTCACCACGACTGTCACGCGTGGAGAAATTCTCTATGGAATATGGTCGATGGCCGCAGGTATCAGGCGGCAGCGCCTATGGGACGCCACGCGGATCATCTTCAGTGAAGATTTCGCTGGCCGTCTGCCGAGTTTCGATAACGATGCAGCCGATGCGTACGCGGAAATTGCTGCGTCGAGAAGAGCATCGGCACCCATTAGTCAGTTCGACGCGACGATCTTCGATCCCTGGAACGCGTAGTGCAGCGAATGCCGCGACATGCGGCATTCGCCTTCCCGCTCGCTTAACCCTGCGCCTTGCTATCCCTCTCCACGATCCACTCATGCTTCGGATCGTTCTTGAAGTGCCACGTCCGCTTGTCGCCGGCCATCACGTTCAGATAGTAGTTATCGTAGCCATACGGCACGACCACCGGATGATACCCACGCGGCACCATGACGACATCGTGATCCTCGACGGCCATCGTTTCATCGAGATCGCGTTCATCGGTATAAACGCGCTGAAACGCGAATCCTTGCGGCGGATTCAGTCGATGGTAATACGTCTCTTCGAGCGAGCTTTCGACGGGCACATTGTCCTGATCGTGCTTGTGCGGCGGATAGCTCGACGCATGTCCGCCCGGCGTGCGCACTTCCACGACCAGCAACGACTCGGCATCTTCCGTTTGCGGAAGAATGTCGCACACGTAGCGCGTATTCGCGTTCTTGCCGCGCGTCGAGCGCTTCATCTGCGATGGCTCGATGAGACGCGGCGGAAACTCGCCCTTCGCGGGCGCGCTCGCGACGCCGATCTGCGCATCGCGTTCCGCACGCACGATGGCGGCGAGCTTCGGCGGCACGTAGACGGCATACGGCGCGGCGTCTTCGAACACGCTGTCGCGCGAGCCGATCGACTGATAATGCTCGTCGCCCGCTTCGACGCTCACCGTGCCCGTTAACACGACGATGCAGCTTTCGCGATCCGCGTCGTAGACATGCACGACATCGCCCGCATTCAGGCGATACGCCGCGAAGCCGACGTGCTTCCAGCCCGCGGAATCGGGCGTGACGCGCGCGATGGTTTGTCCTTCGCGCGATGCTTTCACTAGCAGGCTCATGCTGCCTCCTTGAATGTTGCGTCGACGAGCGTACGCAGCGTGCGATAGCCCTTGTCGGCGTATGCGTAGCTCGGCGCGATCACCGGATCCTGTTCCGCTTCCACGACGAGCCAGCCTTCGTAATCATGCTTCGCGAGACACGCGATGATGCCCGGATAGTCGACGCAGCCATCGCCGGGCACGGAGAACGCGCCGTTGATGACCGCATCGAGAAAGCTCCAGTTGCGATTGCGCGCGAGCTTCACGATTTCGGGGCGCACGTCTTTGCAGTGGACGTGGCATACACGAGCGATGTGCTTTTGCAGCACGCTCAGGGCATCGCCGCCCGCGAACGTGATGTGTCCCGCGTCGAACAGCAGGCCGACCGAATCGTTGGTGAGCGCCATGAGGCGGTCGACGTCGGCGGGCGTTTCGACATACGCGCCCATGTGATGATGATAGGCGACGCGCACGCCGCGCGAGAGGGTGTATTCGGCGAAGCGGTTCAGGCGGTCTGCGTACCCGGTCCATTGCGCATCCGAGAAAAAGCGCGGACGTTGATAGAGCGGTTTTGGCGCGCCCTGGATCGAGTTGGCGACCTCGCCGTAGACCATTACGGTCGCGCCGTTTTGCGCGAGCAGGTCGAGATGGGGGCCCACGGCTTCGATTTCTTCTTCTGCGCTGCGTTCTGCGAGTCGGCCTGAATACCAACCGGAGACTAGCGCTAGCTCGTACTGCGCGAGCAAGGCTTTTAGCGCTTGCGGTTCGCGAGGGAACTTGTTGCCTAGCTCGAAGCCTTCATAGCCGATCTGTTTTCCTTCCGTCAGGGCGGTGGAGAGAGGCGTCTCGCCGCCGAGCGAAGGCAGGTCGTCGTTCATCCATGACAATGGATTGATGCCGATGCGTATCTTTTTCAAAGGCATGATGTTGGGTTCTCCTTTTTGCTTTTTGCTTTCGCTTTCGCCGGATCCCTTATTCGCGTCGGTCTATTAGCACTGCCCCTGTGCGGGGCGGCAGTCACTTTCTTTGCTGCTGCAAAGAAAGTAACCAAAGAAAGCAGCTACTGATACGCCCGCGGTCACACGCAATTTGGGTAGTCCTCTCGTCGTTCGTGGGCTGCCTAAAGAGTGCCCTCATAGGCCCCATCGGGCTTGGCCCGCGCACGGTCTGCCACCTCGCACCACACACCAAACTGGTTCAGCACCAAATAGCTCCAGCCCGCTTCGCGGCCGACCGGTCAATCGGGAATGCGCGTGCTTCGCTACTAACATCTTTATCGCACTGCGCGCGCAAACCGATGGTTTCCCTTGCAGACCCGGCGGCAGCGCGCAGCGCTGTGCCGATACTGTTTCGTGCTGAACCAGCGCGCTCAACGTCTTCGGGCGGCGGACCGTGCGCGAGCCAAGCCCGGTTGGTCCTACGAGGGCACTCTTTAGGCGAGGGCCGCCGTGGACGAGAGAACTACCCAACGTGCGTGTGACCGCGGGCGGTGACGAGCTGCTTTCTTTGGTTACTTTCTTTGCAGCAGCAAAGAAAGTGACTGCCGCCCCGCACAGGGGCAACGCCAATAGACCGACGCGATCACAGGCTTCCATAGAAGCTCAATCAAACACTACGAGCTTTGACGGCCTGCTCATAGGCCTCACGCGCAACGACGACAGCCGCGCGATCCGACACTTCAGGAACGGCGACTTCCCACCACCATCCACCTTCCTCGGTAGTCCTCGAAGGATCCGTATCGATAGAGATGAGATAACTGCGATCCGCCGCCCGCGCGCGCTTCATCGCGACGATAAGCTCATCGATGCTGGAAACATGCTCCGCCAAAGCCCCGAGCGACCGCGCATGCATCGCGAAATCGATCTCCGGCGCCCCAAGCGCGCCCTGCTTGCAATCATCGATGAGATTGTTGAACGGCGCCCCGCCACAAGCCTGCTGCAAGCGATTGATGCACCCGAACCCGCGATTGTCGAGCAACACCACGATCAACTTCGCGCCGAGCATCACCGACGTAGCGAGCTCGCTATTCATCATCAGATACGAGCCGTCGCCGACAATCACGATCACTTCGCGCTCGGGCCGCGCGAGCTTCACGCCCAGTCCGCCCGCGACTTCATAGCCCATGCACGAATAGCCGTATTCGACGTGATAACCGCCCGGCGCGCTGGTGCGCCAGAGCTTCTGCAAATCCGCGGGCAAAGTGCCCGCAGCACACACGACGATATCGTTGGCTGAAGAAGCATCGTCCGAGCGCTGCACCGCGCCGATCACATCGGCTTCGCGCGGCAGCTTGCCATCCGCGACGGGCGTGTTCGTCACATGCGCCACGGTCTCGCGCCATTCATTCGCAAGCCGATGCGCGCGCGTCGTCCATTGCGGCGATGCGTGCCAGTCGCCGAGCGCCTCGGACAACGCTTCCAGCGCGGCACGCGCATCCGCCTGCACGGCGAGCGCGTTCTGCTTGAGCGCATCGAACGGATTCGCATTGACCGCGACAAGCCGCGCCTGCGTGAATAGCGTGTTCGATCCGGTCGTGAAATCCTGCAGACGCGTGCCGATAGCAAGCACGCAATCGCTCGCATGCGCGAGTTCGTTCGCAGCGGTGCCGCCCGTCACGCCGATACCGCCGACGTTCAACGCATCGTCCCAGGCGAGCGCGCCTTTGCCCGCCTGCGTCTCCGCGACGGGCACGCCATGCCTGTGCGCGAACGTGCGCAACGCATCGGTCGCGAGTCCGTACAGCACGCCGCCACCCGATACGATCAACGGCTCGCGCGCTTCACGCAGCATCGCGGCGGCGCGTTCGATCTCGCGCGGAATCGGTGCCGGCGCATGAAACTCGACGGCGCGCGGCTCGAAGAACGAAGCAGGGTAGTCGTACGCCATCGCCTGCACGTCCTGCGGCAACGCGAGCGTGACCGGGCCGCATTGCGCCGCATCGGTGAGCACGCGTATCGCGCGCGGCAATGCGCTCAACAATTGCGCGGGATGCACGATGCGATCGAAGTAACGCGATACCGCCTTCAACGCATCGTTAGCGGAGACGCCGCCATCGTGACCATCCTCCACTTGCTGCAACACCGGATCGGGCGCGCGCGACACGAAGATATCGCCCGGCAACAGCAGTACCGGCAAGCGGTTCACATGCGCGAGCGCGGCCGCCGTCACGAGATTGGTCGCGCCCGGACCGATCGACGTCGTCACCGCCATCATGCGTCGCCGCATATGCGCCTTCGCATACGCGATCGCGCTATGCGCCATCGCCTGCTCGTTGTGCGCGCGATACGTCGGCAATTCATCGCGATGCCGATACAACGCCTCGCCCATGCCCGCGACATTGCCATGCCCGAAGATCGCGAACACGCCGCCGAAAAGCGGCTCGCCGTGTTCGGTGCGAAGCGCCGCGAGATAGCGCACGAGCGCTTGCGCGGCGGTCAGTCGAATGGTCGAACTCACTGCAGTCTCCGATTGCGTTGCACGCTGGTTCATGCGGCTTGCTCCTGTGTCACTCGAAGTTCTGCGCCCGAAGACGAACGCGCCTCGCGCCATGCATCGATCAGCGCTTCGAACGTGCGTCGCACGCGCGCGATCAATTCGCGGTCGTCGATCTCATTGGCGAGCCACGCATGACTCGGCTCATGAAAAATCGTGCGCCCGACGGTGAAGCCCTTGCACGTCGTCGAGGATGCCGCCGCTGCGAAGCCTTCACGCAACTGATCGACGCCCGCCGACAAGCCCAGCAGCACGACGCCACGGCAATACGGATCGCGCTGCGCAATCAGCGCATCGATGGCTTGCCATTGCTTCGCGCTCATCGGTTCGAGCTTCCACCATTCCGGATAGATGCCGAGGTTATAAAGACGCTTCAACGCACGATGCACGGTGTCGTCTTCAATCGGTGGCCCGTTCTTCGGCACGATCACTTCGAGCAGCAGTTCGTTGCCGCTTTCCTGAACGGCATCGTAGAGCGCGCGCAACTGCGCTTCCTGTTCGAGACGCACGTCATGCGGATGATCGGGGTGATATTGAACGAGACACTTCGCGACCTGCTCGCGCGGCCACTGCACGAGCGTCGTGCCGATGGAGCGGCCATGATCGAATTCGAGCGGCATCGAGCCGGGCAATTCGACCGGCCGGCCGATCCACCAGCCGCGTCCCGTCGCCGCGTTCAACGCATCTTGCCCGTAGCGATCGTCGATCAGCACGCCAATGCGTCCTTCGAGCGCGAGTTCTTTCTCCGTCTGTGCAACGGCTTCGACGAACAGGTTTTTCAACGTCGAGATGCGCGCTTCGCTCGCGCCCGTTTGCTGCGCGAGATCGAAGAACTGATTGCGATGATCGAACGCGAAGCCGAGCACTTCGTCCCATTGCTTGCGCTTCGGACTCACGCGATGCAGACGCGCGAGCTTTGCATCGCGATCGGGGCGGCGCATGCGCGCGGGGTCTTCCTTCGCCGCGGCGAGAAAGTAATCGAGCTCGGCGGGCGTGGGCATCGCGGGCGCGCAGCCGTGACGCGACACGACGAGCGCGCCGCATGCATTGGCCGTTCGCGCGCAGGCTTCGAGCGGCTCGTCGCGCAGCCATCCCGACAAGAAGCCTGAAGCGAACGCGTCGCCGGCGCCGAGCACGTTGAGCACTTCCACTTCGACGCCGCCATGAACCGGCGCATCGTCGATGGACGACGGCACCGCGCCTTCGATGATCGAACAGCCGAGCGGCCCGCGCTTCACGACGAGCGTCGCGCTCGTGACCTTGCGGACCATCGCGAGCGCATCGATCAGACGGTCCTTGCCGCCCGCGATGCGAAATTCTTCTTCCGTGCCGATGACGAGATCGATCAACGGCAGAATGCGCTGCAAATGCGCAGTGACGCCTTCATTCGCGATGAAGCGCGTCTCGCCATCCGCCTTGCCCGTGAGACCCCACAAGACAGGCCGATAGTCGATGTCGAGAATCGTGCGAACGTCGTTGCTTCGCGCGTAGTCGAGCGCGCGACGGCTCGTGCGGTTCACCTGTTCCGTCGAGAAGTGCGTGCCCGTAATGAGCAGCGCCTTCGATGACGCGATATACGCTTCATCGAAATCGTTTTCGTCGACGGCCATGTCCGCGCAGTTCTCGCGATAGAACACGAGCGGAAACGTGTCGCGGTCTTCGAGGCCGAGCAGCACGAGCGCGGTGAGCCGGTCACGATCGATGCGAACGTGACTCACATCGCAGCCTTCGCGTTCGAGCGTCTCCGTGAGAAAGCGCCCCATGTGATCGTTGCCGACGCGCGCGAGCATCGACGCATTCAGCCCGAGCCGCGCGCAGCCGAACGCGATGTTCGCCGACGAGCCGCCGAGATACTTCGCGAACGTCGATACATCTTCGAGCCGCGCGCCGACATTTTGCGCATAGAGATCGACGGCGAGGCGGCCGAGACACACGATATCGCGCGTGCGATCCGGCGCGAAGCGAGAGGGATTTTGCGTTGGCATGGATTCAATGTCCTCAGATCGTCGCGCCTTCGAGTTCGGTCATCATCTGCTGCATTTCTGCGCCGCCCGCCATCATGTCGAGCACTTCGTTCTTGCTGATGTTGTCCTTGGTGAACGTGCCCATCGAGCGGCCGCGATTGAGCAGCGTGAACGAATCGCCGATCGGATAGGCATGGTGAACGTTGTGCGTGATGAAGATCACCGAGATGCCTTTTTCGCGCGCCTTGTGGATGAGCTTCAACACATTGAAGCTCTGCTTCACGCCGAGCGCGGCGGTCGGTTCGTCGAGGATCAGCACGCGCGCGCCGAAGTGAATCGCGCGGGCAATCGCGAGACATTGCTTCTCGCCGCCGGACATCGTGCCGATCGGCTGATGCGGATCGCGCACATTGATGCCCATTTCGGCGAGCTTGGCGCGCGACGTTTCGGCGGCGAGATCGAGGTCCATCACGCTGATGCCGAAGCGCTTCTTTTGCGGCTCGCGTCCCATGAAGAAGTTGCGCGCCACCGATAGCAACGGCACGAGCGCGAGATCCTGATACACGGTCGCGATACCGAGATCGAGCGCTTCTTTCGGCGAGTCGAAATGCACGGGGTTGCCATCGACGAGATAGTCGCCGGAAGAGGGCTGATGCACGCCTGCGAGCGTCTTGATGAGTGTCGATTTGCCGGCGCCGTTATCGCCGAGCAGACAATGCACTTCACCGCGTTTGAGCCGCAACGTGACGCCGTTCAGCGCGATCACCTTGCCGAAGAACTTGCTGACGTTTTCGAGCGCGAGGATGTTGTCGTCTTGCATGATCGTTGCTCCTCTCATTGAGCCTGGGACACGCGGCGGCGCACGTAGTGATTGAAGAGCACGGCGATGAGCAGCATCACGCCAAGGAATACGCGGAACCAGTCCGAGCTCACGTTCGTATAAGTGATGCCGATCTGCACGACACCGAAGATCAGGGCACCGAAACATGCGCCGACGACCGATCCGTAACCGCCCGTCAGCAAGGTGCCGCCGATGACCGCCGCGATGATCGCTTCGAATTCCTTCTGCAAGCCGCGATCCGCCGCCGCCGAGCCGATATCGCACACTTGCAGCACGGCGAAGAGGCACGAGCAGAACGCGGTGAGCACGAAGAGCGATATCTTCACGCGCTTCACTGGCACGCCGACGTTCTTCGCGGCATTCGCATCGCCGCCGACCGCGAGAATCCAGTTGCCGTAGCGCGTCTTGGCGAGCACGAACGCGCCGACCGCCGCGAGCGCGAGCCACCAGATGATGACTTTCGGAATGCCCGGCACGAGCGGCTGGCCGCTGTCGAGCAGCTTGCCGATGCCCATGTGCGCGAGCCAGGTGAACAGGCCGTGAAACGCGACGCCATGAAAGAGCGTGTCGGCGATGGGATCGGCCTGGGCCAGATCGCCGACACCCGAGATGATGGTGCGGTCCGCGAACATGATCGACAGCGCGAGCGTGAGGCCGCGCAGAATGAACAGGAACGCGAGCGTGACGATGAACGACGGCAGGCGCGTGCGCATGACGAGATAGCCATTCAATGCGCCGAGCAGCATCGACATGACGAACGCGAAGAGAATCGAAAGGGATAGCGGCCAATGAAAATAGACCGCCGGCAACGCGACCATCATGCCCGCGAAGCCGATCATCGAGCCGATGGACAAGTCGAACTCGCCCGCGATCATGAGCAGACACGCGCCGACCGCGAGCAGGCCGAGATAGGCGGCCACTTGCGACCAGTTCATCACGCCGTCGAGGTTGAACATGCCCGACGATCCCGCGCCGAAGCCGAACACGATGAAGACGAGCACGGTGCCGGAAATGGCCGCGAACTCCGGGCGATTCAGCAAATGACCGAACCACGACGTGTGGCGTACGCGCTCATCCGAGGGCTTGGCCTGGTCAGGTGTTTCAGCGTTGTCCTGCTGACGGTTCACGTGAGGAGGGTAGTGTTTGCCGGCTACGCCCATGATGGCTCCTTGAGACTCGATGTCGATGCGGTACCGATGCGCGCGTCGCCGCCGCGTCCGCGAACGGACGCAGCAAGGCGCGCTGAACGTCGATAAAAGCGGGCGGTGCGCGAAGCGCCGCCCGAATCAGGTCACGCCGGGATCAACGATATTGACCCGCGTACTTCACGACCTTGTCGAGATTTTCTTTGGTGATGAAACCCGGGCCCGAACGAATGTTCTTGGGTCCGTACGACGGCTGCAATCCGTAGGTTTCGAGGCGCGCCTTGAACTTCGGATTGGCTTCCAGAAGCTGACGGATCTTCGCCGGATCGGTCGTATGTTCCTTCTTCACGATCGCGAGCACGGCCACCGGGATATAGCCTTGCAGATACGGCTGCTGATCGATCGCGAACTTGATCGTGCCGTCCTTGATGGCCTTCGCGATGTCGTCCGAGAAGTCGAAAGTCACGAAATACACCTTGTTTTGCAGGCCCATTTGCGTGACGGCCTTGAGCGTCGCGGATGCGGGCGTCGGTCCGAGCGTGAGGATCGCGCCCGTATCCGGATGATTGCGCAGATACGCCGATACCTTCGACTGAATCTCGGTCGGGTCTTGTCCCGAATCGATCGTCGATGCCTTGTAGTCGATGCCGAGTGCGTCCGCGAAGCCCTTGCAGCGATCGAACGACACCGTGTTCGTCGCGATGTGATTCACGCAGACGAACGACTTCACGCCCGCGGCCTTCGCCTTCTCGCCGGCCGCCTTGCCCGCCACATATTCCGGCTGGCCGACGTGCATGATCGCGCCCAGTTGCGCGCTCTGTTCCTCGGTGCCCGAGTTGATCGTGACGAGCGGAATCTTCTTCGCCGTGACCTTGTTGATGGCGCTCTTCAGCACATCGAAGTCGGCGATGGTCGTGATGACGCCATCGTAGTTGCGCGCGGCGGCCTGCTCGATCAGGCGCGACATGTCCGCGATATCGCCGTTCGGCGGATTGCGGTAGTCCGTCTGCACGTTGAAGTCTTCGTCGGCCTGCTTGATCGCGTTCTTGATGGTGTTCCACCAGGAATCCGAGTCCGGCGCGTGGCTGATCAGCACGAACTTCGCGTCGGGCGCCGCGTGTGCGGGACTCGCCGCCATCATCGATGCGCTGCACAACGCAGCAGCAGCCACCAGCGCGCGCAGCGCGGCCCGACCGTTGCAAATGGTCATTGTCTCCACCTATCTCGGTTGTTGTTTGGTGTGATGTTTCGCGAGCCGACCCTTCGATGTGCCGTGCTCAGGACCAAGAGTAGGTCAGTTTTCGGTGGCCTGCAATAGAAATTTCATTGGTGCGGCAAATGGAAAATACATTCCAATTTGCTTGCCGTGTTCCTATAATCGGTTCACGACGAACATCGAAAGAGCCTGTGATGGATGAGACCAGCACCGACGTGCAAAGCGTCGACGAACTGATGCAGCGGATCACCGACGCCTACGACTCGCTGCCGCGCCAGCTGAAGAGCGTCGCGACGTATATCGAGCAGCATCGGCCAAGCGTGATGATGGATCGCACGAGCGATATCGCCAACGCGTGCGGCGTGCATGCGTCGGCGGTCGTGCGGTTTGCGCAGCGCTTCGGTTTCTCCGGTTTCTCCGACTTGCAGGCCGTGTTCCGGCAGGCGTACACGGGCGCGGGCGGTTCGCAGCAGACGTATCAGCAGCGCATACGCAAGCTCATCGACGAGAAGGCGGGCGATGCGTCCGGCGTGTCGGTCGCGCGCGAGTTCATCGCGGCGAGCCGCACGGGTCTCGACGAGCTCGAAGCCGGTCTCGACGACGCGCAGTTCGAAGCCGCCGTCGAGATGCTTTCGCAGGCGGAGAACATCTACGTGATCGGCGTGCGCCGGTCGTTCGCGGTCGCGAGCTACATCGTCTATGCATTGCAGCACACGAAGAAGCGCGTGCATTTGATCTCGGGCTTCGGCGGCATGTTTCGCGAACAGGTGCGCAGCGTGAAGAAGGGAGACGTGGTGATCGCGATCAGCTTCGCGCCCTACGGCAAGGAGACGCAATATTGCGTGCGCGCCGCGCAGCATCACGGCGCGGCGACCCTCGTCATCACCGATAGCCAGCTTTCGCCGCTCGCGCGTCACGCGAGCGCGAGTCTGTTCGTGAAGGAGGGCAGCGCATTCGCGTTTCGCTCGCTCACGAGCACCATTTGCCTGTGCCAGGCGTTGTTCATCGCGCTCGCGTACCGGCTCGAGTTGAACGTTGAGGAATCCAAGGAGACAGGTGGCTATGACGATTGATGTGGCGGTGTTTGGGGCGGGGCGCATCGGCAAGATTCACGCGGCCAATCTCGCGCGGCAACCGGGCGTGCGTCTGAAATACGTCGTCGATGTGAATCGCGACGCGGCCGCCGCGCTCGCGAAAGCGCATGGCGCGACCGTCGCCGATGTCGATGGCGCGATGGGCGATGCCTCCGTCGGCGCGACCGTCGTGTGTTCGAGCACGGATACGCACGCGGATCTGATTCTGGCGTCGGCGGCGCAGAAGAAGCATGTGTTCTGCGAGAAGCCCGTCGATCTCACGACCGAGCGTGCGCGCGCGTGCGCCGATGCTGTCGAGAAGGCGGGCGTCGTCTGCATGATCGGCTTTCAGCGTCGCTTCGATCCGACGTTCTCGGCGTTGAAGGCGCGTATCGACGCGGGCGAGATCGGCGATCCGGAAATGCTGATCGTGACGAGCCGCGATCCGGGCGCGCCGCCGGTCGAGTACATCTTGCATTCGGGCGGCATCTTCAAGGACATGCTGATTCACGACTTCGACATCTTCCGCTGGATTCTCGACGACGAAGCCGACACGCTGCACGCGACGGGCAGTTGCTTGAGCGATGCGGCCATCGCCGAAGCGGGCGATATCGATTCGACCGCGGTCACGATCCGCACGAAGCGCGGGCGTCTGTGCCAGATCAATACGGCGCGGCGCGCGGCGTATGGCTACGATCAGCGCTTCGAGCTGCTCGGCAGCGCGGGCATGCTGCAGGCGGGCAATGTGCGGCCGACGGAAGTCACCGCGTACACGTCGGCGTCGGTGTCGAGCGACAAGCCCGAGGCGTTCTTTCTCGAACGTTATCGCGCAGCGTATGCGGCGGAAATCGCGCATTTCTTCGATGCGGTCAGCAACGGCAAACCGGTGCGAACCACCGTCGCCGATGGCCTGAAGGCGCTGGAGCTCGCCGAAGCGGCGACCTTGTCGTGGCGCGAGAAGCGCATCGTCAAGCTCGGGGAGAACGTCGCATGAGCGCGGTGCGCTTCGGTATCGCCGGACTGGGGCGGCTCGGGCGCCGGCATGCGGAGAATCTCGCGTGGCGCGTGCCGGGCGCGAAACTCGTCGCGGCGTGCAGTCCGGTTGTGGACGAGCGCGAGTGGGCTTCGTCGAGTCTTCCCGAGTTGTCGCTTTATGCGGATTACGATGAACTGCTCGCCGATGCCTCCGTCGATGCCGTGTGGCTCGTCACGCCGACGTCGCTGCATGCGCGGCAGATCATCGCCGCGTTGCGCGCGGGCAAGCATGTGTTCTGCGAGAAGCCGCTGTCGCTCGATCTCGCCGAATGCGACGCGGTGATCGAAGAGCACGCGCGGCATCCGCATCTGCAAGTGATGATCGGCTTCGTGCGGCGCTTCGATGCGAGCTATCGCGATGCGTTCGATCGCGTCGCGAGCGGCGCGATCGGCCGGCCGTTCATGGTGCGCTCGCAGACCTGCGACAAGAACGATCCCGATGGCTTCTTCGTGCGATTCGCGCCGACATCGGGCGGGCTGTTTCTCGATTGCAGCGTGCACGACATCGATCTTGCGCGCTGGCTGCTCGGCAATCCGCGCGCGAAACGCGTGTATGCGAGCGGAACCATCGCGATTCACGAAGGCTTGCGCGAGTGCAATGACATCGACAATGGCGTGGGCACGATCGAGTTCGATGACGGACGGCTCGCGGTGCTGTATGCGTCGCGGACGATGGCGCATGGGCACGACACGCAGACGGAAGTGATCGGCACGGCGGGCGCGCTGTCGGTGGGACGCAATCCGCGGGCGAATCGCGTGGAAATCGCGGATGCGCAGGGCGTGCGCAATGCCTGCACGCCGACGTTCTTCGAGCGCTTCGAGGATGCGTTTTTGCGCGAGGCGCAGGCGTTCGTCGGGTTGCTTCGGCAAGGGCAGCCGACGGGGCTGACGCTCGACGATGCAAGAGAGGCGACGCGCATTGGTATTGCGATGCGGCAGGCTTATGAGAGTGGGCGGGCGGTGGAGTTTTGACCTCTGCGTTAAAATCGAACCTTCACGAGCGCTCCCCTCACCGGCAAACAAAGGTTCAATCGCGATGGAAGTTCACAAGGAAGTCGACGCGCGCGGGCTCAACTGCCCGTTGCCGATTTTGCGGGCAAAGAAGGCGCTCGCCGACATGACGAGCGGTCAGATTTTGAAAGTGCTCGCGACCGATCCCGGATCGCAACGCGATTTCGCGGCCTTCGCGAAGCAGACCGGCAACGAGATCGTCGAATCGACCGCACAGGACAAGACGTTCATCTTCCTGATGCGCCGGCGTTGAAGCCAACGAACGCACAAGCAAACGCCCAAAAGCAAAATGCCCGTCACGCAGGTGACGGGCATTTTTTTCATCCGATCCGGCCAGAAAGTCAGTCTTCGAGAATCGGCGCGCGATTGCGCAGATATTCCTCGAATTCCTGCTTCACTTCCGGATGACGCAGCGCGAACTCGACCGTCGCCTTCAGATAGCCGAGCTTGCTGCCGCAATCGAAGCGCGTGCCCTGATACTTGTACGCGAGCACTTGCTCATCCGACAGCAGCGATTGAATCGCGTCCGTCAGTTGCAGTTCTCCGCCCGCGCCCGGCTTCAGCGCGCGAATGTGATCGAAGATGCGCGGCTTCAGCACGTACCGGCCGACTACGCCCAGGTTCGACGGCGCCACGGCGGGTTCCGGCTTTTCGACGATTCCCGACAGCTTGAAGATGTTGTCTTCCCATTCCTTGCCGTCGATGATGCCGTAGGACTTCGAATCCTCCGGCGGGATTTCTTCGACGCCGATCACCGAGCTGTGATAGTGATCGAAGACTTCGATCATCTGCGACATGACGGGCGGCTTGCCGTACAGCAAGTCGTCCGCGAGGATCACGGCGAACGGATTGTCGCCGACGAGCTTCTCCGCGCAGAGCACAGCGTGGCCGAGACCGAGCGCTTCGGCCTGACGCACGTAGAAGCAGTCGACATGGCTCGGCTTGATGCTGCGCACGAGTTCGAGCAGCTTGTCCTTGCCGCGCGCTTCGAGTTCCGCTTCGATCTCATAGGACTTGTCGAAGTGATCTTCGATGGCGCGCTTGCTGCGTCCCGTCACGAAGATCATTTCGGTAATGCCGGCCGCCATTGCTTCTTCGACCGCGTACTGAATCAGCGGCTTGTCGACGACAGGCAGCATTTCCTTCGGGCTGGCCTTGGTCGCGGGAAGGAACCGCGTGCCCAGACCTGCGACGGGGAAAACCGCTTTGGTAACTTTTAGCATGTGATGACCCTGATCCTCTTAATCAATGAAACGTCGAGACAGACGGAGCGGATCGATAAATGATTCGAACCCTCAAATTCAAGCAGGCAGACGCAATAATTGGGCCTGAAGCTTCTCGATAGTGGTTCCGTATTCTGCCAGCCTTTTACGCTCCTGTTCAACGACAGCGGCCGGCGCTTTTGAAACAAAGCTTTCGTTTCCGAGTTTCGCGTTACATTTTGCGATCTCGGCCGTCAGACGGTCCACTTCCTTGGTCAGGCGCTCGCGTTCCGCGGCGATATCGATTTCGACTTTCAACACGAGCTTGCTCGTGCCGACGATCGCGACGGGCGCGCCATGAGCTTCCTTGTCGAGGGCGGCTTCGTCGTCGATGATTTTCACTTCGGAAAGACGCGCGAGGGCAGCGATATACGGTGCGAACGCGGTGAGGCGCGCCGCGTCGCCGTGCGCGAGCAACGGCACCTTCACCGCGGGCGACAGATTCATTTCGCCACGTAGATTACGACATGCATCGATGACACTCTTCAGTTCGGCAGCCCACTGTTCTGACGATTCATCGATCTTTTTCTGCTCGGCGCGCGGATAAGGCTGCGTCATGATCGAGACTTCGCCTTCCTTCGCGCCTTGCGGGAAGGCGTCGGTGAGAGGGGCAACCTTCTGCCACAACGCTTCCGTGATGAAAGGAATGATCGGATGCGCGAGGCGCAGCACCGTTTCGAGCACACGCAAGAGCGTGCGACGCGTCGCCCTCTGCCGCTCGGGCGTGCCGGTCTGGATCTGCACCTTCGCGAGTTCGAGATACCAGTCGCAGTACTCGTCCCACACGAATTTGTAGATCGCGCTCGCGACGTTGTCGAAACGATAGTCCGCGAAACCCTTTTCCACTTCGGCTTCCACGCGCTGAAGCAGCGACACGATCCAGCGATCCGCCTGCGAGTAATCCGTGTAGCCGCCAGGGCCGCAATCGCCTGGCTTGCACGCGCCCGGATTCGCAAAACCGCAATCGTGGCCCTCGCAGTTCATCAGCACGAAACGCGTGGCGTTCCAGAGCTTGTTGCAGAAGTTGCGATAACCCTCGCAGCGCGCGAGATCGAAGTTCACGTTGCGGCCGAGGGTGGCCATCGAGGCCATCGTGAAGCGCAGCGCGTCGGTGCCGAACGACGGAATGCCTTCGGGGAATTCCTTGCGCGTCTTCTTCTCGATCTGCGCGGCGGCCTTCGGATTCATGAGGCCGGTCGTGCGCTTGGCGACGAGCGATTCGAGGTCGATGCCATCGACGATATCGATCGGGTCGAGCGTGTTGCCCTTGCTCTTCGACATCTTCTGGCCTTCGGCGTCGCGCACGAGTCCGTGCACATAGACGGTGTCGAACGGCACCTTGCCGGTGAAATGCGTGGTCATCATCACCATTCTGGCGACCCAGAAGAAGATGATGTCGAAGCCTGTCACGAGCACCGACGACGGCAGGAACGCCTTCAGTTCCTTCGTCTCGTTCGGCCAGCCGAGCGACGAAAACGGCACGAGCGCGGACGAGAACCAGGTGTCGAGCACGTCTTCATCGCGCTTGAGTGCGCCTTTGTAGCCTTGCGCGTCGGCTTCGGCGCGGGCTTCTTCTTCGGTCTTCGCGACGAAAATCTCGCCGTTCTCGCCGTACCACGCGGGAATCTGATGGCCCCACCACAACTGGCGCGAAATGCACCAGTCCTGGATGTTTTCGAGCCACTGATAGTAGGTGGTCGTCCAGTTCTCCGGCACGAACTTGATCTGGCCGTTGCGCACGACATCGAGCGACGTTTCCGTGATCGACTTGCCCGGATTGAACGTGCCTTCGGGCGCCGGCTTGCTCATGGCGACGAACCACTGGTCCGTCAGCATCGGTTCGATGACCACGTTGGTGCGGTCGCCGCGCGGCACCATCAGCTTGTGCGGCTTGACGGATTCGAGCAGGCCGAGCGCTTCGAGATCTTTCACGACGGCTTTGCGCGCGTCGAAGCGATCCATGCCGCGATATTTTTCAGGCGCGTTGTCGTTGATCTTCGCGTCGAGCGTGAGAATTTCGATCTGCGGCAGCTTGTGGCGCTGGCCGACGGCATAGTCGTTGAAGTCGTGCGCGGGCGTGACTTTGACGACGCCGGTGCCGAATTCGCGATCGACGTATTCATCGGCGATGATCGGGATTTCGCGATCGCATAGCGGCAACGTCACCGTCTTGCCGATCAGATGCTGATAACGCTCGTCTTCCGGATGCACCATCACGGCGGTGTCGCCCAGCATGGTTTCCGGGCGCGTGGTCGCGACCGTCAGATGACCGGAACCGTCCGGCAGCGGATAGTTGATGTGCCACAGGCTGCCGTTTTCTTCTTCGCTCACGACTTCGAGATCGGACACGGCGGTGCCGAGCACCGGGTCCCAGTTCACGAGCCGCTTGCCGCGATAGATCAGCCCTTGTTTATAGAGCGTGACGAACACGTCGCGCACGGCGGCCGACATCTTGTCGTCCATCGTGAAGTATTCGCGCGACCAGTCGATCGATGCGCCCAGACGCCGAACCTGATTCGTGATGGTCGAGCCGGATTGCTGCTTCCACGCCCAGACGCGCTTCAGAAACTCTTCGCGGCCGAGGTCATGGCGCGAGATGCCTTGCGCATCGAGCTGGCGTTCGACGACGATCTGCGTCGCGATGCCCGCGTGGTCCGTGCCCGGCACCCACAGCGTGTTTTCGCCCAGCATGCGGTGATAGCGCGTCAGGCCATCCATGATGGTCTGGTTGAACGCGTGCCCCATGTGCAGCGTGCCGGTGACGTTCGGCGGCGGCAACTGGATGGAGAAATTCTTCGCGCCTTCCTTGAACGTGGGAGCGGCGTATCCGCGCTTTTCCCATTCCGGGCCCCATTGGGACTCGATGTTTTGAGGCTCGAAGCTTTTTGCCAGTGTGTTGTCGCTCATGTCGTCGTTCGTCTAGATCTGAAAGCAGGGAATCCGTCAATTATAGCGGTGCCCACGTGGCCTACTCGTACGGTGCCCGAGTGCCCCGTAAGAGCGATATCTGGAAGTAATTGTCAAAAGCGCGCTCTGTCCCTGTATCGCAAAAAGCCATGGTTCTACGCTGGCGGATTCGCACGCGTGCATCCGGCACGAGTGGCGCAAGAGAAAGGGGCGAGATGACCACAGATCAGGAGTGTCAGAAGGTTAGCGTCGCGGGCATGGTCCGCTTGCAGACCTTGGCAGTGTTGAATAGTTGCGGCTATATCGACGATAAAACGGCCCTGCGGGTGCTAGAGTCGATGGACCAGATGTCGGAGATCGACCTGCGCTTCGATTCCGCGCGCGCGATGCTCGACTGGCTCATTCAAGAAGGTTTCCTGGATGAGCAAGCGGCGGAAGCGGCGGCGGTCCGTTTCGTGGAAACGCTGGAGACGGACAAGGCGCCTGAGGACTTGTTGCAGTACGAGTCGGTCGTCGGGCAGATCGACCCGCGTTTCCGGGCGCCATTCGCGGCGTTCGCCGCGCGCACGCGCAAGAAGGTGAAACGTCGCATGATCGGATACGCATCGGCGTTTTGCGTGATCTTCGCGGCGGTCGGGGCCTACACTCTCTGGTCGGCAAGCACGCCATCCTGCGCGGCAACCAGCACGAAGGACGCGCTGTTCCGGATCGGCGTCCAATCGAAGACCGATCTCGCCACGAAGCGTCCGGGCCTGTCGCTGAACGATGACCGCGATTTGACGCCACGATTTTCGGATTTCCAGGAAGTGGGCTACGACGATGGCGACAGATCGCGCGGTTGCACAGCGGTCATCAAAGCGGGGGAGGCGACGAGCCCCATAGGCTACGTGATCCGGCCCAGGGAAAAGAATGGTGAGTTCGAAGTGCACACCTATCCGTACGAATACGTGGCCGCGCGCTACAACGAGGCCGGGCTGAACAAGGCGCTGGGCGCCCCGCTCGGCCGCGACGCGATTCGCGCGGCGGTCATCGCGGGAATCAAGGGAATCGACGATCGCATGGGCAGACGGTCGCCGTCGTATCACAAACCGGTGTACGGGGAAGATGTGCCGAGGACGATGGAAGCGAGGGTCATCGGCGTGCTTCCGGCAGCGGATTGCCGCAGGATCGATGATCATTCCTACGCATGTCCGGTTTTGGTCGACTATAAGGACAATCTGTTGAGCGTTATCGGTGCGATGCCATACGTGCAGCTCAAGGGCGAATTCGTGTTCGAGCGGGATCGGGACGCCTGGAAAGTGGCGAATGGCTTCGATGACAAATTTCTGAACACGCTTGTGAACGGACGTGTGCGAAATACGCTAGGCGCGGACGCGGCCCAGAAAATGCAACAATCCATGGAAAGTAGGCCGTCTGCGCCGTAATCGAGTGTCGGCTGCGATGGGCGACGCGGAAAGTCGTCGAAGAACCGGACATTTATAATGCTCGCTTACCTCGACGCCTCTTTCCCATGCCCGACCTGCTCGCGAATCTGAATCCCGAACAACTCGCCGCCGTGACGCTCCCGGACGAGCCCGCGCTCATTCTCGCGGGCGCCGGCAGCGGCAAGACGCGCGTGCTCATCACGCGCATCGCGTGGCTGATCCAGCAGGGCTACGCGTCGCCGCCGACCGTGCTCGCCGTCACCTTCACGAACAAGGCCGCGCGCGAGATGATGGCGCGCCTGTCCGCGCTGCTGCCCATCGATACGCGCGGCATGTGGATCGGCACGTTTCACGGCTTGTGCAACCGCATGCTGCGCGCGCATTACCGCGACGCCGGCCTGCCGCAGACATTCCAGATTCTCGACACGGCCGACCAGCTGTCCGCGATCAAGCGGCTGATGAAGGGCCTGAACGTCGACGACGAGAAGTATCCGGCGAAGAATCTGCAGTACTTCATCAACAACGCGAAGGAGCAGGGCCTGCGTCCGAAAGACGTCGACGCCACCGATGCGTTCAATCGCAAGTTCGTCGAGCTTTACGAAGCCTACGATCAGCAATGCCAGCGCGAAGGCGTCGTCGATTTTCCCGAGCTGCTGCTGCGCTGTTATGAACTCCTCGCGCACAATCCGCCGCTGCGCGCGCATTATCAGGCGCGCTTTCGCAACATTCTCGTCGACGAGTTTCAGGACACGAACAAGCTGCAGTACGCGTGGCTCAAGCTGCTCGCGGGCGAGCACAACGCGATCTTCGCGGTCGGCGACGACGACCAGTCGATCTACGCGTTCCGCGGCGCGAACGTCGGCAACATGCACGATTTCGAGCGCGAATTCCGCGTGCGCAATCTCATCAAGCTGGAGCAGAACTATCGCTCGCACGGCCATATTCTCGATACCGCGAACTATCTGATCGCCAACAACGCCAACCGGCTCGGCAAGAATCTGCGCACCGACGCGGGACACGGCGAGCCGGTGCGCGTCTACGAGGCCGCAACGGATTCGCAGGAAGCGGGCTGGATCGTCGAGGAAATCAAGGCGCTCATCAATACGGGCGTGTCGCGCGGCGAGGTCGCGGTGCTTTACCGCAGCAACGCGCAGTCGCGGACCATCGAACATACGCTCGTGAACGCGGGCATTCCGTATCGCGTGTATGGCGGTCTGCGCTTCTTCGAGCGGCAGGAAGTGAAGCATGCGCTCGCGTATTTGCGTCTCATCGACAATCCGAACGACGACACCGCGTTCGCGCGCGTCGTCAATTTCCCGACGCGCGGGATCGGTGCGCGCTCCATCGAGCAAGTGGCCGACGCGGCGCGTCTCTACAACTGTTCGATGGCCGCCGCCGTGCCGTACGTCACCGGCAAGGCGGGCACGAGCCTCGGCGCATTCGCGACGCTCATCGCGAAAATGCGCGCCGAAACGCAGCAGATGAGCCTGCCGGAAACCGTCGAATACGTCGTGCGCGCGAGCGGTCTCGCCGCGTTCTACGAAACCGAGCGCGAGGGCCAGGATCGGCTCGAGAACTTGCGGGAACTCGTGAATGCGGCGGCGGCGTTCGTCAGCGAGGAAGGCTACGGGCTCGATACGCCCGCGCGCTCCATTCCGCTGCGTCCGGGCGCGTCGGCGTTGCCGGAGATCGTCAGCGAGGACGGCGAGATCGAAGTGCTCGATGCGCCCGGCATCGCCGATCCCGCGCAGAATCCCGACACGATGACGCCGCTCGCCGGTTTCCTGTCGCACGCATCGCTCGAAGCCGGCGACAACCAGGCGCAGGCCGGCCAGGACGCCGTGCAACTGATGACCGTGCACGCGGCCAAGGGCCTCGAATTCACGGCGGTGTTCATCACCGGGCTGGAAGAGGGCTTGTTCCCGCACGAGAACAGCGCGCAGGAATCGGACGGGCTGGAGGAAGAGCGGCGTCTCATGTACGTGGCGATCACGCGCGCGAAAGAGCGGCTTTATCTGTCGTTCGCGCAGAGCCGCATGCTGCACGGCCAGACGCGCTACAACATCCGTTCGCGTTTCTTCGACGAATTGCCCGAAGGCTCGCTCAAGTGGCTCACGCCGAAGATGGAGGCGGGCGCGCGCTGGGGCGGACGCGCCGACAACGCCGGCTGGGGCCGCGACTGGTTTGCGCGTCCCGGACAGGAGCGCGGCGGTTCTTCCGGCTATGCGCGGGATCAGGGCGCCAGCGCGGCATTGCCGTCGTTCGCCAACGAGCAGCGCGCGGCGGAATCCGGCTTCAAGGTCGGCCAGGCCGTGTTCCATACGAAGTTCGGCGAAGGCACCGTGACCGCGCTGGAAGGCTCGGGCGGCGACGCGCGCGCGCAAGTGCGCTTCAAGCGCCACGGCGAAAAGTGGCTCGCGCTGGCCGTGGCGAAACTGCAGGCCGTCGAATGAAGACGAAGCGGCTCGGCATCATGGCGGCGCTGCCGCAGGAACTGGGCGACCTCATCGCGCAGATGCGCTCGGCAGGCGAAGTTCGCACCGTGACGCTCGGCCAGCGCGAGTATTACGTCGGCGACGCGCATGGGCTGCCGGCCGTCGTCACGCTCGCGCGCATCGGCAAGGTGGCGGCGGCGGCGACCGCGAGCGCGCTCATCCATGTGTTCGAAACCGATGCCATCGTCTTCACAGGCGTCGCGGGCGGCGTGCGGGCGGACGTGCAAGTGGGCGATGTCGTCATCGCCGATGCTTTGCTGCAGCATGATCTTGACGCATCGCCGCTCTTTCCGCGCTACGAAGTGCCGCTGCTCGACCGCGCGCGCTTCGGCGCCGATCGCGCGCTTTCCGATGCGCTCGCCGCCGCCGCCGATGCGTTCATCGCCGACGAGGGCGGTACGCTGACGGAGCGCTTCGCCGTCGCCGGGCCGCGCGTGCATCGCGGGCTGATCGTGAGCGGCGATCGCTTCATCGCGGGCCACGACGCGCTCTTCGGCTTGCGCGACGCGCTGCCCGACGCGCTCGCGGTCGAAATGGAAGGCGCGGCCATCGCGCAGGTCTGCTACGAGCACGGCGTGCCGTGCGCGGTCGTGCGGACCATTTCCGATGCGGCGGACGCCCCCGCGCCGCTATCGTTCACCGAATTTCTGACGTCGATCGCCGCGACTTACTCGTCGGGCATTTTGTCGCGCTTTCTCCGCGCTGCCGGCTGATCGAGCGCCGAGTCCCACGCGGACGCGGCTTTCCACGGGCCGCGCATCGTCGAAAATCCTGCTTGTAGTTGAGAATGATTCTCAATACAATGACTCGCACACCGTGAGGCAGACACAGGAGGCCCGACGACATGACCAACGATTTCACCGCCATCGGCACGATGGGCGAAGCGCGCCCGGCGTCCGAAAGCGGCGAGCGGGGCGAGCGTTGCGCTGTTTCGGCGAACGCCGCGAGAGTGCTCGAAACCACGCGCCGCGCGTGGACGGAGGCGACGGCGCAGGCGGCGCAGGCGGCGCAGGCGGCGCAGGAATCGGCTCGCCGCGCGCCACGCGCCACGCAGCCCAAGAAACGCGTGGTGCCGCGGCGTTCCCGCTGGCCGTCGCTCGTCGCCGCGCTCAACCACTGGAGTCCGAAACCGCTGTGAACGCCGCCGACCTCGCACCGAAATCCATCGAACTCGACGAGCGTCTTTTCGACGCGAGCCGATTCCCGCTCGTGCGCCTGCGTCCGCGCGCCGTGAAACCGGGCTATGCGTTCGCATGGGGCGCGCAGATGCGCCGTCTCGTGTCCCTCGCGACGCCTTTCGTTCTCGTGGCCGAGCACGACGCAAACGAAACCGCCGACGACGCCCGTCTGCGCGCCGCGTGGATGCGCACGCATCGCGCGATGCTGGCCGCGTACTGCCGCGGCCTGATCCTGATCGAACCGCGCATCGAGGCGCGCGCGAGCACGCGAGAAACGCTGCGCGCATTGACGGACGGATGCGGCGTACGAACGGTCGTCGTGTCGAGCATGCGCGTCGCGGGCGAGCTTGCGCCGGTGCTGCTCAAGCACACCGCGTCCGAGGGCCGCGCCGCAGCGCGAACCCGGGCGCTCTGACGCGCCGGACCGATCAGGGCGCGCCCGGTCTGGCGCGGGTTGGACGGCTGCTCTATGCTCAGGGCTCAGCCAACGCCGCTTTGCAGAGGACGCGCATGCCGACTTACCGAGAAGCGTATCGACGGTCGATCGACGAGCCCGAAGCGTTCTGGGCCGAACAGGCCCGTCGCATTCACTGGCAGACGCCGTTCGAGCGGGTGCTCGACCGCAGCAAGCCGCCGTTCGCGCGGTGGTTCGTCGGCGGCAAGACCAATCTGTGCCATAACGCCGTCGACCGGCATCTCGCGTCGCGTGCGCAACAGGACGCGCTCGTCTACGTATCGACGGAAACGGGCATCGAGCGCCGCTACACCTACGCCGAGCTGCACGCGGAAGTGAACCGCATGGCAGCCGTCATGCGCTCGCTGCACGTGAAGAAGGGCGATCGCGTGCTCATCTATCTGCCGATGATTCCCGAAGCGCTCTTCGCGATGCTCGCGTGCGCGCGCATCGGCGCGATCCACTCGGTCGTGTTCGGCGGCTTCGCGGCGCCGAATCTCGCGGCGCGCATCGACGATGCCGAGCCTGCGCTCATCGTCACCGCCGATGCCGGCGCGCGCGCGGGCAAGGTGATCGACTACACGCCGCTCGTCGACGAAGCGCTCTCGCGCGCCGAATACAAGGTGCCGCAAGTGCTCTTGATCGACCGGCAACTCGCGCCCGAGCGCTTGCAGGCGAGTTATCTCGTCGCGTACGAACCGCTGCGCGAGCAATTTTTCGACGCGCACGTGCCGTGCGAATGGCTCGAATCGAACGAGCCGTCGTACGTGCTCTACACGTCCGGCACGACGGGCAGGCCGAAGGGCGTGCAGCGCGATGTCGGCGGTTACGCGGTCGCGCTCGCCGCATCGATGGAGCACGTCTTTCAGGGCGCGCCGGGCGACACGATGTTCACCGCATCGGACATCGGCTGGGTCGTGGGGCACAGCTACATCATTTATGCGCCGCTGATCGCCGGCCTCACGACCGTGATGTACGAAGGCACGCCGATTCGTCCCGACGGCGGCATCTGGTGGCGGCTCGTCCAGCAGTACAAGATCAATCTGATGTTCACCGCGCCGACCGCGATCCGCGTGCTGAAGAAGCAGGATCCGGCGCTGATGGAGAAATACGATCTGTCGAGCCTGCGCACGCTGTTTCTCGCGGGCGAGCCGCTCGACGAGCCGACTGCGCACTGGATCCAGAGCGCGTTGAAAAAGCCCGTCATCGACAATTACTGGCAGACGGAAACCGGCTGGCCGATGATCGCGATTCCGCGCGGCATCGAAGAATTGCCGTCGAAGCTCGGTTCGCCGGGCGTACCGTCGATGGGCTTCAATCTCACGCTGCGCAACGAAGCGACCGGCGATGCCTGCGCGCCCGGCGAGAAGGGCGTCGTCACGCTGGCGTATCCGCTGCCGCCGGGCTGCATGCAGACGGTGTGGCGCGACGACCAGCGCTTCGTCGACACGTACTGGAAGAGCGTGCCGAATCAGATGGTCTATTCGACCTTCGACTGGGGTGTGCAGGACGAGGACGGCTACGTGTCGATCCTCGGCCGCACCGACGATGTCATCAACGTGGCGGGGCATCGGCTCGGCACGCGCGAGATCGAAGAGGCGTTGTCGGCGCATCCGGCGGTCGCGGAGGTCGCGGTGGTCGGCATCGCCGATTCCGTGAAGGGGCAGGCGGCCGCGGCGTTCGTCGTGCTGCGCGATGCCGATCGCATCAATGCGCCGGGCGCGCGCGAGGGCATGGAAGCGGAGTTGTGTCACGCGGTGGATTCGCAGCTCGGCGCGATCGCGCGTCCGGCGCGCGTGCATTTCGTGACGATGCTGCCGAAGACGCGTTCGGGGAAGCTGCTGCGACGCGCGATCGCGGCGTTGGCGGAAGGGCGCGATCCGGGCGAGCTGCCGACGATCGAGGATCCGGGCGCGTTGATGCAGGTGAGGGAGGCGTTGGGAAACTGAGCGCCCAAAACACAACGGGCACGCGGTCCGGCGTGCCCGTTGTTATCGTCATCGCGTGCGCTCAGGCCTTCGCCTTCCCCTCATGCGTCTTCGGCAACAACACCGTCAACACGCCCAGCAACGGCAGGAACGCGCAAACCTTGTACACATAATCGATGCTGGTCGCATCCGCGAGATGCCCGAGCACCGCCGCGCCCACGCCGCCCATGCCGAACGCGAATCCGAAGAACAAGCCCGCGACCATCCCGACCTTGCCCGGAATCAGTTCCTGCGCATACACGAGAATCGCCGAGAACGCCGATGCCAGCACGAGCCCGATGATCACCGACAGCACGCCCGTCCAGAACAGGTTCGCGTAAGGCATCAAGAGCGTGAACGGCGCGACGCCGAGAATCGACACCCAGATCACCGCCTTGCGCCCGACCTTGTCGCCGACCGGACCGCCGATGATCGTGCCCGCCGCCACCGCCGCGAGGAACACGAACAGATGGATCTGCGCGGCCTGCACCGAGATGCCGAACTTGCTGATCAGATAGAACGTGAAGTAACTCGTGATGCTCGCCAGATAGAAGTACTTCGAGAACACGAGCAGCACGAGCACGCTCATCGCCATGACGACCTTGTTGCGCGGCAGCGTCGCGTGCGCGGTCTGCGCGCGGCCCTTCTTCGTCGCCGGATGACGCTTGTACCAGCGGCCGATATTCGCCAGCACGAACATCGCGACGAGCGCGGCCACCGAGAACCACGCGATGCTCTTTTGCCCGTGCGGGATGACGATCAGCGCGGCGAGCAAGGGACCCAACGACGAACCCGCGTTGCCGCCGACCTGAAAGAGCGACTGCGCGAGACCGTGCTTGCCGCCCGACGCCATGCGCGCCACCCGCGACGATTCCGGATGAAACACCGACGATCCGCAGCCGACCAGCGCCGCCGCGATCAAGAGCGTGCCGAAGCTGCCCGCGACCGACATCAGCAAGAGACCCGACAGCGTGAAGCCCATGCCGACCGGAAGCGAATACGGCTTCGGATGCTTGTCCGTGTACAGGCCGACGAGCGGTTGCAGCAGCGAAGCCGTCACCTGATACACGAGCGTGATGAGGCCGATCTGTCCGAACGTGAGCGCGAATTCGCTCTTGAACATCGGATAGATCGCCAGAATCAGCGACTGGATCATGTCGTTCAAAAGGTGCGAAAAGCTGATCGCGCCCAGAACGGAATAAACGGTGCGTTGCGCGCCCGCTGATGTCGCGGCGGAAGCGTTTGCAGAAGCGTTGGCGGAAGCGCCGGCCGATGCGCCGGAAGGCGACAAAGCGCCCTTGTCGATGCTCGTTTGCATAGTGATGGCTTGTGAAAGCAGGAAAGCGTCTCGGAATCGATCTTTTGTCAGTGCGACATTTATGCGCAGACTGAATTTCTGACAAGTGTAGGCTGTCCCCGACGCGTTGTCCTGCCAAGCTTTGTCGCGAATCGGACAGGATCGGCAGCGAATCAAGCTGCGATTTCGTCGCACGCAAGGTTTTTTGGCCGGTTATAAGAAGCGACGGCGGAGCGAACGAACGTGCGCTCCTGCTAAAAAAAGGCTCAAGAAAGCCCGCAAACCTGCCGTAGTCCCGGCAGGGATCAGACCAGGACACGCCTCACGACGGCCCAGTCCAAAGAACAAATTCGGGGATTCGATCGATGAAACTGTTTTCGCTACGCGGCGCAAAAGACGCGGGCTTCATGGCGCATGACGAAGCGAAGCGCACGCTATCAGTCAAGGCATCGCTCAGGCTGGCTTTCGGACTCGTGCTCGCGGGCACGCTCGTCATCGGCGCAATTTCGCTCACGCAGATCAGCCGTCTGAACGGCGCGACCGAATCCATCTACACGCAAGGCTACGTCGCGAGCCGCGCGGCCGAGGAAACGCGCGGCTATCTGCTGCGCGCGAGCCGGTCGCAGAAAATGCTGCTCACCGCGAGCACGGTGAAAGAGCGCGACGATCTCGGCGCGCAGATCGAGCAATCGCTCGCCGAAATCGGACGTGAACAGGCGCAGCTCGCGCAATACATCGATCACGCCGACAAGGACGCGCTCGCGCAGCAAAAGAACTTCTCGATCGCGCTCGGCAAGTGGGCCGAGAATCTGCGGACGTTCGTGAAGCTCGTGAAGGAGCAACCGCTCGATCTCTCGCAGATGAACTGGCAAGTCGGCATGCAGGACGTGTCGCTGCTCGTCGAAACGGGCAAGCTCGAAAAGATGGTCGATGAACTCGTCGCGCGCCGCGGCGCCGCAGCCAAGGCGACGATCGAATCCGCCGCGTTCATCTTCCATTCGTCGTTCGTGATGGTGTCGGTGCTGACGCTCGCGTTGTTCGCGCTCGCGATCGTCGTCTCCGAATGGGTCGTGCGGCGTCTCGCCGGCCAGCTCGGCGGCGAGCCCGGTTATGCGAAGGACATCGCGCGTCGCATCGCATCGGGCGATCTCGCGTATCCGGTCAAGCTCAAGCGTCGCGACGACGCGTCGATGCTTCACGCGCTCTCCGAAATGCAGGCGGGACTGTCGTCGACCGTCGGCGATATAGCGGCGAGCGCGGAGGCGATCGCTTCGGCATCGAGCGAGATTTCAACGGGCAACGTCGACTTGTCGCGCCGTACCGAGGAGCAGGCCGTCGCGCTGGAAAAAACCGCGGCCAGCATGGAGCAGCTCACGTCGACGGTGCGTCAGAACGCCGACAATGCGAAGCAGGCGAGCACGCTCGCGGCGAGCGCGTCGGAGATCGCGGAGAAGGGCGGCGCGGTCGTGGGCCGCGTCGTCGAAACGATGCAGCGCATCGATGCGAGCGCGAAGAGCATCGGCGACATCATCGGCGTGATCGAGGGCATCGCGTTCCAGACCAACATCCTCGCGCTGAACGCGGCGGTCGAAGCGGCGCGCGCGGGCGAGCAGGGACGCGGCTTCGCGGTCGTCGCGGGCGAGGTGCGCAGTCTCGCGCAGCGTTCGTCGTCGGCGGCGAAGGAGATCAAAGGGCTCATCGATACATCGGTGTCGCGCGTGTCGGACGGCTCGACCTACGCGCAGGAAGCGGGCGCCACGATGGAGGAAGTCGTCAAGGCCGTGCGCCGCGTGACGGACATCATGGGCGAGATCTCGGCGGCATCAGCGGAGCAGAAGACGGGCATCGAGTCGATCGGCGAGGCCGTCACGAAGATGGACGCGAACACGCAGCAGAACGCCGCGCTCGTCGAACAGGCGGCGGCCGCCGCGCAATCGCTCGACGATCAGGCGCGCGCGCTCAAGTCGCTCGTCGGAAAATTCCAGTTGGCCTGACGCAAGGCTTGAGGATAGAATCGCGGACGGGCGCGGCAGGGCGCCCGGTCTCGCGAAAGTCTTACGCACCTGCCGTGCAGCACCTCAACTTTGGATCGAACCGCAACGTCGAACCTTTATAGCCGCAGCGAGAACGGCGCAACAAAGGAACAACGTCATGTGGTCTACATCCTGTCCGATCTCTTCTTCCGTTTCCAATAGCGACTATCTGCGCGAACATGCGCGGCGTCTGCTTCGTCACGCCCGCGACGGCGATACGAGCGCGTCGATGCCCGTTCTGCGCCGCCTGCTCGCGACGAACGTCACGCGCGCGGAACGCCTCGCCGATCTGCACGCGATGCGCGACGATCTGCAACTGAAGCATCTGCTTTCGATGCTCGCCGTCGAACTCGGCTACCCAGGCTGGGACGCGTGCAAATCCCACATCGACGAACAGCCGGACGCGGCGATCGACCGCTATCGGCTCGACGCCGGCGCGTTCAACGACTACGAAAAGAACTGGTTTGCGAACGAATCGGAAGCACGCGAATGGCAGCGCGCGCACGGCGGCTATATCGTGCGATACGGCGAGCAGGCCGTGGCGATTCTGAAGCGGGAATAAGGCGGAGGAAGGGGTCTGCGCGCAAGAAGGAAGCCGCTCAGATGAGCTCGACTTCCTTCCAGTTCGCGCTAAAGAAAAAACGGCTCAGCTCCTTCGTGAGCTCGTTCAGTGCGCTCATCTCGGCGGGCGAGATCTTGCGCACGTGTTGCGGCGAGGTCCAGTCGCCGTAGATCAGCGCGACGGTCGTATCGTTCGATTTCACCGGCAGCACGACGAACGCCTGCGCTTCGCCGAGCGTCTCCTTGTACCAGCGCGGCAGGCGGGCGTCGATGCGCGCGTCGTGCGCGTTCTCGATGAAGATGCCGACCGGATTGCTGATCGCGAGATGAAACACGTCGGGCCGGAACTCCGCCGAGAAGCGCAGTTTCGGCAACATCGGCTCGACGCCCGCGCCGAGGCCGAGACGCGCGTGGAATTCGTTGTTGGCCTGGCGCACGAACACCACGGTGCGCGACAGATGCAGGCTGCCGAGTATCGATTCCGACGCGAGCGCGAGCGCGGGCGCCAGCGCATTCTTTGACGGCAACGAGCGCAAGTCCGCGACGCTCGCGCCGATGCGCGCCTCCGCCGATACGTTCGCGCGCGCCATGGCATCGGCGTTGGCCTGCAGCTCGGAGATCTCGCGCATCACGCCGTCGCTCGCTTCTTCGTTCGCGAGCGCGAGGCTCATCGACGTGAGCGTGTCGGCGTCGGTGTTGAGCGGTCCGGTGTAGCGGTTCGCGATATCGAAGAGCACCGATTCGCGGCCGTCCGCGGCCACGTTTTGCGCCGTGAGCGCGTCCGCGACTTCGGTCGAATAGTTGGAGATCGCGCGCAGCCAGCGAACGTGCTTCGGCACGGTTTCATCGACGGGCGCGTTCGGATCGGTCGCGCGCATGCCTTCGCGAATCGTCTCGGGCAGACGCCAGCGGTCCGCCGCTTCGAGGCCGATCTCGTCGAAGGTGACGCCGAGCAGCGCGGCACAGGCGGCGCTGTCGGGGATGTTTTCCGAAGCGGCCTTGCGGCGCAACTGATCCCACTCGTGTTCGAGATAGAACGCGACGAGCAGCTTGCCGATCTGCCGCATCAGCGTGCAGACGACCGCTTCCTCGGCGGAGCGCAAGTCCTTGTGCTCGGTGAGCTGCCGCGCAACCGCGCCCGAGAGCAGGGTGCGGTTTAGTTCGAGCTTCGCGTCGATACGGCGCGGCGCGCTCTGATGGAAGTGGTCGACGAGCTTCAACCCGACGACGAGATGACCGACGGCGTCCATGCCGAGCACCATCAACGCGCGCGTGACGGTGGTGATGTTGCCGCCGAACGCGATGTACATCGCCGAGTTGGCGAGCCGCAGCACCTTCTGCGTGAGGCCGACGTCCGACAGCACGACTTGCACGAGGGACGTGAAGTCGAGGTCGTCATCGCTCATTGCGGACACAGTCGAGCGCAGCGCCTGAGACAGCATGGGGAAATCCCCGCGCTCGCTCATGCGCGACCACAGCTTGTCCAGTAGTTCGGCCTTGGTGCGTGCCATTGCAAAAAAATAAGAACTCGTTCGTTACGCGACGGCTAACCCGAGGCGGTCCTGCAATCCAGCACCCAACAACGAAATGTACACGTTATTAGGGAGTTACGGCGCGTGCTTCGATTAAAACACGAACAATCGTCCGTTCATAATGTCTCGTGCAATACGAGCGAATGCGACTGGAACGAGCGCGCCAGCTCGTCCGACGGCAACGCATGGCTGATGAGCCAGCCCTGAATATGGTCGCATCCCAGGTCCGCGAGCAAATCCCGCTGCGCCTCGGTTTCGACGCCTTCGGCCACCAGCTCCAGTCCGAGCGATTGCGCCAGCCCGACCACCGCGCTCACGATCGCGCGATTGTTTCGGGACGTAATCAGGTTCTCGACAAAGCTGCGGTCGATCTTGAGCTTCGAGAGCGGAAAACGTTGCAAATAGGCGAGGCTCGAATAGCCGGTGCCGAAATCGTCGACGGCGAAGCGGATGCCGATCGTCGTCAGCGTTTCGAGCAGGCGCGTCGCTTCCTCCGGATCGTGCATCAAAAGGCTTTCGGTGATCTCGAACACGAGCCGCCGCGCGTCGATGCCGGTGAGCGCGAGCGCTTCCTTCACTGCGGCGGTGAATCGTTTGTCGCGGAACTGCTGCGGCGACACGTTCACCGACACGTAATCGAGCCGGATGCCGATCGCGTCCCACTGCACGATCTGCATGCACGCGGCCTTCAGCACCCAGTTGCCCAGATAATTGATGAGGCCGATGGATTCCGCGAGCGGAATGAACGTCGACGGCGGCACGAGCCCGTGCACCGGATGATTCCAGCGCATCAGCGCTTCCACGCCGACCACCGCGCCCGTGCGGATCTTCGTGATCGGCTGGAAGTAGAGCGAGAACTCACCGTTGCGCACGGCTTCGTACAGGTCCGCTTCGAGCTTGAGGCGCTCGGCGTCAGCGGGGTTGTCGTCGATCGTGTGGAAGACGAGCGCATTGCCGCCCGATTCCTTCGCCTGCGCGAGCGCCTGATCGGCCATGCGCAAGAGGTTGGTCTGCGCTTCGCTTTTCGCGAGCCTGCCCGCCTGATCCGGATACAGCGCGACGCCCACGCTCGCCGACAAATGCGTGTGCTGCCCGCGATGCCGGTAGGGCTGCGCGATCGCGGTGAGCAAGCGCCGCCCGAGACTTTCGGCGAGTTCCGCCGTGGTGCCGGGCGGCAGCAGCACGGCGAATTCGTCGCCGGCCACGCGCGCGACCCGCTCGCCGTGTCCCGCCGTATGCTGGATGCGCCGCGCGGTTTCGCGCAGCAGCTCGTCGCCGGCGTCGTAGCCGAGCGCGCGGTTGATGCGCTGATAATCGTCGATGTCGAGCAGCACGAGTCCCGCGTGCGTGCGCGTGAGTTCGGCTTCGTCCTGCGCCGCAACGATCGCGGCCTTCAGGGCGATGAGATTGTCGAGGCCCGTCAGCGCATCGTGATTGATCGTATGCACGAGCGCCGCTTCGCGCTCGCGCCAGTGCGTCACGTCGAAGGCGGCGAGCGCGAAGCCGGGCATGCCGCGCGCGGCCGTCGACACGAGCCGCAACTCGACGCAGATCGGATAGGTGAGCGACTTCACGACCGTCAGCGTCGCCGATTCGAGCTTGCCGCTCACGCGCGCCCGCGCGACGAGCGCATGCAGCTCGTCGGCTTCCTCGGATGCGACGAGATCGTGCAGCGTCAGCATGCTCAGATAATCGCGGTGATAGCCGATGAACTCGATGCTCGCATCCGATACATACTGGAAGCGCAGCGCGTCGTCGAGCTGGGCGAGGAAGTCGACCGCGCCGAGCGTGGCCTCGGACGCGTCGGTCAGGGCATTCGCGACGGCGGCGACGGGCGCATCCGGCGCGCCGGCCCCGGGCGATGTCGCGGGCGCGGGCGGCTCCCCGGCGCTCTCGGGATGCCGCTCGCGCGCGGCGCTTCCCCATGCGCGAGAGAGCGCATCGAGCGCGATGCGCCACGGTGCGCGGCGGGAGACGTTGATCCGGTTCGCTTGCATGGTCTCGTTGGTTTCTGGCGGCTGCGCCTGCTGTTTCGGCCAGGCGGCGGCGCGCGGAACACGCGCCTCGCGGGTTCCGGCCGGGACGTGCCGCAATGAGGCGCGACACGCTCTATCAGGCGAGTTATCGGCGCGATCGGGGATTTCTTTAACCGGCGGCGCGGATGCGGCGGGCGCATCGCGGCATCAAGAATGTCCAGTTATTGTCGATATGAGGTTTCATATTATCTCGTCAGGAGAATTCGGTTACAGTGGCGCGTTTGCGGCCGGGAACCCGTTCTCTCGTCGGTGTGCCGCCGGACGCAGGGCTTTCGCCGTGCTGTTGACCATCAGAATTCCGTTCGACTCGTTCGCCCCATGATCGAATCCACCAAGCGGCCGGCCTGTGCCATAGCCAAGGCCATCGAGCCGGCCATCACGCAACGCTTCACGGCGCCGCCGCGCGCATCCGACCGGTCCGCGCCATGCCCGATTCTTCCCTGAAGCGCGCGGCATCGGCGCGGCGCGGGCAAAGCGTCTATGTCGGGCGTCAGCCGATCCTCGACGGCGAAGGCGCGCTCGTCGCCTACGAACTGCTCTTTCGCGACAGCCCCGACAATCGCGCCCGCATCCACGACGACGTGCAGGCGACCGCGCATGTCGTCGCGCGCACGATCGGCGAGATGGGCGTGCCGGCGGTGCTCGGGCCGCATCCCGGTTACGTGAACATGAACCGCGAGCTGCTGTTCGACGACATCGTCCACATCATGCAGCCCGAGCGTTTCGTGCTGGAGCTGCTGGAAAGCATCACGTTCGACGAGTCGCTATTCAAACGCTGCGCGCAGTTGCGCAACGCGGGCTTTCGCTTCGCGCTCGACGACGTCGTGAAGCTCGACGACGCGCTGCATGCCGCGCTGCCGACCGTCGATATCGTCAAGGTCGATTTCCTCGCCGCGGACGATCGGCATCTGCCGCTACTCGCTGCGGAAGTGAAGCGGCGCGGCAAGCTGCTCGTGGCGGAAAAGATCGAGACGTTCGACGATCTGACGCGCGCCAAACGTCTCGGCTTCGATCTCTTTCAGGGCTATTTCTTCGCGCGGCCGCAGGTGCTTTCGGCGCGGCGCGAGAGCCCGGCGCGCGGCTCGCTCCTGCGCCTCATGGCCGTGCTCGCCGGCGAGCCGGGCCTGCGCGAGCTGGAAGCGGAACTGAAGCGCAATCCGGATATCGTCGTGCAGCTGATGCGTCTCGCGAATTCGAGTGCGCAGACGCGCGGGCGGCGCGTGTCGTCGTTGCGCGAGGCGATCGCCGCGACCGGCACGCGCCAGTTGATGCGCTGGGCGCAGCTGCTGCTTTACGCGGACGGCAGCGGTTTGCCGTGGCGCTCGGATCCGCTGCTGCAACTCG
Organism: Caballeronia sp. NCF2; assembly: GCF_023631205.1. Taxonomy (NCBI): domain Bacteria; kingdom Pseudomonadati; phylum Pseudomonadota; class Betaproteobacteria; order Burkholderiales; family Burkholderiaceae; genus Caballeronia; species Caballeronia sp. NCF2. The sequence continues at coordinate 135,209 of NZ_JALQDN010000019.1, read as the reverse complement.
TCGGCACGCGCGCGCGCTTCCTGGAGCTCGCGGCCGAAAAGCTGCGTCCCGCCGACGAAGCCTTCTCCGACGCCGCGTTCATGACCGGCATCTTCTCGCTCGTGCATGTCGTGCTGAACATGCAGCCCGTGGAAATTCTCGATAAGCTCCATCTGGCGGCCGAAATCCGCACGGCCATTCTCGCGGGCGAAGGCTTGCTCGGCGCGCTGCTCGGCATCGCGCGGGCTGCCGAGCGGGGCGATGCGCCCGCCATCGACGCGAGCCGGCACGCGCAGCCATCGCTCGACGTGCTCACGCCCGCGGTGCTCGCTAAACTGCAATTCGAAGCGGCGGCGTGGTTCGCGCAACACCGGATGGATCAGGGCGAGGACGACGCATAGCCGGCGTCTTTGCATGAACGAGGTCTTCGAAAGGAGCGCGCATGAAAAGATTTTCCGGTATGAAAGCGGCTGCTGTTCTGGCGATGGCCGCGGCCGCGGCCGTTTATCCGCTCGTCGCAGGCGCGACGCTCAAGCCCGGGGATGCCGCGCCCGACTTCACCGCGCAGGCGTCGCTCGGCGGCAACGTGTACGACTATTCGCTCGCCGATGCCCTCAAGAAAGGCCCGGTCGTGCTGTACTTCTATCCGGCGGCGTTCACGAAGGGCTGCACGATCGAGGCGCATGAGTTCGCGGAAGCGGTCGATCAGTACAAGGCCGAAGGCGCGACGGTCATCGGCGTGTCGCACGACAACATCGATACGTTGAAGAAGTTTTCGGTGAGCGAATGCCGCAGCAAGTTTCCGGTCGCGGCGGACGAAAACTCGAAGATCATCAAGTCCTACGACGCCTCCATGCCGATGAAAAGCACGATGGCCAATCGCGTGTCCTACGTGATCGCGCCCGACGGCCGCGTCATCTACGAATACACGAGCCTGTCGCCGGACCAGCACGTCGCCAACACGCTGCAGGCGCTGCGCGACTGGAACGCGAAGCACAAGGCGCAGTGATACGCTGCGGTCTCATCGATTGAGCGTGCGGGAGGCGCGATGCCCATCGTCGTCGGACTGATCGTCTTAGGATTGCTGATTTACGGCGCGATATGGTCGTTCGACGCGCTACACGCGCACTTCGGCCTCGGCGTCGCGGTGGCGGTTGCGATCGTCGTGCTGGCGATCATCGCGGCGGGCGTGATGCGCTGGCTCGCGAGCCGCCGCGAGATCGCGCCGAATCTGCGCAAAGGCGAACACGGCGACTGGACCCACGAACTCAAATCCGACTGGGGCGGCGTGCGGGTCGCGGCGGGCAAGCGTCTGTGCGATGTGCGCGTCGGCGACGAGCGCGGCAGCTATATCTTCGCGGACCTGCGCGGCGCGCGCATGCGGCAGGCGAATGGAACGAACGGCGCGTGGCAGGTCGTGCTCGACGTGCGGGACGCGAAGCACGGCGAATGGACGCTGCCGATGCGCGATCGCGGCGAGGCGCACAAATGGGCGCGCCTCCTGTCGCTCGCCACGCAGCAGAAGCTCTGACTATTCCGCGTGATAACCCATGTCGCCGCGTACCTTGCCGCGGAACACCCAGTACGACCAGATCACGTAGATCATCAGGACGGGCAGCAGAAACATCGTCCCGATCAGCAGAAACTGGTGCGACAAGGGCGCGGCGGACGCATCCCAGAGCGTGACCGAAGGCGGCGCGATGAACGGCCACAGGCTGATGACGAGCCCCGTGAACGCGAGAAAGAAGAGCCCGATCGAGCACAGGAACGGCAGCACGTCGCGGTCTTTCGCGAGGCTCGACCAGAGCGTCCACGCGAGCAGCACGGTGAGCACAGGCACCGGCGCGAACGCCAGGCTGTCGGGGAAGGCAAACCAGCGCGCGGCAATGCGCGCGTCCTTGAGCGGCGTCCACAGGCTGATGAGCAGAATGAACGCGATCACGCCGATGAGCGCATAGCGCGCCATCTTGCGGCTCCAGTCCTGCAGTTCGCCTTCGGTCTTGAGCACGAGCCACGTCGTGCCTTGCAGCGCATAGCCGAAGATCAGCCCCACGCCGACGAGCAACGGAAACGGCGCGACCCAGTTCCAGCTCGTGCCGGCGTAGACGCGGCCTTCGATCGGGAAGCCCTGTATGAACATGCCGAGCACGATGCCCTGCGAGAACGTCGCGACGAGCGAGCCGCAGCCGAACGCCCCGTCCCACAGCCATTTGCGCGCGCCGGTCACTTCGCGGAATTCGAACGCGACGCCGCGAAAGATCAGCCCGAGCAGCATGAAGAGAATCGGGAAATAAACGGCCGGCACGATGATCGCGAACGCGAGCGGAAACACCGCGAACAATCCGCCGCCGCCGAGAATGAGCCAGGTCTCGTTGAAGTCCCAGACGGGCGCGACGGAGTTGATCATCAGATTGCGCGATTCGGCGTCGCGGCGCAGCAGAAAAACCATGCCCACGCCGAGATCGAAGCCGTCGAGCAGCACATACATGAACACCGCCAGCGCGAGAATGGCGGCCCACAGCGGCACGAGATCGAGCATCGCGTTCTCCGGTTCGTTGCTTATTTGCGTCCGCGGCCGGGCGGCACGATGTCGTCCTCGCTCACGCGGGGCGTCGCGCCGTTCGCGCCCGCCGATACCGCCGACAGCGGACGCGCCGCGCGCGCCTTCGTATCGAGTTCGTCCTTTTCGTGCGCATGGCCGACTTCGGCCGGCCCGACGCGCACGAGCCGCCGCAGCAGGAACAAACCCGCGCCGAAGATCACGAGATAGGCGAGCACATAGAGCAGCCACGAGAGACCGACATCGGCGGCGGTGAGCGAGGGCGTCACCGAATCCTTCGTGCGCAGGATGCCGTAGACCGTCCACGGCTGACGGCCGGCCTCGGTCGTCGTCCAGCCGGCGATCACCGCGATGAAGCCGAGCGGCATCGCCCACGTCGCCGCGCGCAGCCAGCGCGTGCTCGTCTCGATGCGCCCGCGCGCGAACTGCACGATGCCCCACAGCACGAGCGCGAACATCAGCAGCGCGATGCCGACCATGATGTGAAACGCGAAGAATACGACCGCGACGGGCGGCCGGTCCTCGCGCGGAAAGTCCTTGAGGCCGCGCACGTAGCCGTTGGGGTCGTGCGTGAGATAAATGCTGCCGAGCACCGGAATCGAGATTTCGAAGTGATTGCGTTCCTCGTCCTGATCGGGAATCGAGAAGAGATTGGCCGGAACGCGCGTGCCGGATTCCCAGAGCGCTTCCATCGCCGCGAGCTTGGCCGGCTGATGCTTGAGCGTGTTGAGTCCATGCGCGTCGCCGATCACCATCTGCACCGGCACCATGATGATGAGAAAGATCAGCGACATCTTTACCATCACGCGGCTTTCCTCGAGCGCGCGGCGCTGGCGCAGATACATCGCGCCGACGCCGAGAATCACGAAGCCGGCCGTCACGAGAAACGCGCTCACCGTGTGCCCGAGCCGGTACGGAAACGACGGCGTGAAGATCACGTCGAAGAAGCTCACCACTTCGAAGCGGCCGTCCGGCAGCACGCGGTGGCCTTGCGGCGTCTGCATCCAGCTATTGACGGCGAGAATCCAGAACGACGAGATCACGGTGCCCGCCGCGACGAAAATCGCCGACATCACATGCGCCCACTGCGGCACGAGCTTGCGCCCGAAGAGCAGCACGCCGAGAAACGCCGATTCGAGGAAGAACGCCGTCAGCACTTCGTAGCCCATGAGCGGGCCGACGACGTTCGCGGTCGCATCCGAAAAACGGCTCCAGTTGGTGCCGAACTGAAACGGCATCACGATGCCCGACACCACGCCCATGCCGAACGACACCGCGAAAATTTTCAGCCAGAACGCCGACAGGCGACGATAGACGTCGCGCTTCGTGATCCACCAGTTGAATTCGAGCGTCGCGATGAAGCACGACAGACCGACCGTGAAGGCCGGCAACAGAATGTGAAAGGCGACGACCCACGCGAACTGGAGGCGGGAGAGCAGGACCGAGTCGACATCCATGAACGCTCCTTGTTCAGGCTTTTTGCAGCGGATGTGTCGAAAGGCGCGCCTCGCGCGGGCGCTTTTCTCCTTAATAGCATGGTTTTAAGGAACGCGACCACACGCCGCGCGGCGAAGCGCCGCGTGCGCGTGCCGCGAATGCACCCGTTTGGTACAATCTTCGGCTTTCGCGCCTAAGCCATGCGGACGACCGCATGCGCATCGTTTCGTCGGGGACGGCCCCATTTTCAAGGGAGTCGCTCGATGTCCTGGATTCTTCTTTTCGTCGCCGGTCTGCTGGAAGTCGCCTGGGCGGCCGGTCTCAAATCGTCCGAAGGCTTCACCCGGCTCGGACCGTCCGTCTTTACCGTCATCACCGCGCTGGGCAGCTTCGTCCTGCTCGCGATGGCCATGAAGCAACTGCCGCTCGGCACGGCCTACGCCGTTTGGACGGGCATCGGCGCGGTCGGCGCGTTCGTCTTCGGAATCGTGTTCATGGGCGAAGCGCTGTCGGCGGCGCGCATCCTGAGCGCGGTGCTGATCGTCGCCGGGCTGATCGGGCTCAAGCTCTCGTCAGGACACTGAGGGCGCCGGGAACGCCAATCGCTTGAACCGTGCTGCACCGCGCGTATTTGCGTGGATATAATGGTTCGAGGTCATCCGCATTTGTCTGAGCGCAACGTTTTGCGCGTTTTCGTTCTATCTTCGCGGATGTAGGCGGCTTCTTCCGGCATCTGCCGCAAAGACCGCTCTTTTCAGTCGGCAAATCGTCCCGTAGCGGCGAACGCCGGCGGCTGGCAGCATTAAGGGAGACGGCAATGCTTGAGTCACTTTCGCTCGCAGCGGGCCTGTCATGGGCGAGCGGGCTGCGCCTGTATCTCACTGTTTTCATCGCCGGCATGTTCCAGCGCATGGGAATCGTTCACCTGCCGGATTCGCTTGCGGTGCTCGGCTCGCCGTGGGTGATCGGCGTCGCGGGCGTGCTCGCGGTCGTCGAATTTCTCGCCGATAAAATTCCCGCCTTCGATTCCCTGTGGGACGCGGTGCACACGTTCATCCGCATTCCGGCGGGCGCGGTGCTCGCCGCCGGCTCCCTCGGCCACGCCGATCCCGCCATGCTCACCATCGCCGCGCTCGCGGGCGGCACGCTCGCCGGTGCATCGCATTTCGCGAAGGCGGGCACGCGGGCGCTCATCAATCTGTCGCCGGAGCCGGTGTCGAACTGGGCGGCGTCGGCGACCGAGGATGTCGGCGCGGTCACCGGCATCGCGCTCGCGCTCTTCGTGCCGCTGCTGTTTCTCGTGCTGCTTCTCGCGTTTCTGGTGCTGGCGGGCTGGGCGCTGCCGAGGCTCGCGCGCGGCGTGCACGGCGGGGTGTCGCGCATGGCCAAGCACATGCTGCCGAGCTCGGAACATCGGATGAACCGGCTGCGGAGCAAGCACGATTGAGCACCGCATTCAGGAACGATCAGGCCGCACGTAAGGCAGGACATTCGCATCCGCACATCACGCTCGGTTTCATGCAGACGATGCGTCAGGCGTGGCGCATGACCGGCCGCGACTGGCGCGCGGGCGAGCTCACGATGCTGCTGCTCGCGCTGGTGCTGGCGGTGGCGGCGCTCTCCAGCGTCGGGTTTCTCGCGGATCGCATGCGCCAGGGACTCGCGCGCGACGGACGCCAGATGATCGCCGCCGATTTCGTCGTGCGCGCCGATCATCCCGTCGATCCGATGTTCGCAACGCAAGCGAAATCGCTCGGACTCGAGACGGCGGGCACGACGATTTTCCCGAGCATGATCAGTTCGACGTCCGCGCAGCCGCTCTCGCGCCTCGCGGCGATCAAGGGCGTGACGCAGGGCTATCCGTTGCGCGGCGCGCTGCGCATCGCGCCCGCCGTCGACGCCGCCGATGCGCCCGCGCACGGCATTCCCGCGCCCGGCACCGTCTGGGTCGACGCCGCCTTGCTCGATGCGCTCAAGACGAAGGTCGGCGGCACGGTGAAAGTCGGCACGCGCACGTTCACGGTCGCGGGCGTCATCACGCGCGAACTGGATCGCGGCTTCTCGTTCGTCAATTTCTCGCCGCGCCTGATGATGCGCGCCGACGAAATCGCCGCCACGAGGCTCATCGGCTACGGCAGCCGCGTGACGTATCGCCTGCTCGTCGCCGGTTCCGACAGCCAGGTCGAGCAGTTCGCGAAGTTCGCGCGCGAGAACGTCGATGGCGGCAAGCTGCGCGGCGTCGCGCTGGAATCGCTCTCCGACGGCCAGCCGCAAGTGCGCCAGACGATCGATCGCGCGAGCCACTTCCTCACGCTGGTGTCGCTGTTGACGGCGCTGCTCGCGGCGGTCGCGATCGCGATGGCGGCGCATCGTTTCGCGCGGCGTCATCTCGACGGCTGCGCCGCGATGCGCTGTCTCGGCGTCAGCCAGCGCACGCTGCGCGCGCTCTTCCTGAACGAATTTCTGGCGATCGGCCTGATCGGCAGCGCGGCGGGCGTCGTGCTCGGTTTCGGCGGGCATCTCGTGCTGCTGAACTGGCTCGGCTCGCTCGTCGATGTCGAACTGCCGCAGCCGAGCGTCTGGCCCGCGCTGCAAGGCGTCGCGATGGGGCTCGTGCTGCTGCTCGGCTTCGCGCTGCCGCCGCTTCTGCCGATCACGCGCGTGCCGCCGGTGCATGTCATCCGGCGCGAACTCGGCGATGCGCAACGCGTCGCCCATGCCGCGTATGGCGTCGGCGTGCTGCTGTTCGCGGCGCTTTTGATCGTCGCGGCGGGCGAGTTGAAGCTCGGCGGCATCGTCGCGGGCGGTTTCGCGGCGGGCCTGCTCGTGTTCGGCGCGATCGCGCGCGCGGCGCTCTGGGCGGCGGCGCGCTTCGTGCGGCGCGAGCGCAGCCGCGCGGGCGTCGGCTGGCGTTATGCGCTCGCGTCGCTGGAGCGGCGCAGCGGGTCGAGCGCGCTGCAAATCACCGCGCTCGGCATCGGGCTGATGTGTCTGCTGCTCATCGGCATGACGCGCAACGATCTCATCAAGGGCTGGCGCGACGCGACGCCGCCCGACGCGCCGAATCAGTTTCTCATCGACATTCAGCCGGACCAGCGCGCCGGCGTGCTCGACTATCTGCACGCGCACGGCCAGCCCGACGCCGCGCTTTCGCCGATGGTGCGCGCGCGTCTCGTCGCCATCAACGGCAAGGCTGTGAATCCGGACAACTACGACCGTGCCGACGCGAAGCGCCTCGTCGATCGCGAATTCAATCTGTCGTACACGACCGAACTGCCCGGCGATAACCGCGTCACGCAAGGCGCGTGGTTCGGCAAAGACGGCAAGCCGCAGGTGTCGATCGAAGAGGGCATCGCGAAGACGATCCGCGTGAAGATGGGCGACGTGCTGCGTTTCGACGTCGCCGGACTGCCGGTCGAAGCGCCGGTGACGAGCGTGCGCAAGGTCGACTGGAATTCGTTCAAGGTCAACTTCTTCGTGCTGCTGCCGCCCGACGCGCTCGCCGATCTTCCCGCGACCTTCATCACGAGCTTTCATCTGCCGGCGGACGAGCAACGCGTGATCGACGGGCTCGTCGCGCGTTATCCGAACGTGACGGCGATCGATATCGCGCCGATTCTCGCGCAGATTCATCGCACGCTCGCGCAGGTGATCGGCGCGGTGCAGTTCCTGTTCCTCTTCACGCTCGCGGCGGGCGTGCTCGTGCTCTACGCGGCCCTTGCCGGCACGCGCGACGAACGCGTGCGCGAATCGGCGCTGTTGCGCGCGCTCGGCGCGTCGCACGGACAGATCCGCTCGGTGCAGGTCGCCGAGTTCGTCGCCGTGGGCGCGCTGTCCGGGCTGATGGCCGCGGTCGGCGCGCAGGGCATCGGCTATGTGCTGGCGGCGCGCGTGTTCGAGTTTCATATCGATTTCAATCCGTGGCTCGTGCCGGTGGGCATCGTCGCGGGCGTCGCGTGCGCGGGGCTCGGCGGCTGGCTGAGCCTGCGGCGCGTATTGGCGCGCCCCGCGCTGCAATCGCTGCGCGACGCGTAGTTTTTCGAATCAGAGCAATGACCGACGTCAATCCCGAAGACGATGTGCAAAAGCCGACCGCTTTCGAGCTGGTCGGCGGCGAAGAGCGCGTGCGCGCGCTCGTCGACCGTTTCTATGATCTGATGGACCTCGAGCCGGAGTTCGCGGGCATCCGCGCGCTGCATCCGCCGACGCTCGACAATTCGCGCGACAAGACGTTCTGGTTCCTGTGCGGCTGGATGGGCGGGCCGGATCACTACATCAGCCGCTTCGGTCACCCGCGTTTGCGGGCGCGGCATCTGCCGTTCGCGATTGCATCGAGCGAGCGCGATCAATGGCTGCGCTGCATGGCGTGGGCGATGGAAGACATCGGCATCGACGCATCCTTGCGCGAGCGGCTGCTCACTTCGTTCTTCGATACCGCCGACTGGATGCGCAACCGTCCCGGTTGATTCGCTTTCTTTTGTACCGGTTCAGGCGGGGCGCGGCTGATGCATCATCGGCTTTTTCGCCTCATCGCAAGGAAGCACGACCATGAGCACACGCGCACTCTTTCGCGAGGACGCTTATCAAACGCGTTGCGACGCGACCGTCACCGCCATCGACGAGCAGGGCATCCACCTCGATCAAACCGTGTTCTATCCGCTCGGCGGCGGCCAGGCGGGCGATGCCGGCACGCTGACGCTCGCGGACGGCACGGTCATCGCGATCGCCGATACGCGCAAGGCGAAGTTCGAAGGCGCAACGCCGGATGACGCGGTTCACGTTCCCGCGCCCGGTCAGGAGGATGCGCTTGCGAAGCTGAAAACCGGCGACAAGGTGAGCGCGGAGATCGACTGGGCGCAGCGTTACCGGCGCATGCGGCTGCATACGGCGAGCCATCTGATCTGCGCGGTGCTGCCGTATCCCGTCGACGGCTGCAGCATCACGACGGAATACGCGCGGCTCGATCTCGCGACGGTCGACCCGATCGAGCGCGAAGCCGTCGAAGCGAAGCTCAACGCGCTGATCGGCGGCGCGCACGGCGTGCAGACCGAATGGATCACCGATGATGAAATGGCCGCGCGTCCCGAGCTCGTCCGCACGATGAGCGTGAAGCCGCCGACGGGCCTCGGCCGCGTGCGTCTCTTGCGCATCGAGAATGTCGATCTGCAGCCGTGCGGCGGCACGCATGTGCGCAACACGGAGGAGATCGGCGAGTTGCGCATCGCGAAGCTGGAGAAGAAGAGCGCGCGCACGCGGCGACTGGTGCTGGAACTCGTCTGAACATGGATCCGCGCGCTCAGGCCGTGCTCGATCTCTGGTTCGGCGCGCCCGGTTCAGCGGAATTCGGTCAGGATCGCAAGCTGTGGTGGAAGAAGAAGCGCGCCTTCGATTCGCTGCTCACCGAACGTTTCGGCGCGCTGCTCGACGAGGCGCACGCGGGCGGCTTGCGCGATTGGGAAAGCACGCCGCTCGGCACGCTTGCGCTGATCGTGCTCATCGATCAGTTTTCGCGCAATTGTAATCGGAACACGCCGCGCGCGTTTGCGGGCGATGCGCGTGCGCTCGCGCTGGCGAAGACGCTGGTCGAGCGCGGCGACGATCTGCGCTTGCCGAGTGCGTACCATCGCGCGTTCGCGTACATGCCGTTCGAGCACGATGAATCGATGGGGAGCCAGCGCGAGGCGCTGCGCTTATTCGCAAAGCTGAAAGAAGAGACCGGCGTTTCGAGCTTCCATGAATCGGCGCTGGAGCACGCAGAAGTGGTCGAGCGCTTCGGACGCTTTCCGCATCGCAATCGGATTCTCGGACGCGAAATGCGCGCCGATGAGGAGGCGTGGCTGGCGGCGCATGGCGGGTTTTGACCCACGGGCGAAGCGTGTGCCGCATCCCTTTTACGTGAGGAAGCCCGCGTCACATCGTCGATCGAACGGATTGACATTGGTCGTTGACGATCCGTTTTCCGATTAGTTCTATTGATGCATGAGCGATGCGCCCCTAATATGAATACCGCTGTATCAAGGCACTATTCATATATCGGACCATCGCAACAGCATGACGCGCGCGAACTTTAATCGAATTACTTTGGTTTCCGTAACAGGTTTGCAGGACGCCACGCGCGCCGTTCCAGCGCTGGAATTGAGTCGCAGACAGATGCCAGGCGCGCGCGCATTACTTTGCAGCCCGAATTCGCCGCGCGGGCTGCCTGAAGGAATCGCGCACCGCAAGATCGCTCCCATGAACTACCACGAATACAGCTGGTTCGTGATGTTTGCGCTTTGGAAGCTGATCGACACCGATTTCGCGCTCGTCTTGCAGGATGATGGCTGGGTTCTGGACGGCAATAACTGGCGTGACGAATTCTTCGACTACGACTACATAGGGGCACCCGTTCATCAGGCGTGCGTCGAATCGGCCGCCGGTACCGAATGGATTTCACACTTCAAATGGCGCGATCGGATAGATCGTCCGGGTCATGTCGTGCGGCCTGTTTTGAATGGAGGCTTCAGCCTGCGCAGCAGGCGCATGTTGCGCGCATTGATGGATCATCCGGAAATCAAGGTTGAGATTCCGCGGCCGGAATTACTCGATAACAGCGAATTTCGCATGCGCTGGAGTAATCGCGCACCCAATGAAGACGTGCAACTGACTGCCACTTTGCGTCCGCAACTCGAGGCTGTCGGGATCAAGTATGCTCCGCTCGATTTGTGCAAGCGCTTTGCAGTCGAAGATTCCGGTCCTATCTATGGCGATGCCGATTTCATGGACCTTTTCGGCCATCACGCTTTCTGGCGCCGTTTGGTCAGCATCGATCCACCGAGCGTGGAGTACAAAGTCAAACGCAGTTTGGCACAGCGGGCATTCCGGGAAATGGATGTCGTGCGTATGTTGGAGGCGCGCGGGTATCGCGTAACGTTCGCTGCGGAGTGAGCAGGCATAGGGCGACGCACTGGAAGACATCGCCCCCAGACGATGACGCTAGGGAGGTTTTCGGGAACTCATCATCGACGAAGGAGGACGGCATGGTCGCATAGTATCTGGGTGCAATGTTCAGTTTTACGGTCGGTTAAATTAAGGATACGAAGCAAATAAGGTATCCGAATAATGAGTGACTGCTTCCGGAAACGGGCCTAACGGCAAGGGGGAAGTTTCGACGCAGCAGCCTGGGAACTGCAACGGGATCGTCACTGTTGGTGCAACGGATTCCGGTGGCAATCGAGCTGTATTCTCGAATTACGGGCCGCCGGTCACTGTGATGGCCCCCGGCGGATCGATCATCTCGACCATCGATACAGGTAAGACCGTTCCCGCATCCAACTCCATGTTTTCGATATTGAGTGGCACATCGCAGTCAACTCCGCACGTAGCAGGAGTGATTGCACTCATGTTTGAGGCGAACCCTGGGGCGACCGTCGACGAGATAAAGTCCGCCCTGACTTCAACGGCGACATCGATGGCCGCACAGTGTCCGGAGGGTTGTGGCGCGGGTCTCATCAATGCCCGGAAGGCCGTTGAGAGCATCCTGGCGATCAAACGAAGCTGACAGGGCAGATCCCGCTGTTACGCGCTCGAGACGTCGTCGAGTATGAATGGAAGGCTCGCCTGCCGCGGGCCTTCAACGATCTGAACAGTTGCCGCGCGCCTGAGTTCGGTGTCGATAACGACATATGCGACATCAGCCACCCGATCGATTTGCTCGCTTCATCGAAAGTGATCGCGCACTTTCCGCGTCAAAACCATATTCTCGCCGCCAAATGCGCGTCGATGAATGACCCAGCCTTTTGAGATGGCGTCGAATGCCAGTGATTTAGAATCGCTCGGCATCCTTATCATCCGACGTGTTTCATGCCCGATTTCAGCAACATCACTCTGGTCTCCGTGACCGGACTGAACGACGCCCACGGCGCGGCGCTGGCGCTCGAATTCTCCCGCCGGCAAATGCCCGGCGCTTCCGCCTTGCTTCTAAGCCCGTCCGCACCCGGCAATCTTCCGCCGGACATTCGTCACCGTGCCATCGCGCCGCTGAGCTTCAAGGAATACAGCCTTTTCATGATGTTCGCGTTGTGGCGCATGGTCGAAACGGAGTACGTGCTGATCGTCCAGGAAGACGGCTGGCTGCTCGACGCGTCGAACTGGACCGATGAATTCCTCGAATACGACTATATCGGCGCGCCCGGACACCTCGCGCGCGTCGACAGACCCGAAGGCATTTACTGGAAGAAGGATTTTTCTTGGTACGGCGATCTCGAGAACCCGGACTCCGTCGTGATTCCGGTGCTCAACGGAGGCTTCAGTCTCCGTAGCCGTCGCATGCTTCGTGCGCTGGTCGATCATCCGCACATCCGGATGGTGGTCCCGCCGCCCGACGTCAGCGATTCCGAGCCGATCGCCATGAGCTGGTTCAACGACGCCACGCATGAAGACGTGCAACTCACCTGCATGTTGCGTCCCGAGCTGGAAGCCGTGGGTCTGCGGTTCGCGCCGCTCGAAGTCGCGGCGCGTTTCGGTTTCGAACATGCCGCGCTCAGTCACATCGGCGTGAACCTTCACGCTGTATTTGGCATGCACGGTTCATGGCGGCGTCTTGCCAGCATCGATCCGCCGGTCGTGCGTTATGGCGCGACGCGGCGCCACATCGACGAACATCCGCTGGAGCCGCCTGTGGTCAAGATGCTCGAGGAGCGCGGTTATCGGCTCGAGTTCATGCCCGAGCCTGCTTGATCAACGCCCGCCCGACACGTCCAGAATCGCGCCCGTCACATACGACGACGCATCCGACAACAGCCATACGATCGATTCGCCGACTTCATCGGCGGTGCCCGCGCGTCCGATCGGCGTCTGCACGCCAAGTACGTGCGCGCGATCCGGCTTGCCGCCGCTCGCGTGGATGTCGGTATCGATGAGCCCGGGGCGAATCGCGTTCACGCGCACGCCTTCGCGCCCGAGTTCCTTCGACAGCCCGATCGTGAGCGTGTCGATCGCACCTTTGGATCCCGCGTAATCGACGTACTCGTTCGGCCCGCCGAGCCGCGCCGCCGCCGACGATACATTCACGAGCGATCCGCCCTTGCCGCCGCGCGAAGTCGACATGCGCCGCGCCGCCTCGCGCGCGCAGAGATACGCACCGAGCACGTTGATGTCGAAGATGCGCTTCATGCGCGCGATATCCATGTCCGCGAGCATCGAACCGGGCGCGACGATGCCCGCGTTGTTCACGACGCCATCGATCTTGCCGAAGGCTTTCTCGGTCGCGTCGAACATCGCGATGATCGCGGCTTCGTCGCTGACGTCGCCGGGAATCGCGATGGCCTTGCCGCCCGCCGCAACGACGGCCGCGACGGTGTCATCGGCGGCCGCGGCGTTCGACGCGTAGTTGACGCCGACCGACCAGCCGCGCGCGCCCGCGAGCACCGCAGCCGAGCGGCCGATGCCGCGGCTTGCCCCCGTAATCAGGATGACTTTCGACATCGGTTCCGCTCCTCAGACGGCGTTACGTTTTTCGGACCACTTGTCGATCGCGGGCGGCGTGTAGGTCTTCAGCTTTGCGATCATCTCGCCGGGTTCGGCTGCCACCTGAATGAAATCCAGATACGCCTCGCGCATGAAGCCTTCGTCGACCGTATGACGCAGCATCGCCATGAGCGGATCGTAGTAGCCGTTCACGTCGAGCAAGCCGACCGGCTTCTGGTGATAGCCGAGCTGCGCCCACGTGTAGACCTCGAAAAACTCCTCGAACGTGCCGACGCCGCCCGGCATCGCGACGAACGCGTCCGACAGATCGGCCATCTTCTTCTTGCGCTCGTGCATGTCGGGCACGACGTGCAATTCGGTGAGATCCGTGTGGCCCACTTCCTTCGCGAGCAGCAACTCGGGAATCACGCCGACGGCGCGTCCGCCCGCGGCGAGCACTTCATCGGCGATGAGTCCCATCAGCCCGACGCGGCCGCCGCCGTAGACGAGCGAGAGATCGTTCTCAACGAGCGCGCGGCCGAATGCCTTGGCCGCTTCGGCATAGACGGGGCGGGCGCCGGTCGCGGAGCCGCAATAAACACAAACTGCCTTCATTTATCTGGAATCCTTCGGTATTTCGGTCTTCGACGCGTTCGATGCGTTGGACGCGTCTTCGCGCGGCGGCAGGAAATCCGCATACTCGCGCTTTGGCAGCTTACCGGAAACGAGATCGTCGAAGAGCTGACGCGAGCGTCCGCGCAGATACGGCGCCATGATCGAGATGATATGCAGGCTCGCCTGATGCAGTTCCGTGCGGATCGCTTCCTGATCGTTGTACTTGCGCGGATTCATCACGTACTGATACGACAGCCAGTACGTCGCGATCACGCCGATGTTCGTCGCGATCACCTTGATCTCCTCGGGCGTCGCGACCATTTCCTGATCGGCCACGAGCGCCTCGCACAACTGGCTCGCGAAGTGCACCTTGTGCGTGATGATCTGCTTGAAGTGCGTTTCGAGCGTGCGGTTGCGCGCGAGCAGATCGTTCAGGTCGCGATACAGGAACCGGTAAGTCCACAGGAAATCCGCCATGTATTGCAGATACGACCACATCTCGTCGATCGTCGGGCGATGATCGTCCGGAAAGCGCAGACGCTTCTGAATCTGCTGCTCGAACTGCGCGAAGATGCTGTTGATGATGTCGTCTTTGTTGCGGAAATGGTAGTACAGGTTGCCTGGACTGATTTCCATCTCCTCGGCGATCGTCGTCGTGGTGACGTTCGGCTCGCCGATATCGTTGAACAACTTCAGCGACAGCTCGAGTATCCGTTCGCGGGTGCGGCGGGGTGGTTTGGCTTCCATGTCGTCCGACCTTGGGATCGGGCCGCGAGGGCTCGGGATGAGCGTTCGCGCGGCCGCTTCCGTTGCTATTTTTGAGAATATCGGACGATTATAAACCGGTCGTTCTGCGGCACGGACGCGAGCTTTGAGCGCACGAATTCTCTTTTATAAGATACGCGCGAGCCAAGCGGATGCAAACGGCCAAAGAATCAGACCCCAGGTAATGACGCAGACGCCGAGAGCGACCATCACCGCGGCGCTGCCGAAATCCTTCGCGCGCTTTGACAACTCGTGACGTTCGAGCGATATCCGGTCGATGGCCGCCTCGACGCTCGAATTCAGCAACTCGACGATCAGCACCAGCAGCACGGACGCGATCAGCGCCGCGCGCTCGACGGGCGCGACCGGCACGAAAAGGCTGCACGGCAACAGGATCGCGGCGAGCGTCAATTCCTGACGAAACGCGCTTTCCTCGCGAATCGCGACGCGAAAACCGTACAGCGAATTTTTCATCGCGTGCCACGCGCGCGTGAAGCCGCGGTTGCCCTTGTACGGATTGAAGGGCAGGTCGTCGGGGCCGAGCGGCTCGGGCGGCTGCGCGGACGTTTCGTCGATGTCTTCGGGGTCATCGTCGAAGGGATCGCGCGCGCGGCCCGTCGCGGACGAAGCGCCTCGCGCGTTCGCTTCGGCCCGTTCCTGCGCCACGGCGTGTCGCGTCATGCCGCTGCCCGGTCCGAGCTCGCGGCGCGCGGCCCGAACTGGCGCAGATGCGATGCGAACTGCTCCGAGGCCGCGCGCCACGAGAAGCGTTCGGCCCACGCGCGGGCATCGGCGCGTTCGATTTTCAGCGCCTGCAGGCAGGCTTCGTGAAGGTCGTCGTCCAGCGCGCCGGGGCCGTTTTCGCCGAGCACGTCGATCGGGCCCGTCACCGGATAGGCCGCGACCGGCGTGCCGCAGGCCATCGCTTCGAGCAGCACGAGGCCGAAAGTATCGGTCTTGCTGGGAAACACGAAGACATCCGCCGCCGCGTAGACCTTCGCGAGCTCGGGCTGCGACAGCACGCCCAGATAGTTGACGTTCGTATAGCGCGACTTCAGCTCCGCGAGCGCCGGACCTTCGCCCGCGACCCACTTCGAGCCGGGCAGATCGAGCTTGAGAAACGCCTCGACGTTCTTTTCCACGGCCACGCGCCCGACGTACAGAAAGATCGGCCGCGCCGTGTTGAGCACCTTCGACTCCATCGGATGAAAGATGTCGAGATCGACGCCGCGCGTCCACAGCACGACATTGGTGAAGCCGTATTTTTCGAGATCGCTTTTGACGACGGGCGTCGGCGCCATCACCGCCTGTGAGCCCTTGTGGAACCAGTGGAGGAAGCGATACGTCAGCGCGAGCGGGATGCCGAAGCGCGCCTTCACATACTCCGGAAAGCGCGTGTGGTACGCGGTCGTGAACGGCAGCTTGTGACGCAGCGCATACGCGCGCGCCGCGAGTCCGAGCGGACCTTCGGTGGCGATGTGCAGCGCGTCCGGCCCGAACGCGTCGATGCGGCTCGCGACGCGCTGTCCCGGCATCAGCGACAGGCGAATCTCCGGATAGGTCGGGCAGGGAATCGTTCTGAACTCGAGCGGCGTGAGCAATTCCACGCGATGTCCGAGCGCGGTGAGTTCCTTCGTCGTCTGCGTGAGCGTGCGCACGACGCCGTTGACCTGCGGTTCCCATGCGTCGGTAACGATCATGATCTTCATCGGCTTTGGCCCCGTTGGTTCGTTCGTGGTCAGACGGTCGCGCGTGCTTTCGCCGGCCGCGCTTCCGGCGAGCGCATCACCGTCCAGTAGACGATTTTCAGTTCGCCGTCGTAGGTTTCGACGAGCGCCGAGAGACTCTCGACCCAGTCGCCGTCGTTGCAGTAGAGAATGCCGTCGATGTCGCGGATTTCGGCCTTGTGGATGTGCCCGCACACGACGCCGTCGCAGCCGCGGCGGCGCGCTTCGTCGGTCATCACGCGCTCGAACTGCGAGATGAAGTTCACCGCGTTCTTGACCTGATGCTTCAGGTATTGCGACAGCGACCAGTAGTTGAAGCCGAGCTTCGTGCGCACGCGATTGAACCAGCGGTTGAGCAGCAGGATCATCGTGTAGGCGGTGTCGCCGAGATAGGCGAGCCATTTGGCGTGCTGGATCACGCCATCGAAGAGATCGCCGTGCACGATCCATAAACGCTTGCCCGCGAGCGTCGTGTGAAAGGCTTCGCCGCGAACGTGGATGTCGCCGAACGCGAGATCGCAGAACTGGCGCGCCGCTTCGTCGTGATTGCCGGGGATGTACACGACCTGCGTGCCCTTTCGCGCCTTGCGCAGGATTTTCTGCACGACGTCGTTGTGCGCCTGCGGCCAGAACCAGCCTTTGCGAAGCTGCCATCCGTCGATGATGTCGCCGACGAGATACAGATACTCCGACTCGTGGTGCCGCAGGAAATCGAGCAGATACGGCGCCTGGCAGCCGCCCGAGCCGAGGTGGATATCGGACAGCCAGATCGTGCGGTATCGATTCGGCTCTCCGCCAGAATCGGCGATGCCGTCGTGCTGGCCCGGCGACGCGGATTCGGACCCGAACGATTCCGTGGACTCCGATCGCAGCGCGAAGGGACCGGTGCGCAGTTCGTTATTGCTGAAGCTGAAGGGAGAGGGCGGGTCGATTGCCGGTCGGGCGGACGAGTTGAAGGCCATTGGCTCGCGCATCGGGTTTCGGTATGCGCATTACGCCTTCCGGCCGTGACCGAGCCGTGACAGTCACGAGAAGTTCTTATTACTTGACAACGGATTGCGCGGGAACGATGCGCGTGCCGGCGAGGCGGTCATGGAGAAATTGACGCGCCGGATCGAGCCACACGGCGGCGGCCCACAGCGCGACCCACGCGGCGAAGACGGCGAGCGTCTGCGGCACGGCGAGCGAGAAGAGCGGGTGCAGCGCGAGCGGCGGCAGGAACCACAGCCACGCGAGCGCGTAGCGCGCGAGCGCGCGGGCGGGTTTGACGGGTTGCCCGCGCGCATCGACGAGTTTGAGGCGCCAGGTTTTCATCGGCAGGGTCTGGCCGCCGTGCGTCCAGAAATACACGAAGTAAGCCGCGAGGACGATGCCGATCCACGACATCAGCCAGTTGTGATGCGTGAGGCCGTTGCGTTGCTGCGTGAGCGTGCTGAAGAGATAACCGGCGAGGAACACGACGCCGAAGAGAATGACGCCTTCGTAGAGCATCGTCGCGAGCCGGCGGCGCAGTGTGGGCGCGCGCATCGGATCGACGGTGGCCACTGCCGGCTGCGCGCTCACGAGCCGTTGTACATCGAAGGCGCCTGCTGCGGCGATACCGGAATCGGCGTGGCCGGCACGATGCTCGCCGCGTTCGGAATGGCGGGTTGCGCCGGCGCGCCGGAAACGGGCACTGCCGGCGCGGCCGCCGCCGCCGAACTGCCGTCCGCGTGGCCGCCGACGTGTCCCTGCTCGCGCGCCGCGACGAGCCGGTTGATGTCCTTCACTTCCGTCTTGCCGGTGGGCGGCGCGGAAACGATTGTCGGACGGCGCGTGTGCTCGCTCGCGGCCAGCTTTTTCTTCTGTTCTTCGGAGAGCTTCTGATACGCGTCCCACGCCTTCTCGCGCTTTTCGAGCGGCACCGACTTCGAAACCTGATAGTTCTCGCGCGCGACCTTGCGCTGGTCGGGCGTGAGCCGCACCCATTCTTCCATGCGCTGATGCAGATGCTTCTGCGCGTCGGGCGACATCCGATGGAACCGCGACGCGATCCTGAGCCACTTTTTCTTGCGCTCGTCGGAGAACGAGTCCCACTGCGTGGCGAAGGGCGCGAGCGCAACGTGCTGCGCTTCGGTGAGATGACTCCAGGAGATCGGGCTGTCGGACGACAGCGCCGCGAGCGGCGATGCGTTCGAATCGGCGGGCGTGCCGGAACTGCCGCTCGGCGCGGCGGCGGACGACGGCGCTGCGGCGGTGGAATAAAAGCGCGGATAAGTCGCGGCGAACGCAACCAGACCCGCAATCGCGCAACTAAAGACAATCGCGAGACCGCGCTTGTAACTCACCCGGAAATTCCCCCGCTGTTTTCAGTGCTTAATGATTGCGCGTCAGATACGCGTTGAAACCGTGATCCAGATAGGCGTCGATGGGCAGGCTGTCGCTCATCATGGCCGCGTCGATGTCGGCCAGTTCCGCCTTGCGCTGCTGATCTTCCCAATACGCGATGCCCGCAATCCCGATGACGAGCGCCGCGAGCGGCCACGCGAGTCCGAGGCCGCCGAGCCGCGCGAGCAGCCCTTTTGCGCCGCGGCCGTTATCGGCGCCGCCCGCGTCGAGCGTGCCTCCGGCGAACGCCGGAGCGAAGGCGGGCGCGGTCATCGCGACGGCCACCTTCTCCGGCTTCTTGCGCGCGATCGCGGCGCGGCGCGCATCGCGCAGCCGGTCGACGGCGGCAGCCGGAATGTTCAACGTGCTTTCATCCAGTGCGCGCACGACTTTCAGCGCGAACTCGTTTTCCTTCGTTTCAAGAGTGGAACTCATAGCGTGATCCCTTTGGCTTTCAGGGCTTGCGCGAGTGCATGCGTAGCGCGTGAACAGTGCGTCTTCACGCTACCCTCGGAGCATCCCATCGCGGCGGCCGTCTCGGCGACATCCATATCCTCCCAGTAACGCATGAGAAAAGCTTCTCGTTGACGCGCGGGCAGTTTCTGGATTTCGGCGTCGATCAGATTCAATACCTGCTCGCGCTCCAGACGGTTTTCGCTGCTCTCGCTGCTGGCCGCGCCGTCCTCGGATTCGAGGGTTTCGAGCGGGTCGAATTCGTCGTCGTCCGCGTTGCCGAAGGACGAAAACAGGCTGACCCAGGTGTTGCGCACCTTCTGGCGACGGAAATAATCATGCGTCGCGTTCTGAAGGATACGCTGGAATAAAAGGGGAAGCTCGGATGCAGGCCGGTCGCCGTATTTTTCCGCCAGCTTGATCATCGCGTCCTGCACGATGTCGAGCGCCGCGTCGTCGTCGCGAACGGTGTACACGGTTTGCTTGAACGCGCGTCTTTCGACGCCCGCCAGGAAGTCGGCGAGTTCCTTGTCTGATGCCATCCGTTGGGGACCCGGCGCAACGAAGCTGCGTCCGAAGTTGCGTCGATGAGGATCGTGGAGTTCTAGGAAAACCTGCGAATCCTAGCAAAGTTTCGCCGCATCCGGAGCGGATGAGAGCTTTTGTTGCCATTTGCCGCCTGCACTCGACCGGTCGAATGCGCCCCGGACAGCCTCTCCCCGTAAAGGAACTTTCGCGCCGCAACGGCGCAAAATCAGCGCGCATGCCGCGTTCGGTAACTTTTTGCTTGACCGCCCGCGCGCGCCGCTGTTACATTTTCTGACTCGCATCATCAGTGAAATGTCTGCTTTGAGGCGAGCCCAAGAAGCACGCCAGTCAAACCTAGACGCGCCGCTTGAACCCGAGCCACAAGCCCGGCAGAGAGCACCCGATCAATTTTTTGCCGAAAATTCGAAAGGTGATGAATGAACATGCCCAGCGCGGAATTCTCCACGTCGGATACGACTCCTCCTCACGAAGCTGACTCCATCGGCGCCACCGTGCTCATGCGCGCATTGGCCGATGAGAACGTCGAGTTCATTTGGGGCTATCCCGGCGGCTCGGTACTCTACATCTACGACGAGCTGTACAAGCAAGACCAGATTCAGCACATTCTCGTGCGCCACGAGCAGGCCGCCGTGCACGCCGCCGACGCGTATTCGCGCTCGACCGGCAACGTCGGCGTGTGTCTCGTGACCTCGGGCCCGGGCGTCACCAATGCCGTCACCGGCATCGCCACGGCCTACATGGATTCGATTCCGCTCGTCGTCATCAGCGGGCAGGTTCCGACCGCGGCCATCGGTCTCGACGCATTCCAGGAGTGCGACACCGTCGGCATCACGCGTCCATGCGTGAAGCACAACTTCCTCGTGAAGGACGTGCGCGACTTGGCCGAGACCGTCAAGAAAGCGTTCTACATCGCGCGTACCGGCCGTCCCGGCCCGGTGCTGATCGACATTCCGAAGGACGTGTCGAAGGCGCCGTGCAAGTACGAGCCGGTCAAGAGCGTGTCGCTGCGTTCGTACAATCCGGTCACGAAGGGCCATTCGGGCCAGATCCGCAAGGCGGTGCAGCTTCTGCTGTCGGCGAAGCGCCCGTACATCTATACCGGCGGCGGCATCATCCTCGCCGATGCATCGCGCGAGCTGAACCAGTTCGCCGATCTGCTCGGCTATCCCGTCACCAACACGCTGATGGGCCTCGGCGGCTATCGCGCATCGGACAAGAAGTTCCTCGGCATGCTCGGCATGCACGGCACGTACGAAGCCAACATGGCGATGCAGAACTGCGACGTGCTGATCGCCATCGGCGCGCGCTTCGACGACCGCGTGATCGGCGATCCGAAGCACTTCGCGTCGTCGCCGCGCAAGATCATCCATATCGACGTCGACCCGTCGTCCATTTCCAAGCGCGTGAAGGTGGATATCCCCATCGTCGGCGACGTGAAGGAAGTGCTCAAGGAGCTCATCGAGCAGCTTCAGCACGCCGAGCACGGCCCGGACACGCAGGCGCTCGCGAAGTGGTGGGACGAGATCGAAGGCTGGCGCTCGAAGGATTGCCTGTCCTACGACCGCAAGAGCGAGATCATCAAGCCGCAGTACGTCGTCGAAAAGCTCTGGGAACTGACCGACGGCAACGCGTTCGTGTGTTCCGATGTCGGCCAGCATCAGATGTGGGCGGCGCAGTTCTATCCGTTCAACAAGCCGCGCCGCTGGATCAACTCGGGCGGTCTCGGCACGATGGGCTTCGGCCTGCCGGCGGCGATGGGCGTGAAGATGGCCTATCCGGACGACGAAGTGGTCTGCATCACGGGCGAAGGCTCGATCCAGATGTGCATTCAGGAGCTCTCGACGTGCAAGCAGTACAACACGCCCGTCAAGATCATCTCGCTGAACAACCGCTATCTCGGCATGGTGCGCCAGTGGCAGCAGATCGAATACAAGAAGCGCTATTCCAGTTCGTACATGGACGCGCTGCCCGACTTCGTGAAGCTCGCTGAGGCGTACGGTCACGTCGGCATTCGCGTCGAAAAGACCGCGGACGTCGAGCCGGCGCTGAAGGAAGCGCTGCGCCTGAAGGATCGCACCGTATTTCTCGACTTCCAGACCGATCCCACCGAAAACGTATTCCCGATGGTGCAGGCAGGCAAAGGCATCACGGAAATGCTGCTCGGGTCTGAGGATCTATAACGCGGCTTCGACTCGCGAGGCCCGCGCGCGCCTGTCTTCACAAAGGACATGTGACGCGCGCGGGTTTTTCGGACGAACGCCTCTTCTGGACACATTCGGGAAAAGACAATGAAACACATCATCTCCGTTTTGCTGGAGAACGAACCGGGCGCGTTATCGCGCGTCGTCGGGCTCTTTTCGGCACGCGGCTATAACATCGAAACGCTGACGGTGGCGCCGACCGAAGACAGTTCGCTGTCGCGGCTGACCATCGTCTCCATTGGCTCGGACGACGTGATCGAACAGATCACGAAGCACCTGAACCGCCTGATCGAGGTGGTGAAAGTGGTCGACCTGACAGAGGGCGCCCACATCGAGCGCGAGCTGATGCTCATCAAGGTAAGGGCGGTCGGCAAGGAACGCGAAGAAATGAAGCGCATGGCGGATATCTTCCGCGGCCGCATCATCGACGTGACCGAGAAGACCTACACGATGGAACTGACGGGCGCGTCCGACAAGCTCGACGCGTTCATCCAGGCGCTCGACGCCACGGCGATCCTCGAAACGGTTCGCACGGGCAGCTCAGGCATCGGCCGGGGCGAGCGGATTCTCAAGGTCTGACGCCTTTCCAGTCAAAACGAAGCAAAGTAGCGCAACCAAATTCAACGCACGATCAAGGAACCACCATGAAAGTTTTCTACGACAAGGACGCCGACCTCTCCCTCATCAAGGGCAAGCAAGTCACCATCATCGGTTATGGCTCGCAAGGCCATGCACACGCGCTCAACCTGAAGGAAAGCGGCGTGAACGTGACGGTCGGCCTGCGTAAGGGCGGCGCATCGTGGAGCAAGGCCGAGAACGCGGGCCTCAAGGTGAAGGAAGTGGCCGAAGCCGTGAAGGGCGCGGACGTGGTCATGATGCTGCTGCCGGACGAGCAGATCGCTGAAGTCTACAAGAACGAAGTGCATGACAACGCCAAGCAGGGCGCGGCGCTCGCGTTTGCGCACGGCTTCAACGTGCACTACGGTCAGGTGATCCCGCGCGCCGATCTGGACGTCATCATGATCGCGCCGAAGGCGCCGGGCCACACCGTGCGCAACACGTACACGCAAGGCGGCGGCGTGCCGCACCTGGTCGCCGTGGCGCAGGACAAGTCCGGCTCCGCGCGCGACGTGGCGCTGTCGTATGCGGTGGCGAACGGCGGCGGCCGCGCGGGCATCATCGAAACGAACTTCCGTGAAGAAACCGAAACCGACCTGTTCGGCGAGCAGGCCGTGCTGTGCGGCGGTACCGTCGACCTGATCAAGGCCGGCTTCGAAACGCTGGTGGAAGCCGGCTACGCGCCGGAAATGGCGTACTTCGAGTGCCTGCACGAACTGAAACTGATCGTCGACCTGATCTACGAAGGCGGCATCGCCAACATGAACTACTCGATCTCGAACAACGCCGAATATGGCGAATACGTGACGGGTCCGCGCATCGTCACGGAAGAGACGAAGAAGGCGATGAAGGCCGTGCTGAAGGACATCCAGACGGGCGAATACGCGAAGAGCTTCATCATCGAGAACCGCGCCGGTGCGCCGACGCTGCAATCGCGCCGCCGTCTGACTTCGGAGCATCAGATCGAGCAAGTCGGCGAGAAGCTGCGCGCGATGATGCCGTGGATCGCGAAGAACAAGCTCGTCGACCAGTCGAAGAACTAAATCTT
Organism: Caballeronia sp. NCF2; assembly: GCF_023631205.1. Classification (NCBI taxonomy): domain Bacteria; kingdom Pseudomonadati; phylum Pseudomonadota; class Betaproteobacteria; order Burkholderiales; family Burkholderiaceae; genus Caballeronia; species Caballeronia sp. NCF2. The sequence goes on along the minus strand of NZ_JALQDN010000019.1, from coordinate 111,443 downwards.
TCGCTAGTCACGCTTTTTGCTGCATCGAAAGCCGCCCGGATGCCCTGTGCGCCGGGCGGCTTTTGCTATCCTACGGTTTTTATAAAACACAGAACTCGTTCATGAACTATCCTCATCCGATCATTGCCCGCGAAGGCTGGCCGTTCATCGCCATCGCGGCTGTCGTCGCCATCCTCGTTCAGGCGATCGGCGGCTTTGGCTTCGCCTGGATCTTCTGGCTGATCGTGATTTTCGTCGTCCAGTTCTTCCGCGATCCGGCCCGCCCGATTCCGACCCAGCCCAACGCGGTGCTGTGTCCGGCGGATGGCCGCATCGTCGCGGTCGAAACCGCGCACGATCCGTACGTGGGCCGCGAAGCGCTCAAGATCAGCGTGTTCATGAACGTGTTCAACGTACACTCGCAGCGCTCGCCGGTGGACGGCGCCATCACGAAGGTGCAGTACTTTCCGGGCGCGTATTTGAACGCGGCCGTCGATAAAGCGTCGACCGAGAACGAGCGCAACGCGGTCGTGCTGCAGACGGCGGGCGGGCATACCGTGACGTCGGTGCAGATCGCGGGCCTCATCGCGCGACGCATTCTCTGCTACGTGCATGTGGGCGAGCCGCTCACGCGCGGCCAGCGCTACGGCTTCATTCGCTTCGGCTCGCGTGTCGACGTGTATCTGCCGGTTGGCAGCCGGCCGCGCGTGTCGATCGGCGAGAAGGTTTCGGCTTCGTCGACGATCCTCGCCGAATTCGCGGAATAACGCGGAGGATTCGATGGCGGCATTCAAACCGCGCCGTAATCGCGCGAACGCGACGCCTCCGCGCGCGTTCCGCCGCAACAAGGCCGCGCAGGACGTCGGCGCCGTGGAGACGCGGCGCGCGAAGCGGCAGCAGTTCCTCAGAAAACGCGGCATTTACCTGCTGCCCAACGCGTTCACCACGGCCGCGCTTTTTTGCGGCTTCTTCGCCGTCGTTCAGGCGATGAACGTGCGTTTCGAGATCGCGGCCATCGCCATTTTCGTCGCGATGGTGCTCGATGGCATGGACGGACGCGTCGCGCGCATGACGCACACGCAGAGCGCGTTCGGCGAGCAGTTCGACAGCCTTTCGGACATGGTGTCGTTCGGCGTCGCGCCGGCGCTCGTCATGTACGAATGGGTGTTGAAGGATCTCGGGCGCTGGGGCTGGCTCGCCGCGTTCGTCTACTGCTCGGGCGCGGCGCTGCGGCTCGCGCGCTTCAATACAAACGTCGGCGTCGTCGACAAGCGGTACTTCCAGGGCTTGCCGTCACCGGCCGCGGCTGCGCTGATCGCCGGTTTCGTCTGGCTCGCGACCGACAATCGCGTGCCGCTCAAGCTCGTGTGGCTGCCGTGGGTCGCGTTTGCGCTGACCATCTACGCCGGCGTGACGATGGTATCGAACGCGCCGTTCTACAGCGGCAAGGCGCTCGACGTGCGCTATCGCGTGCCGTTCGCGGGCGTGTTGCTGATCGTGGTGGCGTTCGTGCTGGTGTCGTCGGATCCGCCGGTCATGCTGTTCTGCCTGTTCGTGCTGTACGGCTTCTCGGGCTATATCTGGTGGGGCTATCTCGCGATCCGCGGACGGCCGAATCCCGCGCGCAGTTCGCAGCGGGAACACTAGGCCTCGACGCTTTCAAACAAAAAAGGCGGCAACCGATGAGGTTCGCCGCCTTTTTGCTTCTTGCGCGCCGATCAACCCGCGACCAGCGTGCCGTTCTGGATATGCACGCGCTCGCCTTGCTGGAACGGCGGCGGATTCTTGTACGTGAAGGTCCGAGTCTTGCCGTTTTCCATCCGCACGTGCACCGAGTAATCGGTTTCGCTGCGGATATGCTTTTCGACCGAATTGCCGGCCAGACCGCCGCCGAGCGCGCCGAGCAGCGTCATCGCCGTGCGCCCGCCGCCACGGCCGAACTGATTGCCAACGACGCCGCCCGCCACCGCGCCGCCGACCGCGCCGATGCCGGTGCCGTGGCCTTCATGCTTGACGGCTGAAATCGACTCGACGGTGCCGCACGTCGAGCAATACGCCGGATGCTGCGGCGGTTGCTGCGCATACGATGGCTGCGCGGGTCGTGGCTGCGCCGGGGCCGGTTGCGCCTGCTGCTGTGCCGCTTGCTGTTGCTGGGCGGCTTGTTGCTGCGCCGCCTGCTGTTGAGCGGCGGCTTGCTGCTGCGCCGGGCTCGGCGCGGCGGAATCGACTACTGGCTGCTGCGCGACCGCCGCCGTCTGTGTCTGCGGGTTCTGCGAGGAATTGCTCGATGCTCTCGGGAACAGTCCCGTCATCGCGGCGGTAGCCACGAGGCTCGCGACGATGACCGCGCCCGCCGCCGTGGCGATGAGCGGATGCAGACGCCGCTGCGGCGGCTGAGCGCTGCCGGAAGAGGGTGACGTGCCGAGTTTGCTGGTTCCGTTATCCATTATCGAACCTCCGTTTCGAGGCGAACTGCCGCTACCGATGTCGGCAATCACGCCCATTCTCGGGGAAGCGCCGACTTTCCGCTTTTTCGGCGTGTAACAAATTCCCGGAGATTGTCTCTTTCGATGAAAGCAGGAGCAATGCCAATCGCGATGGCTCGCGGCTGTGCGCCCTTCCGGGCCGAATACGGCTTGAAATTTTTACCAGCGGTTACAACAACGATCGTTCCATCGAAAAAAAACGCGCCTCGAAAGGCGCGCTTTTTTCGCTGAAAACCGAGGCGAAAGCTCAGTCCTCGCGACGCAGATGCGGGAACAGAATCACGTCGCGAATACTCGGGCTGTCGGTCAGCAGCATCACCAGACGGTCGATGCCGATGCCGCAACCGCCCGTCGGCGGCATGCCGTATTCGAGCGCGCGGATGTAATCGGCGTCGAAGTACATCGCTTCTTCGTCGCCGGCGTCCTTCTGGTCGACCTGCTTCTGGAAGCGCGCGGCCTGATCTTCCGGATCGTTCAGCTCCGAGAAGCCGTTGGCGATTTCGCGGCCCGTGATAAAGAGCTCGAAACGCTCGGTGATGCCCGGCACCGAATCCGACGCACGCGCGAGCGGGGACACTTCGATCGGATAATCGACAATGTACGTCGGCTCCCACAATTGCGATTCCGCCGTCTCTTCGAACAGCGCGAGCTGCAGCGAACCGAGACCGGCGTTGAGGAACGCGGGCTGCGTCGTATCCACACCGAACTTCTTCAGTTCCGTGCGCAGGAACGCGGCATCGGACAACTGCGCGTCGGTGTATTGCGGCGCGTACTTCTGAATCGCCTGATTGATCGTCAGACGATGGAACGGCTTGCTCAAATCAAGCTCGCGCCCCTGATACGTGATGGTGGCGGTGCCGAGCGCATCGATCGCGGCCTGGCGGATCAGTTGCTCGGTGAAGTCCATCAGCCAGCGGTAATCGGTGTACGCGGCGTAGAACTCCATCATCGTGAACTCCGGATTGTGACGCGGCGACACGCCTTCGTTCCGGAAGTTACGGTTGATCTCGAACACGCGCTCGAAACCGCCGACGATCAGCCGCTTCAGATACAGCTCGGGCGCGATGCGCAGGAACATTTGCATGTCGAGCGCGTTGTGATGCGTGGTGAACGGCTTGGCCGCCGCGCCGCCGGGAATGGGGTGGAGCATCGGCGTTTCGACTTCCATGAAGCTCGCCTGCGCCATGAAATTGCGGATCGACGTGACGGCTTTCGTGCGCGCCATGAAGGTCTTGCGCGATTCCGGCGTGACGATCAGATCGACATAGCGCTGGCGATAGCGCGTTTCCTGATCGGCGAGGCCGTGGAACTTGTCCGGCAGCGGACGCAGCGCCTTCGAGAGCAGACGCAACTCCGTGCAGCGCACCGACAGCTCGCCCTTGTTCGTGCGGAACAGCACGCCCTTGGCGGCGACGATATCGCCCAGATCCCACTTCTTGAATGCGTCGTAGGTTTCGGCGCCGACGTCCGCGGGCGTCACGAAGAACTGGATCTGGCCGCTGCCATCCTGAACCGTCGCGAAGCTCGCCTTGCCCATCACGCGCTTCAACATCATCCGGCCGGCGATCGCGACGGGCAGGGGATTCGCTTCGAGCGCGTCTTTATCCGTTTCGGCGTAGTCGCTCTGCAGCGCGGCGGCCTGATGCGTCGGGCGGAAGTCGTTCGGATAGGCGATGCCTTGCTCGCGCAACGCGCGCAGCTTGTCGCGTCGCTCGGCGATGATCTGGTTCTCTTCCAGTTCGGGAGCGGCGCCCGGTTGAATCGGTTCGGTCATGATGATTGTGGCTTTTTGATGCGAGGCGGGCTGAATTGAAAACGCGGATATCGAAGTCGATACCCGCGTCGGCGAATTAAACGCCCTGTTTCAGACTCGCGCTGATGAAGTCGTCGAGGTCGCCGTCGAGCACGGCGCGCGTGTTGCTCATTTCCACGTTGGTGCGCAAGTCCTTCACGCGGCTCTGGTCGAGCACGTAGGAGCGGATCTGATGGCCCCAGCCCACGTCGGTCTTGCTCGATTCGAGCTTGTCTTGCTCGGCCTGACGCTTGCGCATCTCGAATTCGTAGAGACGCGCCTTGAGCATTTGCATGGCTTCCGCGCGATTGCGGTGCTGCGAACGGTCGTTCTGGCACTGCACGACGATGCCCGTCGGCGCGTGCGTGAGTCGCACGGCGGAGTCGGTCTTGTTGATGTGCTGGCCGCCCGCGCCGGATGCGCGATACGTGTCCGTGCGGATATCGGCGGGATTGATCTCGATCTCGATCGAATCGTCGATTTCCGGATACACGAACACCGACGAAAACGACGTGTGACGCCCACCCGACGAGTCGAACGGCGACTTGCGCACGAGGCGGTGAATGCCGGTTTCGGTGCGCAGATAGCCGTATGCGTATTCGCCCTCGACCTTGATCGTCGCGCTCTTGATGCCCGCGACGTCGCCTTCGGACTCTTCGAGCACTTCGGTCTTGAAGCCCTTGCGTTCGCAGTAGCGCAGGTACTGGCGCAGCAGCATGGACGCCCAGTCGCACGCTTCGGTGCCGCCCGCGCCCGCCTGGATGTCGATGAAGCAGTTGTTCGGGTCGGCCGGGTTCGAGAACATCCGGCGGAATTCCATGTCTTCGACGCGCAGGCGCAGCGCATCCGCATCGGATTCGGATGCGACGAGCGTGTCCTCGTCGTTTTCCTCGCGCGCCATGCCGAACAGTTCGTCCGCGTCGCGCAGGTCGTTGTCGAGGGCGGTGAGTGCGGAGACCACGCCGTCGAGCAGCTTCTTTTCGCGACCGAGCGCCTGGGCGTTCTTCGAGTCGTTCCAGACGTTCGGGTCTTCGAGTTCCTTATTGACTTCGGCTAGACGCGCGGACTTGGCGTCGTAGTCAAAGATACCCCCGTAGCTCGCCCGCGCGGCGGCGCAGGTCGGCCAGAAGGCTTTCGATCGCGTTGAGACGTTCCGCTTCCATTGTCGATCTTCGGCTTCGTAAAAAGATGAAATTATAGCCGATCGACAGGGTTTCCCCGGCCTTCGGGGTGCGCGGCGGGCCGCTCAGCCCGCGTGCTCCACGATCAGCTGCACCCGCGCGACGCCATTCCACGAATCGCTGACGAGCCGGTACGCGACGGTCGCGCGCGGCGGCAGCGGATCGACGTGGTTGAACCAGATCGCGTTGAAACGCTGCCGCCCGCGCAACAGTGACAGCTTCAGATGCTTGTCCTTCACGAGCGCCTGCGACGCGACTTCGAACTCGCCGGAGAAGGTCGGCGCGGGAAAGCCCTGTCCCCAGACGGCGGCGTCGAGCATTTCGACGAATTGCGGCGTGAAGTACGCGTCTTCGAGTTCGCCATCGGTTTCGACGGTGCGCGACAGCGCTTCGGCCGTCAGCCATTCGCGCCCGATCGCTTCGAACGCGGCGGTGAAGCGCGGGATGTCGGCGGTGGAAAGCGTCAGGCCCGCGGCCATTGCGTGTCCGCCGAACTTGTGGATGAGGCCGGGCTCGCGTTTGGCGATCAGATCGACGGCGTCGCGCAGATGAAAGCCCGGAATGGAGCGGCCGGAGCCCTTGCTGAGCGTGCCGCTGTCGTCGGCGTGCGCGAACGTGAACGATGGCCGATGAAACCGCTCCTTCAGCCGCCCCGCGACAATGCCGATCACGCCCTGATGCCAGCTCGCGTCGTAGAGCGTGAGCGTGGCGCGCTCGCCCGGATCGATCGTCTGCAATTCGGCGAGCGCCTGCTGCTGCATGCCGGCTTCGATTTCGCGACGCTCGCGGTTCATCGAATCGAGTTGCTGCGCGAGCTCCCAGGCGCGGCCGACATCGTCGGTCGTCAGGCATTCGATGCCGAGCGACATGTCCGACAGCCGTCCCGCCGCGTTGAGGCGCGGCCCGAGTGCAAAGCCGAGATCGAAACCCGACGCCGCGCGCGCATCGCGGCCGGCGGCGCGAAAGAGCGCGGCGATGCCCGGCTGCATGCGGCCCGAGCGAATCCGCTTCAGGCCTTGCGCGACGAGAATGCGGTTGTTGCAGTCGAGCTTCACGACATCGGCGACGGTACCGAGCGCGACGAGATCGAGCAGGCCATCGAGACGCGGCTCGGGTGTGCCATCGGCATAAGCGCCGCGCCGCCGCAACTCCGCGCGCAACGCGAGCAGCACGTAGAACATGACGCCGACGCCCGCGATGCACTTGCTCGGAAACGCGCAGCCCGGCTGATTCGGATTGACGATCGCGCGCGCGGCGGGCAGCTCGTCGCCGGGCAGGTGATGATCGGTGACGAGCACGTCGATGCCGAGCGCGTTCGCCGCCGCGACGCCATCGACGCTCGCGATGCCGTTATCGACCGTGATGAGCAGATCGGGCAGGCCGCTCTTCGAACGCGACGCCAGCTCGACGATTTCCGGCGTCAGCCCGTAGCCGTATTCGAAGCGGTTCGGAACCAGATAGTCGATGTTCGCGCCGAACATCCGCAGCCCGCGCACGGCGACGGCGCATGCGGTCGCGCCGTCGCAATCGTAGTCCGCGACGACGAGCATGCGCTGTCCCGAGACGAGCGCATCGGCGAGCACGACGGCGGCGGCGTCGCAGCCTTTCAGGCCAGCGGGCGCGTGCAGGCGCTTGAATTCGGTTTCGACTTCATCGGGAGAAGTCACGCCGCGCGATGCGTAAAGACGCGCGATGACGGGATGCAGGCCGTGGCGCATCAGCGCTTCGGCATCGGCGGGAGAAGAAGCGCGCGTAACGATTCGCGTCATTGCAAAGTGCCTTATTCGATGAAGAGCGCCGCGATCGGCCGGCGCCGCCAGAACTTGCGCAGATCGGCGCGCGTGACCGAGAGCGTGACCGAGCCGGTATCGCCGCAAAGCGTGAGACTCAGGCGGCCGAGCGAGCCGTCGAGAAGCGCCTGCAGCGCGGGCGCGAACCACGCGTTTTCCAGCGCCTTGAGCGCATCGTTCCAGCGCGCCCAATCCTGTTCGATGAACGGCGCGGAGAACGCATCGAGCTCGACGAGCGTCGCGTCCTGCGCGTCGTCTTTCGAGAGCGATGCAAACGATTCCGGCGGCATCGACGGCTTCACGCCGGAAGCGAGCGCGAGACCGCGCGTCGCGGCCGCATCGGACATCACGCGCGCGAACGGGCTTTGCACGGGCCGCATCGCGCCTTGCCCGTGGAGCCAGATCGAATTGATCGCAGGCAGGCCGCGCGATTCGCGTTCCAGATTCAGCGGATGTTCGAACCATGCCATCTGCACTTCGTTCTGCAGCTTCATCCACGCGCGCGAGCGATCGCCGGTGCGGGCCTCGTGCGGCAGCCAGATTTCGATGTTGCGCCCGGTCGCGCGCAACGGCGATGCGCCCGCGAGCGCGCCCAGCGCTTCACCCGACACGTACCAGCGTAATGGCGTCGGCGCTTGCAGCGTCACGCCGAGCGCTTCGATCACCGGCCGCGCGGTCTGGAGCAGGGCGCGCGCTTCTTCCGTGTGCACGCCGAGCGTGTCGGGATCGATCAATACGAGATGATCGTGCGCGATACGGACATGAACCGGCTCGATGCAGGCCCAGAGCGCATCGCCGGGCGTGCCGCCGTCGGCGAGCAGCATGAAGGGCGCGAGCGGGGCGTCGTCGGCATAGCGCTGATCGGCGGGCGTCACCGCGCCGAAGCGGCGCGCGATCCAGCGTTCGTGCGGCAGCGTGCGCTGAAAATCCTCGCCAATGACGCGTTCTTCGAGCGTGGCGCGGGCGAGCAGCTTGTCGAGCGCCGCGCTCTCCAGTCCGTGCAGGGCGGTGGCGGCGTCCGCGGCCGAAGGCAGGGCGAACGGCAACAGGAGATGGAGATGATGAACGGGCATGATGCTCGGCATTGTAGGGCAAAGCGCCTTCTCCGATCAGGCTCGGCGCGCCGTTCCCGCCTCGCGGACGAAGGCTGCCAGTGCGTGGCTTTCGCGACATATGGCAAACTTTCGCAAATTTGCTTCACCGGACTCAACAACGCTGGAACAGCAGCAGAAAGGAATCGCTTGAAACTTCCGTACGAATGGCAGATCGGCTGGCGCTACACGCGCGCCAGCAAACGCACCACGGGCAACGGCTTCATCTCCTTCATCGCGCTCGTTTCGATGGCGGGCATCGCGCTCGGCGTCGCCGCGCTGATCGTCGTGCTGTCGGTCATGAACGGCTTCCAGAAGGAAGTGCGCGACCGCATGCTGTCGGTGCTCGCGCACGTCGAAATCTTCTCGCCGACGGGCTCCATGCCCGACTGGCAACTGACCGCGCAGGAAGCGAAGCGCAATCCGGAAGTGATCGGCGCCGCGCCTTATGTCGAAGCGCAGGCGCTGCTCACGCGTCAGGGCGCCGTGAGCGGCGTCGCGCTGCGCGGCGTGGAGCCCACGCTCGAGCCGGAAGTGTCCGACATCGGCAAGGAAATGCGCGCGGGCAAGCTCACGGACCTGAAGCCGGGCGAGTTCGGCATCGTGCTCGGCAAGGATCTCGCGGCCAACCTCGGCGTGACGCGGGGCGACAAGATCACGCTCGTCGCGCCCGAAGGCACCATCACGCCGGCCGGCATGATGCCGCGCCTCAAGCAGTTCACCGTCGTCGGCGTTTTCGAGTCGGGGCACTACGAATACGATTCGACGCTCGCGCTCATCGAAATCCGCGATGCCGAAGCGCTCTTTCGCCTGCCCGCGCCGACCGGCGTGCGCCTGCGCCTGAAGGACATGCAGCGCGCGCCCGAAGTCGCGCGCCAGCTCGCGGGCACGCTGTCGGGCGATCTGTACATTCGCGACTGGACGCAGCAGAACAAGACGTGGTTCTCCGCCGTGCAGATCGAGAAACGCATGATGTTCATCATCCTCACGCTGATCATCGCGGTAGCGGCGTTCAATCTCGTGTCGTCGCTCGTGATGACCGTCACCGACAAGCAGGCCGATATCGCCATTCTGCGCACGCTCGGCGCGCAGCCGGGCTCGATCATGAAGATATTCGTCGTGCAGGGCGTGACGATCGGCTTCATCGGCACGGCCCTCGGCGTGACGCTCGGCTGTCTGATCGCGTGGAGCATTCCATGGCTCGTGCCGATGATCGAGCATCTTTTCAACGTGCAGTTCCTGCCGTCTTCGGTGTATTTCATCAGCGAACTGCCGTCTGAGCTCGTGCCGGGCGATGTCGTCAAGATCGGCGTCATCGCATTTTTGTTGTCGTCGCTCGCCACGCTCTATCCGAGCTGGCGCGGCGCGAAGGTTCGTCCGGCGGAGGCGCTGCGCTATGAGTGATCTGATTCCGGCCAACAACATCGTGCTGCGGGCATCGGCGATTTCGAAGACGTTCGTGCAGGGCGGCTTCAACGTGCAGGTGCTCAACAACGCGCAACTCGACGTGATGAAGGGCGAAAAGCTCGCGATCGTCGGCGCATCGGGCTCGGGTAAAAGCACGCTGCTGCATGTGCTCGGCGGGCTCGACGAACCGAGCGCGGGCAAGGTCTCGCTGCTCGGCAAGCCGTTCACCGAACTGAAGGAAAAGGAACGCAACGAGCTGCGCAATCGCGCGCTCGGTTTCGTGTATCAGTTCCATCATCTGCTGCCGGAATTCACGGCGCTCGACAACGTCGCGATGCCGCTGCGCATCCGCCGCATGCCCGAGGAAGACGCGCGCAAGGAAGCGCTTGTCATGCTGGAGCGCGTGGGCATCGGGCATCGGGCGAAGCATCGGCCGGGCGAATTGTCGGGCGGCGAGCGTCAGCGCGTGGCGATCGCGCGGGCGCTCGTCACGCATCCCGCATGCGTGCTCGCCGACGAACCCACCGGCAATCTCGACGGCGGCACCGCCGATACCGTCTTCAACCTGATGCTGGAGCTGTCGCGCACGCTCGAGACGAGCTTCGTGATCGTCACGCACGATCCCGATCTCGCCGCGCGCTGCGACCGCATCCTGCGCCTGCGCGACGGCGTGCTGCACGAAGAGCCGGTCGTGCCGGTCTGAATCTTTCGCGACGCGCGGAGGCCGCCATGTGGATCGATACGCACTGTCATCTGGATGCCGACGAATTCGATGCCGACCGCGATGCCGTCGCCGATGCCGCGCTCGATGCGCTCGTGACGCGCATCGTGATTCCGGGCGTCGGGCGCTTCAACTTCGACACGGTGCGGGCGCTGGCGCATCGCATCGAAGGCGGCGCGTACGCGCTCGGCATTCATCCGCTCTTCACGCCGGGCGCGCACGAAGACGACCTGCGCGCGCTGCGCGAGGAAATCGAAGCGAGCATGGACGATCCGCGCTTTGTGGGCATCGGCGAAATCGGGCTGGATTACTTCGTGCCGACGCTCGACGACGCCCGCCAGCAGTTCTTCTACAACGAGCAACTGAAGCTCGCGCGCGAGTTCGATCTGCCGGTCATCTGTCATGTGCGCAAGTCGCAGGACAAGGTGCTGAAGGGCTTGCGCGCGCACGACATTCATCGCGGCATCGCGCATGCGTTCAACGGCAGTTTCCAGCAGGCCGAGGCGTTCATCGCGCAAGGCATGCATCTCGGCTTCGGCGGCAATCTCACGTTCGAGCGCGCGCTGCAGATCCGCCGGCTCGCGACGGAGCTGCCGCTCGACGCGATCGTGCTCGAAACCGATGCGCCCGACATCGCGCCGTCCTGGCGCTACAAGCAACGCAACACGCCGGACCAGGTCGCGCGCATCGCGCAAGTGCTCGCGCAACTGCGCGGCATCGACGAAAACGTGCTTTCCCTAGGCACAACGGCTAACGCTCACGCTGCGCTCCCACGGCTCGCGCTCGCCTCTTCATAATCGTTTCGATGGACGCATCGGCTGCATGCGTTCGCCGTGACGAGGAACGAAGAGGGAAGACGTGCGGGCGATTGTGCTGGGATTTGCATTGGGTGTCTGGTGGTTGCAGCAGCAGGCTCGCTTGCCGGATGTCATCGCGTGGTGCGCGTGCTGCACGGCGTTCGTCATCGCGATTGCGTTGGGCGCGATCGAGCCGCGTGCGCGCATCGCGAGCTTCGCGCTGGCTGCTTGCGCGCTGGGTTTCGCGTATGCGGCGATACGCGCGGATGTGCGGCTGCGCGAACAATTGCCAGCACGCTACGAGCAGCGCGACATCGAACTGACGGGTTTCGTGCGCGGCATACCCGAGCGACGGGCCGACGGTACGCGCTTTCTCTTCGAAGTCGAGGCCAACGGCGCGAAATTGCATGACTTTCCGCGCGTCGTGCGCTTGCTTTGGATGTCGGGCGATCATGTTCCGAACCTGCACGCCGGCGAGCGATGGAGCTTGATGGCGCGTTTGAAGCGTCCGCATGCCAACGCCAACTTCGGTCTGCGCGATGCCGAAGCAACGCTGCTCGAACGCGGCATTCGCGCGACGGGTTATGTATCGGCAGCACGCGAGCCGCGCCGTTTGCACGCCGATGCGTCGGGTCCGCGGCTGACGATCGACCGGCTGCGTGCGCGCGCACGCGAACGCATCGAGACCGTGCTCGGCGATGCGCCGCATCGCGGGATCATCGTCGCGCTCGCGGTGGGCGCGCAGGACGCCGTCAGCGATGCCGACTGGACCGTCATGCGCGCGACCGGCACGAGTCATCTCGTTGCGATATCGGGCTTGCATATCGGCTTCGTCGCGGGGCTGGCGGCGTTGATCGTCGGATTCGTGTGGAAGCGCGTGCGCTTGCGCGGCCTGAGCGCGCCGTTGATCGCGGCCACGCCGAAAGCGGCGGCCATCGGCGCGACCGTGTTCGCTGCGTGCTATGCCGCGCTCGCCGGTTTCAACGTGCCCGCGCAACGCACGCTGTGGATGCTGCTGCTCGTTGCGCTCGCGTTTTTCTTCGGACGACGGCCGTCGTCGTCGCTCGTGCTGCTTTGGGCGCTCGCGTTCGTGCTGATCGCGGATCCGTGGGCGGTGACAGCGCCGGGATTCTGGCTGTCGTTCTGCGCGGTGGCGGCGATTCTGCATGCGATCGCGTCGGCGGGACGTCGCGCGTCGCGGGCGCAAACGGAAGAACGGGACGACGTCGATCAATGGGATCGCGTCGATCCGAGCGAAGTCGGTCATCGTCCGCAACATGTCGCGAAGCGCAGGCCGCTCGCGATCGTCGCGCGGTTCGCCGCGCGCGCGCGGCGGTATATCGCGTCGAGCGTGCGTGTGCAGTACGCGGTGACGATCGCGCTCGCGCCGCTCACCGTCTACTGGTTCTCGCAGATTCCGCTGCTCGGTCCGCTCGCGAATGCGTTCGCGATTCCGTGGATCAGCGCGCTCGTGACGCCCGCGACGCTCGCCGGTCTCATGCTTCCCGCACCGCTCGATGCGCCGATGCTTCACGTCGCCCATGCCGCGTTGTCCGTGCTCTGCGACATGCTCGCGCGTCTCGCGAATGCCGCGCCCGCGTCGCTGTGGCTTTTGCCCCGGCCGGATGCGTTCGCGCTCGCGGCATCGTGCGTCGGCGTCGCATGGGCGCTCGCGCCGCGCGGCTGGCCGTTGCGCTTCGCCGCGCCGCTGACGTGGCTGCCGCTGCTCGCGCCCGCGATGCATCCCGCGCCGGTCGGCGCGTTTCGCGTCACCGCGCTCGATATCGGCCAGGGCTCGGCGCTCGTCGTCGAAACGGCGCGGCACACGTTGCTCTTCGACGCCGGTCCCGGTCCCGAATCGACGCATGCGGGCGAGCGGATCGTGGTGCCGTATCTGCAGGCTGCGGGCGTGCGCGCGCTCGATGCGCTCGTCATCAGCCATTCCGATTCGGATCACGCGGGCGGCGCGCCGGCGGTGCTGCAATCGATCGCCGTGCGGCAACTGCTCGCGTCGCTGCCCGCGCAGGACGCGTCGTGGTCCGATGCGCGCGCACGCGGCGCGCAGACGCTGCGTTGCGCGGCGGGGCAGCGCTGGACGTGGGACGGCGTCGAATTCCGAATGCTGTGGCCCGAGCCGGGACCGCTTTCGGGCAGGCCGAATCGGCAGTCGTGCGTGCTCAAGGTGACGAACGGGGCGGGACGCTCGGCGCTCTTCGCCGCCGATATCGAAGCGGACGTCGAACGCATGCTGATCGCGCGCGACGCGTCAGACCTGCGCGCCGATGTGCTCATCGTGCCGCATCACGGCAGCCGCACTTCGTCCACCGAGCCTTTCCTCGATTCTGTCGGGCCGTTGGCCGCGATATTTCAGGTAGGCTATCGCAACCGTTTCCATCATCCGCATCCGACCGTTTTCGCGCGCTACCGGATGCGCGACATCGTGCTTTCGCGCAGCGACGAAGACGGCGCGGCGCGTATCGAAATCGGTTCGCAGATTACGTTCGAGCGCTACCGGCAAAGCCGCGCGCGCTACTGGATGGCGCGCTAAACGCTAAAAAAACAAGAGACACGCTTGAAAGACATCATCCATTTCTCGCACGCGAACGGTTTTCCCGCATCGACGTATCGCACGATGTTCGCGGAGCTTTCCGACGAATACGAAGTTCGCAGCATCGAGCGCATCGGTCATGACGCGCGCTTTCCCGTGACACGCGACTGGCCGTATCTCGTCGATCAGCTCATCGACGACATGAGCCGCTATCGGCGCGAAGCCGACGGCGATCATCCGAAGGTGTGGCTCGTCGGGCATTCGCTCGGCGGCTATCTGTCGCTGATGGCGGCGCTGAAGCGCCCGGAATGGGTGAAAGGCGTGGTGATGCTCGATTCGCCGGTGATCGCGGGCTGGAAGAGCGGACTCCTGCGCGTCACGCAATGGACCGGGCTGGACGAGCGCCTGTCGCCCGCCGCCGCGACGCGCAAGCGCCGCACGCAGTGGGCGAGCCGCGACGAGGCGTGGCGGCATTTCCTGTCGAAACCGGCGTTCGCGCGCTGGGACGAACGCATGCTGTCCGACTATATCGATTTCGGCATTCCGCAGACCCATGCGAACGGCGCACGCTCGCTCGCATTCGATCGCCATGTGGAATATCTGATCTATCGCACGCTGCCGCACACGCTCGGCGCGCGGCTCGCGCACGGCGCGCCGGTGCCCGTCGGTTTCATCGCGGGGACGCATTCGCGCGAAGTGCGCCAGGTCGGGCTCGGGATGACGCGGCGCATCGCGGGCGAGCACATCGAATGGATGGAAGGCAGCCATCTCTTTCCGATGGAGCGCCCGATCGACACCGCGCGCGCCGTGCAGCGGCTGCTCACGGCCATGCAGACGGCGCGCTGAAAAGGGCGCGAGCACGCGCGCGGGACTTGACGAACGGCCCGCGTCACGTTCCGCAAAAATGACGCCGAAATGCGCGGATTTGTAGCCAATATCCGCGCCGGGCGCGCTTCGTGGGAACCGGCCTTTACGGTATAATCCGTTTTTCCCGCGAGCATCTAGCGATGACCAAATATGTATTCGTCACCGGCGGCGTAGTTTCGTCCCTTGGCAAGGGTATTGCCGCCGCCTCTCTCGCCGCGATCCTCGAATCGCGCGGTCTCAAAGTCACTCTCCTCAAGCTCGATCCCTACATCAACGTCGACCCCGGCACGATGAGCCCGTTCCAGCACGGGGAAGTGTTCGTGACGGAAGACGGAGCGGAGACCGACCTCGACCTCGGCCATTACGAGCGCTTCATCAGCACGAAGATGCGCAAGGCCAATAACTTCACCACGGGCCAGATCTACGAATCGGTGATCCGCAAGGAACGCCGCGGCGAGTATCTCGGCAAGACGGTGCAGGTCATTCCGCATATCACCAACGAAATCCAGGCATTCGTGGAGCGCGGCGCCGCTGCGGCGACGTGCGGCCAGCCGGACGTGGCGATCGTGGAAATCGGCGGCACGGTGGGCGACATCGAATCGCTGCCGTTCCTCGAAGCCGCGCGTCAGATGAGCCTGCGCATGGGCCGCAACAGCGCGTGCTTCGTGCACCTCACGCTCGTGCCGTTCATCGCGACGGCGGGTGAACTCAAGACGAAGCCCACGCAGCACAGCGTGCAGAAGCTGCGCGAAATCGGTATCTATCCGAACGTGCTCCTGTGCCGGGCCGACCGCCGCATTCCCGACGACGAGCGCGCCAAGATTTCCATGTTCTCGAACGTGCCCGAAGACGCGGTCATTTCCGTTTGGGACGCGGACAGCATCTACAAGATTCCGCAGATGCTCAACGACCAGCACCTCGACGACATCATCTGTGAAGAGCTGAAGCTCGCGCCGCCGCCGGCCGATCTGGCGATGTGGTCGAACCTCGTCGAGAAGCTCGAAAATCCGAAGCACGAAGTGACCATCGGCATGGTCGGCAAGTATGTCGAGCTCACCGAATCGTACAAGTCGCTGATCGAAGCGCTGCGTCACGCGGCCATCCATACGTCGACGAAGGTCAACATCGAGTACATCGATTCCGAGCAGATCGACGCCGAAGGCACCGACGCACTGAAGCACCTCGACGCCGTGCTGGTGCCGGGCGGTTTCGGCCGTCGCGGCACGGAAGGCAAGATCAAGGCGATCCGCTACGCACGCGAATCGAAGACGCCGTATCTCGGCATCTGCCTCGGCATGCAGCTCGCGGTGATCGAGTTCGCGCGCGATGTCGCCGGTCTCGCCGATGCGAATTCCACCGAGTTCGATCAGGACACGGGCAACCCGGTCGTCGCGCTCATCACGGAGTGGTACGACCGCGCGGGCCGCATCGAAAAGCGCAACGAAGAGTCGGATCTCGGCGGCACCATGCGCCTCGGCTCGCAGAAGTGCCCGATCAAGCCGGGAACGATGGCCGAGCGCATCTACGGCAGCGATGTGAACGAGCGTCATCGTCACCGTTATGAAGTCAATAACCGTTTCGTGCCCCAGCTCGAAGCCGGCGGGCTTATCATCAGCGCCCGTACGCCGAGCGAGGATCTGCCCGAGATGATGGAGTTGCCGCAGTCGCTGCACCCGTGGTTCGTCGGCGTGCAGTTCCACCCCGAATTCACGTCGACGCCGCGCGACGGGCATCCGCTCTTCAAGGCATTCGTCGATGCAGCGCGCGCGCACGCCGAAGGCAATGGCGTGAAGGCGCCGGCGAAAGCCACCGCGGGAGCGCAAGCATGAAGCTGTGTCATTTCGAAGCGGGCCTCGACAAGCCGTTCTTCCTGATCGCGGGCACGTGCGTCGTCGAGTCGGAGCAAATGACCATCGACGTCGCCGGCCGGCTGAAGGAAATCACGCAGAAGCTCGGCATTCCGTTCATCTACAAGTCGTCGTTCGACAAGGCGAACCGCAGTTCGGGCAAGTCGTATCGCGGTCCGGGCATGGACGAAGGCCTGCGCATTCTCGGCGAAGTGAAGAAGCAGCTCGGCGTGCCCGTTCTCACGGACGTGCACACCGAGGAAGAAATCGAAGCGGTCGCATCGGTCGTGGACGTGCTGCAAACGCCCGCGTTCCTCTGCCGTCAGACCGACTTCATCCACGCGTGCGCGCGCTCGGGCAAACCGGTCAACATCAAGAAGGGCCAGTTTCTCGCGCCGCACGACATGAAGAACGTGATCGACAAGGCGCGCGACGCCGCGCGTGAAGCGGGTCTGTCGGAAGACCGCTTCATGGCGTGCGAGCGCGGCGTGTCGTTCGGCTATAACAACCTCGTGTCCGACATGCGCTCGCTCGCGATCATGCGCGAAACCAACGCGCCGGTCGTCTTCGATGCCACCCATTCGGTGCAGTTGCCGGGCGGGCAGGGCACGAGCTCGGGCGGTCAGCGCGAATTCGTGCCGGTGCTGGCGCGTGCGGCGGTCGCGACGGGCGTGGCGGGCCTCTTCATGGAGACGCATCCGGACCCGGCCTGCGCGAAGTCCGACGGCCCGAACGCGGTGCCGCTGCATCACATGGAAGCGCTGCTTTCGACGCTCATCACGATCGATCGCGCGGTGAAAAGCGGTTCGTTCCTCGAGAACGACTTCAACTGAGCGTCGGCAGCAAAAAGTAGTACGGCGCGGGCGTCATCATGGGCGCCCGTGTTGCGAGATCAGGCCGTCCGGCGTCATCCGGGCAACGGAGGAGCGTGCAACGCATCGGGGCGGCATCCGCAACCGGCGGATGAGACGCCCGCTCCCACGAAAGCGATGCGGACCGGATTCGATCCGGTCCCGAAACGACCGCTCTTTGCGCCGGAGCTGAACCCGGCGGTCATCGAATGGGTCTGAGCGAAGCCAGTGAAGCGTGTATCGAAGTGTAAAAACAGGCGGCGCGCTTCGTTGTGACTGACAGAATTCATCGTCATTTCTTGAGGAAACCATGAGTGCTATCGTAGATATCATCGGCCGCGAGATTCTCGATTCGCGAGGCAATCCGACCGTCGAATGCGACGTGTTGCTCGAGTCGGGCACGATGGGCCGCGCGGCGGTGCCTTCGGGCGCATCCACCGGCTCGCGCGAGGCCATCGAATTGCGCGACGGCGAAGCGGGCCGCTACGGCGGCAAGGGCGTGCTTAAGGCCGTCGAACACATCAACACCGAGATTTCCGAAGCCATCATGGGCCTCGACGCCTCGGAACAGGCTTTCCTCGACAAGACCCTGCTCGAACTCGACGGCACCGACAACAAGTCGCGTCTCGGCGCGAACGCGATGCTCGCGGTGTCGATGGCGGTCGCGAAGGCTGCCGCCGAAGAAGCCGGCCTGCCGCTGTACCGCTACTTCGGCGGCTCGGGCGCGATGCAGCTTCCGGTGCCGATGATGAACATCGTCAACGGCGGCGCGCACGCGAACAACAGCCTGGACATCCAGGAATTCATGATCGTCCCGGTGAGCCAGCCGACGTTCCGCGAAGCGCTGCGTTGCGGCGCGGAAGTGTTCCACGCGCTGAAGAAGATCCTGGCCGAGCGCGGCATGAGCACCGCGGTGGGCGACGAAGGCGGCTTCGCGCCGAACTTCGGCAGCAACGACGAGTGCCTGTCGACGATTCTGCAAGCCATCGAGAAGGCCGGTTATCGCGCCGGTGAAGATGTGCTGCTCGCGCTCGACTGCGCGGCGAGCGAGTTCTATCACGACGGCAAGTACCAACTGGCTGGCGAAGGCTTGCAACTGTCGTCGACCGAATTCGCGGATTACCTCGCCACGCTCGCCGACAAGTTCCCGATCGTGTCGATCGAAGACGGCATGCACGAGTCGGACTGGGAAGGCTGGAAGACGCTGACCGACAAGCTCGGCAAGAAGATCCAGCTCGTCGGCGACGATCTCTTCGTCACGAACACGCGCATTCTGAAGGAAGGCATCGAGAAGGGCATCGCGAACTCGATCCTCATCAAGATCAACCAGATCGGCACGCTGACGGAAACCTTCGCGGCGATCGAAATGGCCAAGCGCGCGGGCTACACGGCGGTCATCTCGCACCGCTCGGGCGAGACGGAAGATTCGACCATCGCGGACATCGCGGTCGGCCTGAACGCCGGCCAGATCAAGACCGGCTCGCTGTCGCGCAGCGATCGCATCTCGAAGTACAACCAGTTGCTGCGCATCGAGGAAGATCTCGGCGATATCGCCAGCTACCCGGGCAAGTCGGCGTTTTACAACTTGCGCTAAAGCTTTTGCCGCTTTAGTCGATAAGGACGCTTAGTGGTCTTTGAAGCGTCATCTTTTGAAGCCCGTCGCCCGGGGCAGATTGCCGCCGGGCGGCGCTTATTTCGGCTACGTGAATGCGGCTCGTAACTGTCGTTCTGGTTCTTTTGCTGGTGCTGATCCAATACCCGCTCTGGTGGGGACATGGCGGCTGGCTGCGCGTGCATGAATTGCAGCAGCAGCTCGCGCAGCAGACGGACAAGAACACGAATCTGAGACTGCGCAACGAGCGCGTCCAGGGCGAAGTGCAGGACCTGCAAAACGGCACCGCCGCCGTGGAAGAGCGCGCGCGCTACGAGATGGGCATGGTGAAGGACAGCGAGGTGTTCGTGCAGTTCGTCTCGCCGAATTCGAACGCGCCCGTCAATTCCGCGAACGTGCCGGGCATGAACGGCTCGACGCGCGGTCAGGTTTCAGCGGCGCCGCTGCGGGTGGTGCCGAATCCCGTGTCGCGCTCGAAGCAGGAGTTGCGCGAGCTGGACAAGAAGGCGCAGAAGGAAAAAGCGGCCGAAGCGAAGAAAAAGCAGCAGGGCGCGGCGCAGTAAGACGCCGGCTGGTTGAGATAAAAAATGGCGCGGTCACGACCGCGCCATTTTTGTATTTGGCAGACAAAGGCGGATGGCCGCCTCGCCTACCACGAAGTGCCGAATCCGATGCCGGTGCCCCAGTACGGGCCGCCCCAGCCGCCGCTCGAATAGCCGCCGTAGACCGACACCGGCGCGGGCGCGTAGAACTGCGACATCGTCTTCGCGGCGTTGCCAGCCGCGGCTGCCTGCTGCGATTCGTTGAGCGCCTGCTTGTCGATGGCGTTGTAGCGGTCCATCTCCTGCTGCGGCGTGAGCGTCTGTTGCGGCGCAGGCGATGTGTCGGGCAAGCGGCTATAGATCGGCGACGGGCCGGGCGGATCCATCATGCAGCCGGCGACGAGCGCGACCCCGGCCAGACACGGCAGAAATTTCCAGTTGAGTGTTGCGGTTTTCATTTTGCGACCTCCAGCGGGCCGGACATCTGTGCAGGAGTCCCATCATAGCTTGCGGAATCTGTCGTGAGAGCCGGGCCGAAAGCAGGCCGCAAGCGGCGCGCCGTGCTTCGAGCGCCACCGGCGCGCGTGGCGAAACCTCGACTGGACAAGGCTTGCGCGGCGTTTCAGTGGCGCCGGTCCGACGCCGGGCTCACACCTTGTGAGAGTTCGTTTGCGACAAAAAGTTGCGCAACGTCGACGGAGTCGAAGTCATAGCGCTGGTTGCAGAACTCGCAATGCACTTCGACATTGCCGCGCTCCACGATCACGCTGTCGACCTCCTCGCGGCCGAGCATCTTCAGCATGCCGCCGACCTTCTCACGCGAACATGTGCACTGGAAGCGCGCCGCTGCCGGCTCGAAGTGCTGGACGTTTTCTTGCCAGAAAAGGCGCTTGAACACGGTATCCGGCTCTTCCTTCAGCAATTCCTCATTCGAAAGCGTGCTGCCGAGATGGCAGACGCGCTGCCACGTATCGGCGTCGTGCTCGCCCGGATGCGGAACGATGCCGCCATCGCCCGGCAGCTTCTGCAGCAGCAGGCCGACGGCGCGGTCGGTATCGGCGGCAAGCCACAAGCGTGTGTCGAGCTGCTCGGAATGATGCATGTAGTGCTCGAGCACTTCGGCCATCGACTTGAGCGCGCCATGCTCGTCCGACAGCGGCACGATGCCCTGATACGGTTGCTGCCCCGGCTTTTTGTCGGAGGGATCGAGCGTGATGACGCAGCGGCCGCGCCCGTGACGGTTCAGCAGGTCCGGCAGCGACATTTCGCTGTCGAGCTCGCTCTCGCCGCCATCGGCCAGCTTCGCCGTGGCGCGCAGCGACAGGTTCGAATTGCACTGCACGACCAGCATCTTCACGGGACCGTCGCCGTAGATCTGCATGATGAGCGTGCCGTCGAACTTGAGGTTCGCGGACAGCAGCGCGCATGCGGCCATCATTTCGCCGAGCACGTTGCGCACGGCCACGGGATACGAGCGGCGCGCGAGCACTTCCTGCCACGTATGACGCAACGAGACGATCTCGCCGCGCACTGGCGCCGCGTTGAACATGAATTTCTGCAACTGGTCGTTCACAACTCTTCCTTGGGTGTTGAGGCTGCTGCGCCGTCTCGTGCGGCGTCCGTTCAGCCGATACGCACGAGGTGCGCCTTGTAATATTCGCGACGGTCGGCATAACTCGCCGTGGCCGCACGCATGCGGGCGATATCCGCCTCGCCGATTTCCCGCACTGCCTTTGCGGGCGCGCCGAGAATCAGCGTATTGTCCGGAAACACCTTGCCTTCGGTGACGACGGCGCCCGCGCCAACCAGACAGTTGCGGCCGATCACCGCGCCATTCAAGACCACCGCCTGGATTCCGATCAGCGAGCCTTCCTTGATCGTGCAGCCGTGCAGCATTGCCTGATGGCCGACGGTGACATCGCTCTCGATCGTCAGAGGAAAACCCGGATCGGCGTGCAGTACCGCGCCTTCCTGCACGTTGCTGCCGCGTCCGACGACGATCGGCTCGTTGTCGCCGCGCAGCGCCGCGCCGGGCCAGACACTCGCGTTTTCCTCGAGCGTCACCCGGCCGATGATGGTCGCGGTGTCCGCGAGAAACACGCTTTCGTGGATGGTCGGGGCGTCGTCGCCGAGTTTGTAGATGGCCACATTGTCTCCTGAGGCGTGATGTCGTGAAGGTGGGACTACAATGCGCGCCTGCCGGTGAGGCGGCGCACGCGCGTCGTTGCGCGTTTTGAGGCGTCCGCCGGGATTACCATTTTAGCTGTTTGCCGTAAGCGTCCGCTGGAACGCAGTGTTCGACGCCCGTTTTCGAGACAGTCCGATGCACGACCTTGTCATTTCCCCGGATGCCGATGACTGCGCCCGCCGCGCAGCGCTCGCGGTCCTGCGCGAGCGCGATCCCGCGACGAAAGCCGCGCGCGCCGGCGCACTTCTCGATGCGGCGCGCGCCCAGCCGTCGCGGATCGATCCACGAGCCGAATTCGCGGAACCCGGCGATCTGCCTGGCCGGCCCGAGCGTCCGGCGCTCGTGGAGCCATCGTCGCTGAAGCGTCGCAGCATGCAGTCGGATGCGGGGCGCGCCGTGCTGTTGCACGCGCTCGCGCACATCGAATTCAACGCGATCAATCTCGCGCTCGATGCCGTCTGGCGATTTCCGTCGATGCCGCAGGATTTTTATCTCGACTGGTTGAAGGTGGCGGCGGAGGAGGCGCATCACTTTTCGCTGCTGAGCGCGCGCCTCGCCGATTTCGGCCACGCTTACGGCGACTTCCCGGCGCACGATGGGCTGTGGGACATGGCGCAACGCACGCGCGGCGATGTGCTGGCGCGCATGGCGCTCGTGCCGCGGACACTGGAGGCGCGCGGGCTCGACGCGTCGCCGCCGATCAGAAAGCGTCTCGCGCAGGCGGGCGATCACGCGTCCGCGGCGATCCTCGACGTCATCCTGCGCGATGAAATCGGCCATGTGTTGATCGGCAATCGCTGGTTCCGGTTTCTGTGCGACGCGCGAAATCTGGACCCGCACACGACTTACGAACGCCTCGCCGCGCAATATCACGCGCCGAAGCTGCGCGGCCCGTTCAATTTCGAAGCGCGCCGCGACGCCGGTTTCGACGAAGCCGAACTGCGCGCACTCGCCGGCCTCGACGATGCGAAGTAGGGCAGGTTCTTCGTCGCTATAATCGAACGATCATCCTTTTTTACTTCGAGACGACACCATGAAAGATTCGCGCTCCGAATTCGTCGACGCGCGCGGCGTGCGCCTGCACGTACGCCGCTGGGGCTCGCCCGACGCCCCGATGCTCTTCATGCTGCACGGCTGGATGGATATCGGCGCGTCGTTCCAGTTCGTCGTCGATGCACTCGCGGGCGACTGGCAAGTGCTCGCGCCCGATGCGCGCGGCTTCGGGCTCTCCGACTGGCCGGTCGCGCAGAAGGGCGGCGGCCATTACTACTTTCCCGACTATCTCTCCGATCTCGACGTGCTGTTCGACCATTACGCGCCGGGCGGTCAGGTGGACATCGTCGGCCACAGCATGGGCGCGAACGTCGCGCTGCTGTACGCGGGCGTGCGGCCCGCGCGCGTGCGCCGCGTGGTCGATCTCGAAGGCTTCGGATTGCCGGCGGCGCGCGCGTCGCAATCGCCGGGGCGCATTTCGCAATGGCTCGACGATCTGCGCGCGCCGCCCGCGCTGCGCAGCTACGCGAGCCTCGACGAAGTCGCCGACCGGCTGATCCGCACGAATCCGCGTCTGCCGCTCGCGCGTGCGCGCTATCTCGCGCAACACTGGTCCCGCGAGGAAGCGGATGGGCGCTTCCATCTGCTTGCCGATCCGGCGCACAAATTGCGCGGACCGACGCTGTATCGGCTCGACGAGGTGAGCGCGGCGTGGGCGCGCGTGGCGGCGCCCGTGCTGCACGTCGAGGCGAAGGATTCGCCGACGCTCGCGGCTTTCGCGGGCGAGACGCCCATCGCCGAATTCAAGACGCGCTTTCAGGCGTTTCCCGACTGGCGCGAGGAAATCGTCGACGAGGCCGGTCACATGATCCATCACGATCAGCCGGAGCGCGTCGCGGCGCTCGTCGAATCGTTCTGCGCGTGAGCGGCGCAGCACGGAACGAAGGAACTACATAATCGGCTTGTCGCGCCGATACAGTTAGAATGTGAGTGAAGCCCGATAAACGACGATGAACGCCGATCTGCATTGCCATTCCACCGTGTCCGACGGACAGTTTGCGCCCGCCGATGTCGCCGCGCGCGCGCACGCGAACGGCGTCACGCTATGGTCGCTGACGGATCACGATCAGCTCGGCGGGCAGGACGAAGCGAAGAAGGCCGCCGAGGCGCTCGGCATGCGCTATCTGCCCGGCGTCGAGATTTCGGTGACGTGGGCTTCGCGCACGGTGCATATCGTCGGCATGAACGTCGATCCACATAACGATGCGCTGCGCAAGGGGCTCGAATCGACGCGCAACGGGCGCGCGGCGCGCGGCGTGGCGATCGGCGAGGCGCTCGCGGCGGTCGGCATTCCGGATTGCTACGAAGGCGCGCTGCGCTTCACCGACGATCCCGACATGATCTCGCGCACGCACTTCGCGCGGTATCTGGTGGAGGCGGGGTATGCGCAGTCCACGTCGGATGTGTTCGCGCGCTATCTCGGCGACGGCAAGCCGGGTTTCGTCGGGCATTGCTGGGCGAAGCTCGCGGACGCCGTGAAATGGATCAAGGATGCGGGCGGCGAGCCGATCATCGCGCATCCGGGCCGCTATGACTTCACGCCGGTCGAATTCGCCGCGCTCTTCGATGAATTCATCGAGCTCGGCGGCCGGGCCATCGAAGTCGTGACGGGCAGCCATACGCCCGACCAGTACCGCGAATACGCCGATGTCGCGCGCCGCTATGGGTTCGAGGCATCGCGCGGCTCGGACTTCCACGGCGCGGGCGAAGGGCGCGTCGATCTCGGCCTGCTTCCGCCGTTGCCCGACGATCTCACGCCTGTCTGGGAGCGCTGGCTTTAGCGTTCCCGCGGCGCGCGTCTTTCTGCTCGCGCGCACGGTCTTTGCATCACCTGTGATTTTCCGCACGCGCATCGCGCAGGGCGCGCTCGCGCGCGAGACAAGAAGTCGCGCGCCGCTCGGCCCATCGCGATAACGATCGAAACAATAAGGCGTCGCCATGTCTCAATTCTTTCGCATTCATCCGGATAATCCGCAGCCGCGGCTCATCAATCAGGCCGTGCAGATCATCAAGGACGGCGGTCTCGTCGCGTTGCCGACCGATTCGAGCTACGCGCTCGGCTGCCATCTCGACGACAAGGACGCGGTCGAGCGATTGCGACGCGTGCGCGGCATCGACGACAAGCAGTTGCTCTCCCTGCTCGTGCGCGACCTCTCCGAGCTGTCCAATTTCGCCATGGTCGACAACCAGCAGTATCGGCTGATCAAGTCGGTGACGCCTGGGCCTTACGTTTTCGTGCTGCAGGCGACCAAGGAAGTGCCGCGGCGGCTTTCGCATCCGTCGCGCAAGACGATCGGGCTGCGCGTGCCCGATCACGCGATCACGCTCGCGTTGCTGGAGGCGCTCGGCGAACCGCTGCTTGCATCGACGCTGATCCTGCCGCCCGACACCGAGCCGCTCAACGACGCCGAGGAAATCCGCGAACGCCTCGAAAAACAGATCGAACTCGTGATCGATGCCGGCGCGTGTCCGGCGGAGCCGTCCACGGTGATCGATCTTTCTTCGGGGGAGCCAGTGCTCGTGCGCGCGGGGAGAGGCAGTCTCGAACCGTTCGGGCTCACGGCGTAAGCGCCGCGCAGTAGCGCACACGGGCATAAGTCCCGATTAAGCGTTTGCTCACACCATGGGCGAAATAGTGCGCGCACGGCGCCGCCGTGCGTGTCTGATCCAACCTGCCTGCTTGTTACAATACCGCCCTATGGATGCTTCCCTGATACAGACCATCGCGGTCTACGCGCTCCCCGTGATTTTCGCGATCACGCTGCACGAGGCCGCGCATGGCTACGCCGCGCGACTGCTCGGCGACAACACGGCCTACGTTCTCGGCCGCGTTTCGATGAACCCGATGCGCCACATCGACCCGATCGGCACGATCGTCATTCCGATCGTCCTTTACTTCGTGACGAGCGGTGCGTTCATGTTCGGCTATGCGAAGCCCGTGCCCGTGGCGTTCGGCAACCTGCGCAATCCGCGCTGGGGCAGCCTGTGGGTCGCGGCGGCCGGGCCGGGCAGCAACTTCGCCCAGGCGATCGTCTGGGGCGTGATCTTCGTGCTGCTGCGGGCCTTTCACATCGACGAGCCGTTCTTCACGGGCATGGCTCAGGCGGGCATCAGCGTGAATCTCGTGCTCGGCGTGCTCAATCTCTTTCCGTTGCCGCCGCTCGACGGCGGGCGTGTCGTCATGGCGCTTCTGCCGGTGCGCGCGTCCATCGCGTTTTCGAAGCTCGAGCCGTACGGCTTCTTCATCGTGATGGCGCTCGTCGTGACCGGCGTGCTGACGCGCTTCTGGCTCGGGCCGCTCGTGAACGTCGGCTATACGGCGGTGTCGGCTATCTTGAATCCCCTCGCTTCACTATTCCCATAACATCATGTTCCCTGACCGTATCTTCTCCGGCATGCGGCCCACCGGGTCGCTGCACCTCGGCCACTATCACGGCGTGCTGAAAAACTGGGTGCGGCTGCAGTCCGAATATCCGTGCTTCTTCGCAGTGGTCGACTGGCACGCGCTCACGACGCACTACGAGACGCCCGAGGTCATCGAGAAAAACGTCTGGGAAGTGCTCATCGACTGGCTGGCGTCCGGCATCGACCCGGCACAGGCGACGCTCTTCATCCAGAGCCGCGTGCCCGAGCACGCCGAACTTTCGCTGCTGCTCGGCATGGGCACGCCGCTCGGCTGGCTCGAACGCGTGCCGACCTACAAGGAGCAGATCGAAAAGCTGCGCGAAAAGGATCTGTCGACGTACGGCTTCCTCGGCTATCCGGTGCTGATGGCGGCGGACATCCTGCTGTATCGCGCGTCGCTCGTGCCGGTGGGCGAGGATCAGGTGCCGCACGTGGAAATGACGCGCGAGATCGCGCGCCGCTTCAACTATCTCTATGGCAAGGAGCCGGATTTCGAGGAGAAGGCGCTCGAAGCGGCCAAGAAACTCGGCGGCAAGCGCTCGAAGCTGTATCACGAGCTGCGCGTCGCGTATCAGCAGGAAGGCGACGACGAAGCGCTCGAACAAGCGCGCGCGATGCTGCAGGAATCGCAAAGCCTGTCGATGAGCGATCGCGAGCGTCTGTTCGGCTATCTCGAAGGCGCGCGCAAGATCATTCTGGTCGAGCCGCAGGTTCTCCTGACCGAAGCGTCGCGCATGCCGGGCCTCGACGGCCAGAAGATGTCGAAGTCGTACGGCAACACCATCGGCTTGCGTGAGGACGCGGCGACCATCGAGCAGAAAGTCCGCAAGATGCCGACCGACCCGGCGCGCGTGCGCCGCACCGATCCGGGCGATCCCGACAAGTGTCCGGTGTGGCAACTGCATCAGGTCTACACCGACGAAAACACGCACGAATGGGTGCAGAAGGGCTGCCGCAGCGCGGGCATCGGCTGTCTGGAGTGCAAGCAGCCGGTGATCGAAGGCATTCTGCGCGAGCAGCAGCCGATGCTGGAACGCGCGCAGAAGTACATGGACGATCCGTCGCTGTTGCGCGCGATCGTCGCGGACGGCTGCGACAAGGCGCGCAAGTTCGCGACCGAAACGATGCGCGACGTGCGCGAGGCCATGGGGCTGTCTTACAACTGATGGACAGTGCGATCAGTCCGTGGGTCGCGCGCTGGGCGCATCTCGTCGCGCCCGGCGGCGCGGTCCTCGACGTCGCCGCGGGCAGCGGGCGCCACGCGCGCTGGTTCGCGGCGCGCGGTTTTTCCGTGCTGGCGGTCGATCGTGACGCGGACGCGCTCGCGTCGATGGCGGCGCTCGAAGGCATCGAAACGCTTGCCGCCGATCTGGAAAACGGCGCGCCGTGGCCGCTTTCGGGCGATCGAAAGTTCGATGCCGTCGTCGTCACCAACTATCTGCATCGGCCGCTGTTCGGGCACTTCATCGACGCGCTCGCACCCGGCGGCGTGCTGATCTACGAAACGTTCGCGGCGGGCAACGGCAGTATCGGCAAGCCGTCGAATCCGGCGTTTCTGCTCGAACCCGGCGAACTGCTCGAAGCGGTGCGAGGGCGACTGCGCGTGATCGGCTACGAAGACGGGTTCGTCGATGACCCGCGCCCTGCCTACGTGCAGCGAATCTGTGCGGTTCGCGCACCGCAGTCAGCGGAAAACCCACTCACGATTAGTAACATACCCCCGGGTCCGCCACGTTACGCGCTCGGCGGCTAATCCGCTACAATCGCGTAATATCGCTTTTTGCGATTAAATTCACGATTAAATTCATAGAGTTTCATGACAAACGGAACACACGGCGGCATCCAGATCCGCGGCAGTATCCCTGCCATCGTCACACCGATGCACGAGGACGGTAGTCTCGATCTGCCGGCGTTTCGAAAACTGATCGACTGGCACGTCGAACAAGGCTCGAACGGACTCGTCGTGGTCGGCACCAGTGGCGAGTCGGCCACTTTGTCGGTCGAAGAACACATCCTGATGATCCAGACGGCCGTCGAGCATACGGCCAAGCGCTTTCCGATCATCGCGGGCGCGGGCGGCAATTCGACCGCCGAAGCCATCGAGCTCTCGAAGCAGGCCAAAAAGGTCGGCGCCGACGCCACGCTGCAAGTCGTTCCGTATTACAACAAGCCGACGCAGGAAGGCATGTATCGCCATTTCAAGGCGATCGCCGAAGCCGTCGATCTGCCGGTGCTGCTCTACAACGTGCCGGGCCGCACCGTTGCCGACATGAGCAACGAAACGATCCTGCGCCTCGCGGACGTGCCGGGCATCATCGGCGTCAAGGAAGCGACGGGCAACATCGATCGCGCTGCGCATCTGATCAAGCACGCGCCGGCGCATTTCAGCATCTTCAGCGGCGACGATCCCACGGCGATCGCGCTCATGCTGCTCGGCGGACACGGCAACATCTCGGTGACGGCCAACGTCGCGCCGAAGGAAATGAGCCAGCTCTGCCGCGCCGCGATCGAAGGCGATGCGATCACCGCGCGCCGCATCCATCTGAAGCTGCTGTCGCTGCACAAGCAACTCTTCTGCGAATCGAATCCGATTCCGGCCAAATGGGCGCTGCAGGCGCTCGGCCGCATGGAAGGCGGCATCCGGCTGCCGCTCACGCCGCTCGACGCGCGCTATCACGACGTGGTGCGTGGCGCGTTGCGCGACGCCGGGCTCCTCGCCTGATCGCATGGGGCGGCGCGCCGAGTCACAAGGAATCGAAAGCCGCGCCGCCGCACGTGATCGAAATGAACCACACCTTCAGTCATCAACCGCCGCTCATTGGCCTCGACATTGGCCTCGCTGAGCCGCTCGCCTAGAGCGGGTTCGGCGCGAGGCAATGCGCATCAGCAGCAAAGAAGGACCTCATGAAACGTTCCGCTCTTCTTACTCGTGCCAAACGCCTGGGCGTGCTGTCGCTCGGCGCCGGTGCGGTCTTCGCGCTCGCGGGTTGCGACACGCTCAACGACTGGCTCGCGCCGGATCGCGTCAACTACAAGGCTGCTGAAACCGCACCCTCGCTGGCCGTTCCGTCCGACCTGACCACGGCCGACATCAGCCAGCGTTATGCCGCGCCGCCCAAGATCAACTCGCTCGGCGGCGCCGCGGAGCGAGCGGTCACGCCGGCCGGCAACGCGACGCTCGGCGTGCCGAACGCGCAGGATCCGTTCGGCATGCACATCGAAAGCGATGGCGATCACCGCTGGCTCGTCGTCGATGGCCGTTCGCCGGACCAGGTCTGGGGACCGCTGAAGGAGTTCTGGGAAGAGAACGGCTTCACGCTCAAGACCGATGCCCCGCAGACGGGCATCATGGCGACGGACTGGGCCGAAAACCGCGCGAACATTCCGAACGACTGGTTCAGGAACAGCGTGGGCAAGCTGCTCGACTTCGCGTACTCGTCGGGTACGCGCGACATGTTCCGCACGCAGGTCGATCGCGCATCCGATGGCTCGACCGACATCTCCGTCACGCACAGCGCGATGGAAGAAGTGCTGACGGGGCAGGACAAGACGTCGTCGCGCTGGGAGGCGCGTCCGCGTAATCCGCAGCTCGAAGCCGCGGTGCTCACGAAGCTGATGCAGAAGTTCGGCCTGACGGAAAAGCAGTCGCAGCAGTTGATGGCGCAAGCGCGTCCGATCGGCGCGAAGGTCGCGGTCGACCCGAGCGCGGGCGGCTCCACGCTCGATCTCGCCGAGCCGTTCGATCGCGCCTGGCTGCGTGTGGGCCTCGCGCTCGATCGCACCAACTTCACGGTCGACAATCGCGATCGCGACAAGGGCATCTATTACGTCCATTTTTCGGACTCCATGGCGGAGCTGAAGAAGGACGGCCTCTTCGGCAAGTTCTTCTCGAGCAACACGCCGAAGCCGACGCGCCAGTTCCTCGTCAACGTGAGGCCGAAGGCCGACTCGGTCACGCAAGTCGGCGTCGTCGATGCGAACGGCCAGCCGGACACGTCGTCCGATGCGCAGCGCATCGTTTCCTTGCTGCACGCGCAGTTGAACTAACGACATCCTGAAGTGAAGACATCGTGAGATTCGCCAGTCTCGGCAGCGGCAGCGAGGGCAATGCATTGCTCGTCGAGGCATCGAGCGGTACGACGACGACGCGCGTGCTGCTCGATTGCGGATTCTCCGGCAAGGAGGTCGAGCGCCGTCTCGCGCGTCTGAACTGCCGTGCCGAAGATCTCGACGCCATCGTCATCACGCATGAGCACACGGACCATATCGGCAGCGCGCTGACGCTGGCGCGCCGCTGGTCGATTCCGCTGTACATGAGCTGGGGCACGGCGCGCGCCATCGGCGCCGATGAAGCCAAGGTCGAATTGAACGTGCTATGGGGCGATGAAAGCGTCGCCATCGGCGATCTGAGCGTGCTGCCGTACACCGTGCCTCACGATGCGCGTGAGCCGCTGCAATACGTGTTCTCCGACGGCGCGAGCCGGCTCGGCGTGTTAACGGATGTCGGCGTGTCGACGCCGCATATCACGAGCGTGCTGAGCGGCTGCGACGCACTCGTGCTCGAATCCAATCACGATGTCGAGATGCTTGCCGCGAGCCGCTATCCGCCGATGCTCAAGGCGCGTATCGGCGGCACGCATGGACACCTGAATAACGAAGCGGCGGCGGCCATTCTCGCGTCGCTGGATCGCTCCAAGCTGCGCCATCTCGTGGCCGCGCATCTGAGTCAGCAAAACAATCTGCCGCACCTCGCGCAGGCGGCGCTTGCGTCCGTGTTGGGCGCGAGTGCGGTGGACGTCGTCGTCGCGACTCAGGCGGAAGGCTTCGACTGGCTCACGCTCTGAATCGAAGACGCCTTGCGCGCCGACCGACGCAGCAAGCAGATACAAAAGCAGATACAAAAAAACCGGCCCAAGGGCCGGTTTTTTCGTTGGCAGACCGCATGAAGCGGCCTGCGGCGTAGCGCTAGCCTTACTGGCTTGCGCCCGATGCCGGAGCGGCAGCCGAAGCGGCAGCGTCCGAAGCTGCGCCAGCAGCCGAAGCTGCGTCGCTTGCAGCGGCCGAAGCGCTCGATGCAGCAGCGTTTGCGTCCGAAGCAGCAGCAGCCGGAGCCGAAGCAGCCGACGTATCGCTTGCAGCGCTCGGAGCAGCCGTTTCGCTAGACTTGTTGCATGCAGCCAGAGCAACAGCAGCCAACAGGGATGCTACGAGGAGGGATTTCTTCATGATCACGTCCTTTTATGGTTAAAGGTAAGCAACAGCGCAAAGTACCGGTAATGTGTGCTCCAACACCGACCTGGGCCGCTGTGGAGACTCACAATTCTTTTTTATGTGAGACTTCCTACGGCTTGGCCGGAAATTATAGGCACTTTCGTAACGACCGTCGATAAATCAGGGGACGATACGTTGTCTTTCTCATACAAATTTTCATATTGCGGAACAGCAAATTTCTAGCATCTGCTGTATTCCGTGAAATCCTGTAAAGGCACGCCCGTCAAGGCAAAGCGCCCAAAAGAATCCAGCCCGCACGATACCATTCGTGTAGCAGCGCTGTCATTGTCGATTCGTCTGTAAGTGTTACAAAGCGTTTCGCCTCCAGAGACCGAGTATCGGCCAATTCAGGGAGCCACTTTTTCAGCTTCGACGACAAGACTTCCGCTTCGCCATTTACGAAATAAGAACGGGCGTTATAGAGCAAAATGGTCTTTCTATCCAGCCTGACGCCTGTCTTTTTCGCTCGTTCTACAAATTTTTGCTCATTCAGCGCACGGTCGGGTGCATCGAACACGACGTTCGCTTTCGGCTCGCTCAGATAAGTACCCAGAAACTCCGCGATGTCCTTTTCGTTCCAGTTCACGTTCGCAAGTATCGCGCCAACGCGGTCGATCAGCAGCGCGGGCAGCGCCGCCGGATTCGACACCGGCTCCTGCGTCGGATCGCGATACCGCGCGTTGCCGCGAGCACCCTCCGATGCTTCACCGGCGCGCTCGGCGAGGTGATAGAGGAACTGAGCCGTGAGCTCGTGCGACGAGGGCGCGCGAAAGCCTATCGATGCCGTCATGCATTCGCCCTCGGCGATGCCGTCGTGTGCGATATGCGGCGGCAGATAAAGCATGTCGCCCGGCTCCAGCACCCATTCTTCCTCGGGCTCGAAGTGCTGTAAAACTTTCAACGGCAGTCCGGGTTTTAGCGAAAGGTCGCGCTGCGCGCCGATTCGCCAGCGCCGCTTGCCATGGACCTGAAGCAAGAACACGTCGTAAGAGTCGAAATGCGGTCCGACGCCGCCGCCATCGGTCGCATAGGAGATCATCAGATCGTCGAGGCGCGCGTCCGGAATGAAGCGGAACCGGTTCATCAGCGCGTGTGCGCGGTCGTGATGCAGGTTCACGCCTTGCACGAGCAGCGTCCATTCACGCTTTTTGACCGATGGCAATTCGTCGGGCGCGAACGGTCCGTGCTCCAGATTCCACGCATTGCGAAAATGCGTGATGAGCCGTGCCTCGACGTCGTCGAGATCGGCAAGTTCGAACAGTTCGTCGCGTGCGAGCGGCGCCGCGATATCGGGAATCGCCTGCCGGATCAAGAGCGGTTTCTTCTGCCAGTAACGCCGCATGAACTGTCGCGGCGTACGGTTGCCCAACAGCGGTGTGAGTTCGTCCGGCAAAGGCGCGCGGGCATGCTCGGGAAGGCCGGAAACGGGGGACGGTGTTGCGTATGAGGGCCGCTTGGGCATCGTATAATCGAGGCTTGTATCTTGGAGGATCCAATGAAAATTGCGAAAGACACTGTCGTTTCGGTCGCTTACAAGCTATCGGATGCGCAAGGCAATCTGATCGAGGAGAGCGACGAGCCGATGGTCTATCTGCACGGCGGCTATGATGGCACGTTCCCCAAGATCGAGGAAGCGCTCGACGGTCACGAGGCGGGCTATGAAACGCTCATTCAACTCGAGCCGCAGGATGCATTCGGCGAGTACGATCCCGAGCTCGTGAAGGTCGAAGAGCGCAGCCGTTTTCCGGAGCCGCTGGAAGTCGGCATGCAGTTCGAAGGCACGCCCGAAGACGGCGATGACGATATCGACTCGCTCATCTACACCGTGACCGACGTCGCCGAAGACAAAGTGGTGCTCGACGGCAATCATCCGCTCGCCGGCATGGCGCTGCGTTTCGCGCTGTCGGTGCAGGAAGTGCGCACGGCGACGGACGACGAAATCGAACATCAGCACGCGCACGGCGCGGACGGCCTGCATGTCGTCGATGACGACGAGGACGATGACGACGCACCGCCCAAGGACGCAGGTCCGACGCTGCACTGAGCGCGTCGGTCGACGAAGAAAGCGCAGCTACGGCTGCGCTTTTTTATTGCCCGTTCGTCGCGCCGGTCCCGTTCTGCACGCCCGACGCGGGCACGGGATAGATCGGCGGCAACGACTGCGGCGGCGTGAGGATCGGCGGCAGGTCGGATGCCGGCAGGGGCATCGACGGCGGCGCCGGCAGCGACTCGGGCAGGTCGTTACGCGGCAACGCGGGCGGCGCTGATGCGGGCATCGTCGGCTGAGGCGCGGGGTAAGGAGCCGGGTAGGATGCAGCTGGCGTCTCTGGTGGCGCGACCGGTTCACGCGTGCGCGTGTCCTTCACATTCACATTCACATCGCGCACGCGCAGACGAAACGGCGGATGCCACTGCGCATCGCTCTGCACTTCGAGCCATTGCGATTGCGGCTTCTTGAACGCAATCGCGACGCGCGTGAGATTCGTAACGATCAAGCCCTTGTCGTTGCGCAAAGGTTGATCGATGTGAAAGCCGTTCGGCTCGGGCGCATCCGTGCCGTGAATCACGATCACGGGCCCGCGAAAACTTTCGGCCGCTTTCACGAGGCTGCGTTTCAATTCCAGAAAGCCATCGCGCGGCTGGTTCGTGCGCGAGAAGCGCAGCCACGCGAAGCGCTCGCGCCGTTCGTAGCGCGACAAATCGGGATCGCCCTGCAGCAGGATGACGAGCGCGCGCATCTCGGAACGTCGCGCCGATTCCGCCGCGTGTTCGAGCCAGAATGTTGTCGCGACGGCGCGATCCTCGAACTCGCCGTTGCGCCCGCCCGCGGTCAGATAGTGATTGTTCGGACTCGGTGCATTCAGCCCGATGAACGCGACGCCTTGCGCCTGCCAGCGCACGATTTCCCGGAAGGTCCGAAAGCGCGCGACATCGCTTTCGCGCGAGAGCGTAAGCGGGTTCTGCCCGAGCGACCCGGCATCGGCGAAAAAGAGCTGGCGCACGAAGTCGAGCCGCTCGACCGGATCGTAGGCACCCGCATGCGCGAGTCCGCAATCCGCCCAGTCGTGCTGGCCGAGCAGCAGCACGAGCGGCGTGCGCGACGCGTCGAGCAGATCGTGCCGCGACTGATAGACGCTGTCGCGGCACGGTTCGGCGCCGTCCTTCAAATTGCCGTCGTAGACGATGAACGCGATGTTGGGGTCGCGCCCGATCGCGTCGAGCATGCGGCGCACGGGCGCTTCGTCGGCGGGGCGGGAAATGGCGCCGGACAGAACGGCGAAGCCGAGCGGCGCGCTGCCCTCGGCGCGCGCCTGCGCGATCGTGCCGCACGCGAGTGCGGCGCCGATCGCCATGACGCGCGTCAAACATGTCGCGGCACGCGCAACGCGCGAAGTGTCACGCTCAACGCGCGGCATCCGGCGCAAGCTTCGCCAGTTCATGCAGTTCGTAGAGCAGATCGAGCGCCTCACGCGGCCGCAGATCGTTCGGATCGAGCGCGCGCAGTTTTTCCATCACCGGATGTTCGGGCGCTTCCTTCGCTGGCGCTTCATCTTCATAAGGCGTGTAAGGCTGGCTCGCGAACAGGTCGAATTGCGCGGCGGGCTGGCTGATCGACTGCTGCTCCAAATGGACGAGATGCTTGCGCGCCGCGCGGATCACGGCGCCTGGCACGCCGGCGAGCTGCGCGACCTGCAGACCGTAGCTCTGATTGGCCGGACCTTCGCTCACCGCGTGCAGGAACACGATGCCGTGATCGTGCTCCACCGCCGACAGATGCACGTTGGCCGCCTGCGTAAATTCCGCGGGCAACTGCGTGAGCTCGAAGTAATGCGTGGCGAAGAGCGTGTAGCAGGCGTTGTGCGTGAGCAGATGCCGCGCGATCGCCCATGCGAGCGCGAGGCCGTCGAAGGTCGACGTGCCGCGTCCGATCTCATCCATCAAGACGAGGCTCGACGCGGTCGCGTCGTTGAGAATCGCCGCTGCCTCCGTCATCTCGACCATGAAGGTCGAACGTCCGCCCGCGAGATCGTCGGCGGCGCCGATGCGCGTGAAGATGCGATCCAGCGCGCCGAAACGCGCGCGCTTCGCGGGCACGTAACTGCCGACGTGCGCCATCAGCGCGATCAGCGCGGTCTGACGCATGAAGGTCGATTTACCGCCCATGTTCGGGCCGGTGATGAGCAACAGCTTGCGGTCCTGGCTGAGACAACAGTCGTTGGCGATGAACTGCTCGACCTGCGCCTCGACGACCGGATGCCGGCCCTGTTCGATATCGATGCCCGCGTCGGCGCTGAATTCCGGTGCGACCCAGTCGAGCGCGCGGGCGCGTTCGGCAAACGCGCACAGCAGATCGAGTTCCGCGAGCGCGCTTGCGACGCGCTGACAATCCGCGATGAAGGGCAACAGGTTCTGCAAGAGCGCGTCGTACAGCGCGCGTTCGCGGGCGAGGGCGCGTTCCTGCGCGGAAAGCGCCTTGTCTTCGAACGCCTTCAGTTCGGGCGTAATGTAGCGCTCGGCGTTCTTGAGCGTCTGACGGCGGCGATAGTCGTCGGGCACCTTGTCGGTCTGCCCGCGCGTGACCTCGATATAGAAGCCGTGCACCTTGTTGTACTCGACACGCAGATTCGCGATGCCGGTGCGCGTGCGCTCGCGCGCTTCGAGATCGATCAGGAACTGATCGCAGTTCTCCGAAATATCGCGCAATTCGTCGAGATCGGGATCGTAGCCGCGCGCGATCACACCGCCGTCGCGAATCAGCGCGGCGGGTTCCGCTGCGATGGCGTTCGTCAGCAGATCGAGACATTCGTGCGGCGGTTCAAGCCCGGCGTCGATGCGCTCGAGCGCCGGCGCATGCGTGGCGACTGCGGCGACGAGGGCGCGCAGATCGGGCAGCGCGGCGAAGGTATCGCGCAGGCTCGACAGATCGCGCGGACGCGCCGACAGCAACGCGAGACGGCCCGTGATGCGCTCGATGTCCGAAATCTTGCGCAGCGCGCCGCGCAGCGTGTCGAGGCCGCCGCTCGTGGGCGCGTCGAGCAATGCGCCGATCGCCTGCTGGCGCGCCTGAGCGATCGACGCATCGCGCGGCGGATGATGCAGCCAGTGGCGCAACAGGCGGCTGCCCATCGTCGTACAGCAAGTGTCGAGCAGCGAGAACAGCGTCGGCGATTCGGTGCCGCGCAGTGTTTCGGTGAGTTCGAGATTGCGTCGCGTGGCCGGATCGAGCCCGATGTACTCCGATTCGTATTCGACTTTCAGACTGCGCACGTGGCGCAACTGCTGGCCTTGCGTGGCGGCGGCATAGAGCAGCAGCGCGCCGGCCGCACCGCACGCGCAGGTGAGCGTTTGCGCGCCGAAACCGTCGAGGCTCGCGACATCGAGTTGCTCTCGCAAGCGCTGCGTGCCCGAGCCGACGTCGAAGTGCCACGCCGGCACGCGCGTGGTCGCGCCGGGATGCGTCACGCCGAGCGACGCCTGAACGTCGGTGATCGAATCGGCGATGAGCGTTTCCGCCGGACGAATGCGCTCGAGCGCCGCGCTGACCTGATTCGGCGCGACTTCCGCGAGACGCAATGCGCCGCTCGCGAGATTGAGCCACGCGAGGCCGACGCTCGTCACCACGCCGCGACGGTTGTGCGCGGGGCAGAGCGCCAGCAGATAGACATCGCTCTTATCGGAGAGCAGGGCTGCGTCGGTGAGCGTGCCCGGTGTGACGACGCGCACGACCTTGCGCTCGACCGGACCTTTAGATGTCGCCGGATCGCCGATCTGCTCGCAGATCGCCACCGATTCGCCCAGCTTCACGAGCTTCGCGAGATATTGTTCGCATGCGTGATGCGGCACGCCCGCCATCCTGATCGGATTGCCGCCCGATGCGCCGCGCTGTGTGAGCGTGAGATCGAGCAGACGCGCGGCTTTCTCGGCGTCGTCGAAGAAAAGCTCGTAGAAATCGCCCATCCGGTAGAAAACGAGCGTGCCGGGATGCTCCGCCTTGATGCGCAGATACTGCTGCATCATCGGCGTGTGCTGCGACAGGTCCGCGAGCGGCGCGGCGGTGTCTGGTGAGGTGTCGGGAGTTGCCGTTTGAGTGCCCATCTTGCGTGCTTTGAAGGCCAGAATGACTAAACGGCCGGGCGCGACGTGCGCCGGCCGTCGTTCAGCCGATAGAGCAGGAGTTTAACCTGTCGCGAGATGACGGCGAGTCGGCCGAATGGCCAACGAGATGTGCCTAGTCGATATGCATTGCCCACGCGAACGCCGCCGCCGGCACGGGCGCGATGCCGTGCCGGCGGCGATTTCCGATGACGCCGGAGCGCGTCACGCGCGCCCGGCGAGATATCCGACGAGCAATGCGAGACCCGCCACCG
The DNA here is from genome assembly GCF_023631205.1 of Caballeronia sp. NCF2. Classification (NCBI taxonomy): domain Bacteria; kingdom Pseudomonadati; phylum Pseudomonadota; class Betaproteobacteria; order Burkholderiales; family Burkholderiaceae; genus Caballeronia; species Caballeronia sp. NCF2. The sequence continues at coordinate 73,647 of NZ_JALQDN010000019.1, read as the reverse complement.
CGCCGAGCGTGTGCCACGGCTTGTCGTGAACGAACTCGTCGGCGTAACCGGCTGCGTCGTTCAGTCTGCCGGTGAGCGCCGTGCCCGCGCCGTTCATCTGCGAACGGGCGGTCTTGAGGCGCGATTGCAGTTCCTTGCGCAGCTTGTCGGCATCGACGTCCCTTGCGCCGGAGATCGAGCTTTCCAGATCATCGAGCAGGCTGCGCAACTGGCTGCTCGCCGAATCGACCGCGTCGCTCGCACCGCGTACCGCGCGCTGGCCGACATCGGCTGCGCCATTGATCTTGCTGTCGAGCGTCGAACGTGTGAACAATCCCATTTCCATGCTCCTTTATTGACGTTTGCCGAGGAATGAATATCGCCGGGTCCGTCCGCGATGCGCCATGCGGATGCCCGCGATCGGCCGCGCCGGGCCGTACATGGCGTTACGACCCGACCCCGCCGCCGGCGTTCCTCCCATGGTTTCCTCGTGAGCCGGCGCCGGGGCATGAACCCAGAATACACCGTTCACCGTGGAGCAAGGTTCATTCCTCGACGAGCGCGACGAGATCGGTTTCGCGCTCGTTGTGCGTGTGGCGGCGCATCGCCAGCGCCATCATCAGGCACACGAAGACGCCGAACACGACGATGATCCACTGCACCGGCACCTTCTCCGTCAACAGCAAGGCGTAAGCGCCGAGCATTGCGAGCACGGCGAGATTCTGGTTGAAGTTCTGCACCGCGATGGAATGTCCGGCCGACAGCAGCGTCGCGCCGCGATGCTGCAGGATCGCGTTCATCGGCACGATGAAAAAGCCCGACAGGCCGCCGAGCGCGATCATCAGCGGATAGGCCATCAGGATGTACGCCGGCGCGAAGAGCGGACCGATATGCACGCCCGCGCCGGCCGGAAAGAGGTCCTTGTTGTAGAACGCCATCGCGACCGCGACCGCGCCGATCAGCACGCCGACCGGCAGCACTTTCAGCGATTGGCGCAGCACGATCCACGCGGACGCCGCCGCCGCGCCGAGCGCGATGCCCACGCCCGTCACGCCCTGCAGCACGGCGGCTTTGGAGAGCGACAGGCCGAGATTCGCATCGGCCCATTTCAGCACGAGCAATTGCAGCGTGACGGCCGCGCCCCAGAGCAGCGTCGTGACCCACAGCGCGATCTGCGCGAGCTTGTCCTTCCACAGCAGCATGAAGCAGCGCGAGAAATCGTGGACGAGCTTCGTCGGTTCGTTCAGCAGGTTCGGATAGCGCGCGCCGGTATCGGGAATGAACACGTTGATGACGGCCGCCGACGCGTAGATCACCATCACGGCGAAGAGCGCGGCGTGCGCGGCGCTGCTCACGAACGGCAGATGCGCGTGCTCGACCCAGCGCCCGACGACCTGGCTCACGAGCGCGCCGCCGATCACGGTGCCGAGAATCGTCGAGCCGACCGTCGCCGATTCGAGCCACGCGTTCGCCGCGATCAGCTTTTGCGGCGGCAAGAGCTCGGTGAGAATGCCGTATTTCGCGGGCGAATAAGCCGCCGCGCCGAGGCCGACGACGCCATACGCGATCATCGGATGCACGCCCGCGATCATCATCGCGCAGCCGGCCGCCTTGAGCGCGTTCGACGTGAACATGACGTGGCGCTTCTGGATCGCATCGGCGAATGCGCCGACGAATGGCGCGAGCAGAACATACGAAATCGTGAAGAAGATCTGCAACAGCGGCGTGACCCACGGCGCGGAATGCACGACGGCGAGCATGGCGATCGCCGCGATCAGGAGCGCATTGTCGGCGAGCGACGAAACGAACTGCGCGGCGATGATCGTATAGAAGCCTTTCTTCATGAGCGGGAATGACGTGGGGCGCGGCGCGCGGCGTGAGAGCGGGGCAGGCGGAAGAAAGCGCGCATCGCCGTTGCCGGAACGAGGGCAAAGCTTGCACTGTAACGGAGCCCTGCATTCGGTGCAGAGCAGGCGGCGCGCCCGGGATGCGGAAGAGGTCAAACAAAAGGGGCGCAAGACGCGCCCCCTCGATGCTGCTTATTCGCCGGTCAGGCGCGTGCGCGAGTACATGTCGAGGATCTTGACCATCTGCGCGTAGACCTTCGGATTGGCGGCGACGATTTCGTTTCTGAACAGGAAATCCGATTCGCCGGTGTAGTTGCCGACGAGTCCGCCCGCTTCGGTCACGATGAGGCTGCCCGCCGCCACATCCCACGGATGGATGCCTTGCTCGAAGAAGCCGTCGAGACGGCCGGCCGCGACGTTCGCGAGATCCAGCGCCGCCGCGCCCGGACGGCGCAGCCCTGCGCACGACAGCGTCATTTCGCTGAAGAGGCGCATATAGGCGTTCAGACCCTGGCCGTCGCGGAACGGGAAGCCGGTGCCGATCAGCGCATCCGACAGACGGTCGAGCTTGCCCACGCGAATGCGTCGCTCGTTCAGATACGCGCCGCGGCCGCGCGATGCGGTGAAGAGGTCGTTGCGCGTCGGATCGTAGATGACCGCCTGCTGCACGACGCCCTTGTGCGCGAGCGCGATCGACACGCAGTAGTACGGAAAGCCGTGGATGAAGTTGGTGGTGCCGTCGAGCGGATCGATGATCCACTGAAACTCCGACTCGCGATCCGTCGCGCCGGATTCTTCGGCGAGGATCGAGTGATCGGGATAGGCGGTGTGCAGCGTCTCGATGATCGTGGCTTCGGACGCCTTGTCGACTTCCGTCACGAAGTCGTTGTGCTGTTTCTTGCTGACCTGGAGACGATCCAGATCGAGCGACGCGCGGTTGATGATCTGTCCGGCGCGGCGGGCGGCCTTGACAGCGATATTGAGCATCGGATGCATGAGCGAAATCCTCTGACCGCCCAGCAGCTTCGTGTGGACGGGAAAATTGGCGACAACGACTATGTCGACGAAAGACGAATTGAATAAGAGCGGGGCGTTCGCGCGAAGGTTCTTTGGAAGCCATGCAAGAACCGTTCGCCGCGCGCGAAGGCGCCATTTTACCCGAAAGTGGCCGCGCGGTTCCGGCGCATGGCCAAAGCGCGTTAACATATCGGGTCGCACTTTCTTCAAAATTCAGCACGAACCGCGCCTTGGAACCCAACGAACTTTCCGCGCCCGCCGGCGGCTTCACGTCGACGCGCTTCATCCTTGTCGAGCCGAGTCATCCGGGCAATGTCGGCGCGGCCGCCCGCGCGCTCAAGACGATGGGCTTCGCGCGCCTCGTCCTCGTCGCGCCGCGCGTGACCGACGTCAAGAACGAGCCCGAAGCCATCGCGATGGCCTCCGGCGCCGACGACGTGCTCGCGTCCGCGCATGTCGTCGACACGCTCGCCGATGCGCTCGTCGGCGTGCGCTGGTCGGTCGCGCTGACCGCGCGTATGCGCGAATACGGGCCGCCGCAGATGCCGCCGCGCGCGCTCGCCGAACGCGCGCATGAATTCGTGCGCCACGGCGATATCGCGCTCGTGTTCGGCAACGAGCGCACCGGGCTTTCCAACGCGGACGTCGAAAGATGCAGCGCGCTCGCACATATTCCGGCCAATCCCGCCTACAGCTCGCTCAATCTCGCGCAGGCCGTGCAGGTGCTCGCGTATGAACTACGCGTCGCGTTCCAGACGTCCGCGAGCCCGCTTGCCGTGGTGGAATCGGCGGGGCAGAGCGCATCGAGCGATGAAATCGAAGGCATGTACGCGCATCTCGAAGACGCGCTCGTCGCGCTCGATTTTCTCGATCCGGCCAATCCGAAGAAGCTGATGTCGCGCGTGCGGCGGATGTTCGCGCGTTCCGGGCTCGAGCGCGAAGAAGTGAATATTTTGCGCGGCATCGCGAAGCACATCCTCCTTCGGACGAAAAAGGACTGACCGCGCTGGCGTCGGGGGCATCGGGCAGACTGCGCGCGCTCGTCCTACAATCGGCGAAAAACGGCGAACGCCGATAAGCTTTGCGCGATTCGTGCAAAGCACTCGTCCCCCTTTCAGAGACATCGCCATGTTCGACCGACTTCGCGAAGACATCGCCGCCATCCGCGAGCGCGATCCCGCCGCCCGCAGCGCCTGGGAAGTCGTCACCTGTTATCCGGGGCTGCACGCGATCGTCCTGCATCGCATCGCGAACGCGTGCTGGCGCGGACAGTGGCGCTGGCTCGCGCGGTTCGTGTCGCAGATCGCGCGCTTTCTCACCGGCATCGAAATTCATCCGGGCGCGACGCTCGGACGGCGCGTGTTCATCGATCACGGCATGGGCGTCGTGATCGGCGAGACGGCCGAAATCGGCGACGACTGCACGATCTATCAGGGCGTGACGCTCGGCGGCACGTCGCTCACGCGCGGCGCGAAACGTCATCCGACGCTCGGGCGCGGCGTGATCGTCGGTGCGGGCGCGAAGGTGCTCGGCGGCTTCACGGTCGGCGCGGATGCGAAGATCGGCTCGAATGCGGTCGTCGTGAAGCCGGTGCCGGCGGGCGGTACGGCGGTGGGCAATCCGGCGCGCATCGTGATGCCGGCCGTCGCGAAGAAGCCATCCGATGAAACCGCGAAGAGCGGCTTTTGCGCTTACGGCATTACGCCGAACGCGGACGATCCCGTGTCGCTCGCGATCCACGGGCTGATCGATCACGCGTCGACGCAGACGCAGCGCATCGACGACATCGTCGCGGCGCTCGAACGGCTCGGCGCGCGCGTGGAAGCGCTCAACGCCGTCGATGGCGCCGCGCTCGTCGATCTCAAGCGCCTGTGCACGTCGATGGATGGCAAGGCGGCGGACGAGCGCGCCGCGTCGCTCGAACGCGCGAGTTAAAGCGGCAGCGGGCGCACGCCTTCTTCATCGACGCGCAGATAGCCGCCGCGCGGCGGGTCCGCGTCGAGTTCCCAGTCGGGCAGAACCCAGCGCACGCCTGCGACTTCGCGATGCATCGCCGGACGATGCGTGTGGCCGTGAATCAGCGTGTTCGTGCGGCTATTGATGAAGAGTTCCGCGACCGCTTTCTTCGTCACGTCGTACTTCGCCTTGACGCCGGTGGTCACGCGCGCGCCCTCGCTTTTCGAGCGCATGCGCTGGCCGATGCCCAGGCGCGTGTCGAGCGGCAACGCCAGAAAGAGCCGTTGCGCGAGCTTGTTGCGCGCGAACGAGCGAAAGCCTTGATAGGCGCGATCGGCGGTGCACAGGCCATCGCCGTGGGCGAGCACGATGCGCTTGCCGAACGCGGTGATGACGAACGGATCGGGCAGCGGCAGCGCGCCTGCATCTTTCATGAAGCGCTTGCCCAGCAGGAAATCGCGATTGCCGTGCATCACATATAGGCCGATGCCGCGTTCCGAGAGCGTATGCATGAGGCGCGTCATGCGGCGCGCGAAGCTGGCGCGCGGGTCGGTCGCGGGGCCGTCGAGAATGTCGTCGCCGATCCAGAACTCGAACAGGTCGCCGAGGATGAAGACCGAATCGGCGTCGTTCGCCGTGACCTCGATGAAATGCTCGAAGGCCGCAACCGTTTTCGGAATCGCTTCGGAAAGATGCAGATCGCCAATGAAAAACAGCGGGCGCGCGTTTTTCGCTGTGCCCGCTGCTTCGCGATCGAATGAAGTCTTCGTATCGATCATGCAATGACCGTGATCAGACCACGACGGCCTTCTCGATCACCACGTCGTCGACCGGAACGTCCTGGTGGAAGCCCTTCGAGCCGGTCTTCACCTTCTTGATCTTCTCGACCACGTCCATGCCTTCGACGACCTTGCCGAACACGGTGTAGCCCCAGCCTTGCGGCGTCGGCGACGAGTGGTTCAGGAAGTCGTTGTCCTTCACGTTGATGAAGAACTGTGCAGTCGCCGAATGCGGGTCGTTCGTGCGCGCCATCGCGATCGAGCCGTTTTCGTTCTTGAGGCCGTTGTTGGCTTCGTTGTCGATCGGCGCATCGGTCGGCTTCTGCTTCATGCCCGGCTCGAAGCCGCCGCCCTGGATCATGAAGCCATCGATCACGCGATGGAACACGGTGTTGTCGTAATGACCCTTCTTCACGTAGTTGAGGAAGTTCTCGACCGTCTTCGGGGCCTTGTCGGCGTCCAGTTCAATCTTGATGACGCCGTGGTTCGTATGCAGTTCGACCATGATGATGTTCTCTCCATTATGTTTGATTGAGCCCTGGCGCAGCGCGCGCCAGGTCAGCGACAGGCGCTTACGGATTACTGCGGGACCACGGTGGCCGACTCGATCACGGTCGGCTTTTGCGGCACGTCCTGCATCGGGCCGCGCGTGGTGGTCGGGCTGCCTTCGATCTTCTTCACGACGTCCATGCCCGCGACGACCTTGCCGAACACGGCGTAGCCGTTGCCGTCCGGGCTCGGATAGTCGAGACCCGCATTATCGACGGTATTGATGAAGAACTGCGCGGTGGCCGAATTCGGATCGCTCGTGCGCGCCATCGCGAGCGTGCCGGTGGCGTTCTTCAGACCGTTCTTGCTTTCGAGCGGAATCGGCGCGCGCGTCGGCTTCTCGGCGAAGCTCGTGCTATAGCCGCCGCCCTGGATCATGAAGCCCGGAATCACACGATGAAAGATCGTGCCGCTGTACTGACCGGACTTCACGTAGTCGAGAAAGTTCGCGACCGTCTTCGGCGCTTTCTCGGGATACAGCTCGACCTTGATGTCGCCTTGCGTGGTCTTGAAGAGCACGGTGGGGTGCGCGGCCTGCGCGTTCGGCTGCGCTAACGCAGGCGTGGTCGCGATCAGGGCAGCGCTCGACAGCGCCAACATCAGGAATTTCATGAAGGATCGATCCTCGTGTGGTGAATGCAAACAGTCGGCCGCGAATGCGCCTGCTTATGGCTGCGCTTGCGGCGCGACGTATGGCGTGGCCGGCAGCGGGCTCGTCGGGCCGCCGAACGGCGCGTAATCGTCGGGACCGGGCATCGTCTGCGAGGCGGCTCCGGATGCCGGCGCCCATTCGTCCGCGGCCGGACTTGGCGCAATTGCCGCGCCCGTTCCCGACGCGCCTTCTGCCGCGCCCGCGCGCTTCTTCGGCGGGTTGTAGATGTTCTGAATCGCCGTGATGCGCTGGCGCGTGAGCGGACTCTTCGAGCCGAGCGATTGCGCGCGCTTGTACGACTCGCTCGCGAGACGAAGATAAAGATCGCCCAGGTTGTCATAGGCGAGCGCGTAGCCTGGATTCGCCTTGACCGCGGTTTCGAGCGCGACGCGTGCATCCTCGTAGCGGCCCTTCTTCGCATAGAGCGCGGCGAGGTTGTTGTACGGCTCCGGCAATTCGGGATAGGCCTGCGTGAGCTCGGTGAAGGCGGCGATGGCTTCGTCGTCGCGATTCAGGCGCGCGAGCACGGTGGCGCGCTTGAACTTTGCCTGCACGTCGCGCGGGTTGCTCGCGATGCGCGCATCGAGTTGTGTGAGCGCGGCGTTCCAGTCCTTGCCCGCGATGGCCGAATCGATCTGCGGCGTGTCGTCGCGAGTTGCGGTCGAGGTCTGCGCGAGCGCGGCCCCGGACATGCCGACACATGCGAAGCCGAGCGCCGCGATGGCGAGCGTCCGGGAAACGAGCCGGCAAGAGAGTTGCAGAGGCGTGCGCGCGTGGCGATGAGTCACTTGGAATCGAGTCAATGAATGAGGCGGCGAAAGAAGCCGTGGAAGCGGCGAAAGGGACGGCGAGCGCCCGAGCACGCGAAGGCGTGCGAGCACTGGAGAACGAGCGGAAATGCCCGATGCGGCGTCGTGTCCGGCAAGGCTTTCGGCCCGGCCCGGAGCGCGGCTTGCCATGCCCGCCGCGCGGCCGCTTCGAGATTTCATAGGCTCAAGTCCCGGTGTTATACTCCGACCCATTCTAACAAAAGGTCTGCACGTCCCGCGCACGAGTCTTGCGCCTGGATCTCCAGGCGAGCATCTCGCGCCGACTCCAGACTGTCTTTCGCCACTCGTGGCCGTCTCCGTCCTGGTCGCATGACCGTCGTGTTCGCGCTCGCGTGTGGGTCTCTTCGCTCCCGCGCGTATCGCTCACGGCGCTCGCTGCCCGGCACACGGTTGATTCCGGCCCATGCTTCGCCTTCTATGAACTCGCTGCGCATCTACAACACGCTCGCGCGTGACAAGCAAACCTTCACGCCGCTTCGCGCCGGCGAGGTACGCATGTATGTCTGCGGAATCACCGTGTATGACTACTGTCACGTCGGGCACGCGCGCATGTTCGTGGTGTTCGACATCGTTCAGCGATGGCTGCGCGAGATCGGCTACAAGGTGACTTACGTCCGCAACATCACCGACATCGACGACAAGATCATTCGCCGCGCGGTGGAGAACAACGAATCGATCAAGTCGCTCACGCAGCGTTTCATCGAGGCGATGTATGAGGACATGGACGCGCTCGGCGTCGCGCGTGCGGACATCGAGCCGCGCGCGACCGAGTTCGTGCCGCAGATGCTCGGCATGATCGATGCGTTGCACGCCAACGGTTATGCATATCAGGCCAAAGACGGCGACGTCAATTACTCGGTGCGCAAGTTCACCGACTACGGCAAGCTGTCCGGCAAGTCGATCGAAGACTTGCGCGCCGGCGAGCGCGTCACGGCCAACGACGCCAAGGAAGATCCGCTCGACTTCGTGCTGTGGAAGCAATCGAAGGCGGGCGAGCCGGAAGACACAGGCTGGAACTCGAAGTGGGGCCGCGGGCGTCCCGGCTGGCACATCGAATGTTCCGCGATGGGCTGCACGTTGCTCGGCGAACAGTTCGACATCCACGGTGGCGGCATGGATCTCCAGTTCCCGCATCACGAGAACGAGATCGCGCAAAGCGAAGGCGCAACCGGAAAGCAGTTCGTGAACTACTGGATGCACAACGGCTTCGTGCAGATCGACAGTGAAAAGATGTCGAAGTCGCTCGGCAACTTTTTCACGATCCGCGAAGTTCTTGAAAAATTTGATGCTGAAGTCGTGCGCTTCTTTATTGCGCGGGCACACTATCGGTCGCCGCTGAATTACAGCGACGTGCATATCGACGACGCAAAGAACGCGTTGACGCGCCTATATACGGCGTTGAAGGATGTCGAGCCGGACAATCAGCAACTTGACTGGAGCGAGGCGAACGCGCAGCGTTTCCAGTCTGCGATGAACGACGACTTCAACACGCCGGTGGCCGTGTCGGTGTTGTTCGATCTCGCGAGCGAAGTGAATCGTACGCGCGATGCCGCGCTCGCTCGTCAGCTCAAGGGTCTTGCGGGCGTGCTCGGACTGCTTCAGCGCGAGCCGCGTGCGTTCCTGCAGCGGGCGAGCGGCGCAGGCTCGAGCGAGGGACTCTCGCCGCAAGAGATCGAAGCGAAGATCGCCGAGCGCATCGCCGCGAAGCAGGCGAAGAACTATGCCGAAGCAGACCGGATTCGCGCTGCATTGCTCGAAGCCGGTATTGCGCTTGAAGACAAACCGGGTGGGTCGACCGAATGGCGCCGCGTTTGAGCGCGGCCCTTCGAACCCTCTGATCGACTCACCAGGCAGGAGGCAAGATGGCAACGGCCAGGAAGACGCCGGTCAAGCGACCCGCGTCTGTCAGCGATGCGTCGGGCGCAACGAAGCGCGCGAGCAGCGCACAAACGAAAGTGAACACGCAGAAGATCGATGGCGCAGGTGCGGCGGCCGGCAAGACGGCGAAGCCGGCGCGCAGCGTTGCGCTCAAGGCCGCGAAGCCGGAGACGGCAACGCGCCTGAACGGCGCTGCGCGCGCATCGAAAGCGGGCACGGAAGAAGCCGAAGCGTCGCCCGCGAAGGGCAACGGCCGCGCGGTCGCAGGCGATGGCGCGCGCGCTCAGGCGCTGGTCGCCGAACGCGGCGAAGTGGTGCGCAAGTCGCGCGTCGTCACATCGGATGCCGCGGTGCCCGTGCAAATCGGCGGACTCACGCGCGAAGCCGTTCGTCCCGACTACTGGGACCGCGCGTGCGCAGATTTGATGCGACGCGACCGCATACTCAAGAAGCTGATTCCGAAGTTCGGCGAGATTCATCTCGTCAATCTCGGCGATCCGTTCTCCACGCTCGCGCGTTCCGTTGCCGGCCAGCAGATTTCGGTGAAGGCCGCGCAGGCGATCTGGGAACGGGTGAAGGGCGCATGTCCCGAGGTTCATCCGGCGCACTTCATCAAGCTCGGTCACGAGAAACTGCAGGCGTGCGGCTTATCCAAACGCAAGGCCGAGTACATTCTCGATCTCGCGCAGCATTTCGAATCGGGCGCGCTGCACGTCGACGCATGGACGTCGATGGACGACGAAGCCGTCATCGCCGAGCTCACGCAGATTCGCGGCATCGGCCGATGGACGGCGGAGATGTTCCTCATCTTCAATCTGTCGCGCCCGGACGTCCTGCCGCTCGACGATCTCGGCCTGATTCAGGCGATCAGCGTCAACTACTTCAGCGGCGAGCCGGTGACGCGCAGCGAGGCGCGCGAAGTGGCGGCGAACTGGGAACCGTGGCGCACGGTCGCGACGTGGTACATGTGGCGCAGCCTCAATCCGATTCCGTCAGATCACTAAAATAACCACGCGAAAAGCGCGCGCTATCGTTGCTTTATAATCGATAGTTCACGCGCGAATTTTTGAGGGGCGGACGCGGTTAGAATACGCGCTGCCCGATGTTCCCAGGACTCGAACATATGAAGACCACGTTTCTGGATTTCGAGCAGCCGATCGCTGAACTCGAAGCGAAGATCGAAGAACTCCGCTTCGTTCAGGACGATTCCGCTGTCGATATTTCGGAAGAAATCGAGCGGCTGTCGAAGAAGAGCCAGCAGCTCACGAAGGATCTCTACGCAAACCTGTCGCCGTGGCAGGTTTCGCAGATTGCGCGTCACCCGCAGCGTCCGTACACGCTCGATTACGTCAGCGAGCTTTTCACCGATTTTCATGAATTGCATGGCGACCGTGCATTCGCGGACGACCTTGCGATCGTCGGCGGCTTCGCGCGCTTCAATGGCCAGCCGTGCATGGTGATCGGCCATCAGAAGGGCCGCGACACGAAGGAACGCGCGCTGCGCAACTTCGGCATGCCGCGTCCGGAAGGCTATCGCAAGGCGGAGCGCCTGATGCGTACCGCCGAGAAGTTCAGCTTGCCCATTTTCACGTTCGTCGATACGCCGGGCGCGTACCCGGGCATCGGCGCGGAAGAGCGCGGCCAGTCGGAAGCCATCGGCCGCAATCTCTATGTGATGGCGGAGCTCAAGACGCCGATCATCACGACGATCATCGGTGAAGGCGGCTCGGGCGGCGCGCTGGCGATCGCCGTCGCCGATACCGTGATGATGCTGCAGTTCTCCACGTACTCGGTCATTTCGCCGGAAGGCTGTGCGTCGATCCTGTGGAAGAGCGCGGCGAAGGCGCCGGAAGCGGCCGAAGCGCTCGGCCTCACGGCGCATCGTCTTAAGGCGCTCGGTCTCATCGACAAGATCGTGAACGAGCCGCTCGGCGGCGCGCATCGCGACGCGAAGGGCATGGCCGCGCTCCTGCGCCGCGCACTCGCCGATTCGCTGCGTCAGTTCCAGGGCATGAGCGTCAACGACTTGCGCGAGCGCCGCTTCGAAAAGCTGATGGCGTACGGCAAGTTCAAGGAATCGCTGCCGGGCGCGTAATCCGTTCCCGTCATCTTCGTCATCTCATCCATCACGAACTCTCGTGACATCCGATAACGAAACCCCGGCCGGCCGCCTCGTGTTACAGGCGGTGCGCGCGGCGGTTTCGGACGCGGACCTTTCCCCGGATTCACTTCTCGCGGTCGCATTGAGCGGCGGGCTCGACTCCACCGTGCTGCTCGACGCGGCCGTGAGTTGCTTCGGCGCGCGACGTGTGATCGCGCTGCATGTTCATCACGGTCTGAGTCCGAACGCCAACGCGTGGGCCGCGCATTGCGAGCGCTTTGCGGCGTCGCTCGGCGTGCGGTATGACGCGCGTCATGTCGATGTCGCGCGGACCGGCGGCGAGAGCCTCGAAGCCACGGCGCGCGACGCGCGTTATCGCGCGCTCGACGAGCTCTGCGATCAGCATGGCGCGGCGGCGCTGCTCATTGCGCATCATGCCGACGATCAGGCCGAAACCGTGCTGCTGCAACTGCTGCGCGGCGCGGGCGTCGCGGGCCTCGCGGCGATGGCGCCGCAACGCGCGGACGGCGCCGCGCCGCGTGTGCGTCCGCTGCTGCGCCTGCTGCGCGCGCAACTGGAGCAATACGCGCACGAGCGCGACCTGAGCTGGATCGACGACGAATCCAACGCCGACACGCGCTATTCGCGCAACGCGCTGCGCCATGACGTGCTGCCGATGCTCGCGGTGCATTTTCCCGGCTTTCGCGATGCCCTCGCGCGCACGGCATCGCATGCCGCGTCGGCGCAGCGGCTTTTGGATCAGCTTGCGCGCATCGATCTCGGACACGTTCAGAGCGCCGACGAAGAGGGCGCGCTCGTGCTCGACGCGTTTCTCGCACTCGACGACGAGCGCGCGATCAATCTCATGCGTTTCTGGATCCGCTCGCGCGGTTTGATGGCGGCATCGACGGCGCGCATCGCCGACATGTTGCGTCAGTTGCGCGATGCCGCCGCCGCGCGCGATGGCCACGCGCTGCGCGTCGATCATGCGGGGCACAGCTTGCGCGTGTATCGCAATCTGCTGTTCTGGGAAGCCGGCGACAGCGCCGATGCGCCCGATCTCGATGAAGGCGCGGCCGCGCTCAAAGTCGCGGCGGAACTGCTATGGCAGGGCGAAGAGGTGTGGCGTCTGCCGCAATGGCGCGGCTCGTTCGTGTTCGAGCCCGCTGATTCTTCCGCCGACGATGTCGTCGGGGAGGGCGTATTGCGCGCCGCGCCGCTCGTCGCGCGTTCGCGTGCGGGCGGCGAGCGCATGCGCGTCGCGGCCGAAGCGCCGAGCCGCACGCTCAAGAACCTCTTTCAGGAGCGCGGCGTGCCGGCCTGGAAGCGCGACGTACCGCTGCTTTTCATCGGCGAGGCGCTGCTGTTCGTGCCGCATCTCGGCGTGAACCGCGAGGCCGCGCCGAGCGCCGCGCACGGACCGCTGCGGCGCATTTCGTGGCGGCCGGATTTGCTGCTCGTGTGAGGCGCTTTGGGCAAACGTTGCGCCGAAGCCGGTAAAATCGCCGTCACCGGTGCCTCATCTTGTAATTTCAGCCTCGATCGGGTACGGTAACTCGTTTTCGCCCAAGCGCGTTTTTGCGCGGCATCTGCGTTCAAAAGACTCGATTTCGCCCGCAACGACGCATCCGCTCGCGTCGCTTATCAATGGCGCGAGCGTGCGAAGGGCGTGCGGCAGCGCCCGCGTATCGTAGCCGGCTTCGACATCCCCTGAAGCGATCGAGCGCGAGTCTCGAGCGTTCTCGCGTCAAAGCGCGTGAAGCGCGGTTTTCTCTCCAGTTCAAGAACGACAATGGCACTCATCGTACACAAATACGGCGGCACTTCGATGGGCTCGGTCGAGCGCATCAAGAACGTCGCCAAGCGCGTCGCCAAATGGCATAAGGCCGGCCACAAGATGGTCGTCGTGCCCTCGGCGATGTCCGGCGAAACCAATCGCCTGCTCGGTCTCGCGAAAGACATCAAGGCCGATCCGGACCCGCGCGAACTCGACATGATTGCCTCCACCGGCGAGCAGGTCAGCGTGGGCTTGCTGGCCATCGCGCTGCACGCGGAAGGCCTCGACGCCGTGAGTTATGCCGGCTGGCAAGTGCCGATCAAGACGGACAGCGCGTTCACGAAGGCGCGTATCAGCGAAATCGACGGCGAACGCGTGCTGAAGGACCTCGACGCGGGCAAGGTCGTGGTCATCACGGGCTTTCAGGGCGTCGATCCGGAAGGCCATATCGCGACGCTCGGACGCGGCGGCTCGGACACGTCGGCGGTTGCGATCGCGGCGGCGATGAAAGCGGACGAATGCCTGATCTACACCGACGTCGACGGCGTCTACACGACCGATCCGCGCGTGGTGGAAGAAGCGCGCCGGCTGGACCGCGTGACCTTCGAGGAAATGCTGGAGATGGCGAGCCTCGGCTCGAAAGTGCTGCAAATCCGCTCGGTGGAATTCGCCGGCAAGTATCAGGTGAAGACGCGTGTGCTCTCCAGCCTGACCGACCCGCTGATGCCGCTCGAAGCCGAAATGCACTCCGGCACCCTGATTACTTTTGAAGAAGACGAGAACATGGAAAAAGCAGTGATTTCTGGCATCGCGTTCCAGCGCGACGAAGCGCGCATCGCGGTCATGGGCGTGCCCGACAAGCCGGGCGTCGCGTATCAGATTCTCGGCCCGGTCGCCGATGCGAACATCGACATCGACATGATCATTCAGAACCAGAGCGTGAACGGCAAGACCGACTTCACGTTCACGGTCGGCCGCGGCGACTATCAGCGCGCGCTCGAAATCCTGAACAACCAGGTGAAGGGCCACGTCCAGGCCGAAACCGTGCTGGGCGACCCGAAGGTGTCGAAGGTGTCGGTGGTGGGCGTCGGCATGCGCTCGCACGTGGGTATTGCGAGCACGATGTTCCGCACGCTGTCGGAAGAGGGCATCAACATCCAGATGATCTCGACGTCCGAAATCAAGATCTCGGTGCTGATCGACGAGAAGTACACCGAACTCGCCGTGCGCGCGCTGCACAAGGCGTTCGAGCTGGATCGCGTGTAAGCGTGTGACGGAGATGTGAAGGCTCGCGGGCCTTCACATCGTTGCGGTTCGCTGAACGCGCGATTCCATATTGGCCGTTTCGAAAAAAATCGTCGTGTGAATTTGACCCCGGCCTGCGAACACGCTATTATCTCGATCTCGTTGCACTGCACTCCCGGTGCGGCGAAAAGTTTGGGAGACGTGGCCGAGAGGTCGAAGGCACTCCCCTGCTAAGGGAGCATCTGGCTAAAAACTGGATCGAGGGTTCGAATCCCTCCGTCTCCGCCAGTTGTCGTAGAAAGGCCCCGCAAGGTTAAAAACTTGCGGGGCTTTTTCTTTTTGCCGCGTTAGTCGGCGAAGTGCATTGCGACGAAGTGCATTGCGACGAAGTGCATCGCTTCGTCATCCTTCTGAATCGTCGCCGAAGAGAACGCGAGCGTCGCCGCTCGCGCTCAGTCACATCCTTACTTCCCTGACGCGATCCGGTCCTCGATATGCTTCGCGCGCGCCGGCGACGACGGATGCGAACTCAGCATGCTCGACTTGCCGCCATCGATGGTCGCGAGCTTCTGGAACGCCGTGACCAGTCCCTTCGGGTCGTAGCCCTTCTTCTTCTGCGTATCGAAGGAGTAATCGTCAGCGGCCGATTCCTGCGTTTGCGAGAACTGCGCGTTGACGAATTTTTCCGACAGATCGCCGAGCTGCGACGCCGACAGGCTTCCGACCATACCGCCCGCCGCCGAAGCCACCGTGCGCGCCGCCGACGTCGCGTACGCCACCTGCATCGCTTTCTTCGTATGGCCGAGCGCGACGTGCCCCATTTCGTGCCCGACGACACCGCGCACTTCGTCATCGTTCATCAGGTCCATGAGGCCGCTGTAAACGCGCACGCAGCCGTTCGCCATCGCCCACGCGTTGACGTCCTTCGTCAGATAGACCTTGTAATTGACCGGCACGCCGTTGATGTTGTCGCCGAGCTGCTTCGAGATCTTGTTCAGGCGCTGGGTGTACGGGCTGTTGGCCGCCGCGACTTTGTTTTCCTTGTCGAGTTCGGCACAAGACTTGTCGGACAGCGTGCGGACATCGGAGTCGCTCAGCGACAGCGCCTGAGTCGCCATTTGCCCGGATTGCATCAATTGGTTCGGATCCATGCTGCTCATGCTGCTGCACGACGCAAGTGTGAACACAGCGGAGGCCGCCAGCGCGATGCGGAAGATCGTCATAGTTTTACCTTTCGAATGTTGTTGTGATCGTCGTTCTGCGCAGAGTGCGCGAACGCAGCGAAATGCTAATGACAGTCGATTCGTAAGCTATTCGAAAATTCCGATTTTGTCGGCAAAAAAGATGAAAACGCCAGCGGAAACCGTGCATCAGTCGCGCACGGAACGCGAATCAATCGGTCGCGCGCCTGCAGGCGGCGCGCACGCGTGCGGCGACGGATGCGGCGGGTGCGGCGTCCATCGCGATCGAAGCCGCGTCCGGCAAGGCTTCGGCGGCAAGCTGCGTGAGCGTCTGTCCCGGCGGCATCTCGACGAACACCTTCGCGCCGAGTTCGGCGAGCGCGATCGTCGATTCGTGCCAGCGCACCGGATAGCGCAGATTGGTGGCGAGGTCTTCGCGAATGGCGTCGGCGCGACGCAGCACGCGCGCGCCGCGATTGCCGATGTAGGCGATGCGCGGCGCCTCGATCCGCACCTTGCTCGCCGCTTCGCCGAGCCGTTGCGCGGCGCTTTCCAGCAGCACGCAATGCGAGGGCACGCTCACGCACAGCCGTTCGGCGCGCCGCGCGCCGCGCGACAGGGCGATGTCGCGGACTTGCGCGAGCGCGGCGTCGCTGCCCGAAAGGACGATTTGACGCGGCGCGTTCAGATTGCCGATGTAGGCGTCGGCGCTGCAATCGGCGATCGCGCGGGCGATCTCGCTTTCGTTGAGCCCGAGCACCGCGAGCATGCCGTAGCCGCTCGGATACGCGTCTTCCATCAGCCTGGCGCGCAGGCGCACGAGTTCGAGCGCATCGTCGAAGCGAATCGCGCCGCACACGACCGCCGCGCCGAACGCCCCGACCGACAAGCCTGCGACGGCTTCCGGCTCGACGCCTTCCTCCGCGAGCGCGCGCGCCGCGGCCACGCCCGCGACGACGAGCGAAATCTGCACGGCGACGGTCGATTTGAGCGCGTCGGCGCTGTCGAGATCGCGGACGTCCGCGCCGAGCACATCGGATGCTTCGTCGAGCGTGCGGACGATCGCCGGATGCGGCTCGCCGCCGCCGAGCCGATGCAGAAAGCCCGGCGCTTGCGCGCCCTGTCCGGGAAAGAGATACGCGATCATGCCGCTGCCCACGGATTCGCGACGAGGCGCGGGCCGTCGGCGTGCCGCAGCATGACGCGTAGTCCGACGCGCGCGAACTCCGCGAGCGAGAAAGCCGCGTCGCATGTTTCGATCTGCACGTCGATGCGCGTGTCTTCGTTCTGCGCCGCTCGCGAGAGCGCATCGAAGAGCGCCGATGCGTCTTCGCGGGGCAAGGGCGTCGGCGCGCGCACGACGATATCGAGGTCGCTGTCGCGCGTGATCGCCGGCATCGCGCACGCGAGCTCGAAGCCCGCGCTGCCGGCCGGGCCCCATTCGAGACCGCATCCGTCGATGATCGGCGCGACCGCGCGCAACAACGCGAACGCGGGCAGGTCGCGACGCGCCGGATCCGGCGCGCGCGTGCGCAGCGCTTCGGGCGTGAGCATCGCGTCGATGTGACGCGTCTCGATCCACGCGCCGAAGCGTTCGCCGCGCGCCATTCCGCGCACGCCGACGGGAATCGCAGCGCCGATGCGCGGTGCGCGCCGCACGACGACGAACGGCGCGCGCGCGAGCGACGCGGCGACCCACGCGGGCGCGTCGTCAAAGGCGGGCGTCGCGGGCGCGATCCGCAGCAAATCGTGCGGACGCGGCGCGCGCTCCATCACGCGGTCCATCAAACGCTCCACTGCTCGCGCATGCGCCTGCGCACCTCGATCGATGCGGCGCGCGTGCGTTTCGCATCGGCGGAAGAGAGCCGGTTCGACAGATCGCGCGGACCGCTGCGCGCATCCTTCACCGCCGCCGCGAGCGATGCCTTCACGCGCTCGATGTCGGCGGAAGAGGGCGCGTCGGCGTCGACGCCTTCGATCAGTTCGTGCAGCAAGCCGAGCTTCGCGTAGGCGCTCATCTTGTACGACATCGGCAGGACCGCGTCGCCGAGCGCGTCGAGGCTTTCGACGCTGCGCCGCGTAACGCGCGCGGCGGCTTCCTTGCCCATCGCGTGGACGGCCGTGCCGGGCGCGTCGAGCGCGACGATGCGATTCGCCTGATAGCCGTGCGCGAGATACGCGCCCGACATCGCCGGGCCGACGATCAGCGCGATCACCGGATGGCCCGCGAGCCGCGCGCTCGCGTAGGCATCGACGGCGGCGGCGCACGCGAGATGAATGCCGAGCAGTTCTTCGCGACGTCCGTACGCCTGGCTCTTCACATCGACGACGGCGACGATGGCGCGCTTCACCCCGGCATCGCGATCGGCGTCGATCGTTTCGCGCACGGCGCGTGCGAGCAGCCAGCCCTGTTCGAGGCCGACGACGTTATCGGTCGCGCGCGGGAAGCGGTTCTGCGGATCGGGCACGACGGCAAAGAAGCTCGCGCGTTCGCCATCGAGAGCGCCTTCGCGCACGCGGATCGGCCCGCGCTCCGATTGCGTCGACGCAGAAGTCAGCGCGTCGAGCCAGCGCTCGCCGCGGGAAAGTGTGTCGGTCATGATGCGCCCCACAGTTTGCGCAAGGTGTCGGGATCGATGGCGTCGGGGTTGACGTCGGCGAGCCGCGCGATGAAGCCATCCACGTTCTCCGTGCGATGCCGCGGCGGCACGCCGCGCCTGAACGCCGCGAGCACGGCGTCGCGCACCTGCTCGGTATCGTCTTCGACGAGCGTGTCCGCAAGACCGACCGCGACGCGTTCCTCGCCGCCGATCATCGACCAGATGAGGCGCCGGTCGCCCGAATCGAGTTCCTCGATGCCCGCTTCCTGCTCGATCACCTCCGGCCCGTTCATGCCGAGGCGCGCCTGCCGCGTCATCACCAGCTCGGTACAGAGCGCGGCCGCGAGCGACATGCCGCCGAAGCAGCCGACCATCCCGCCGATCACCCCGACGACAGGCACATGAGCCCGCAGCGCGACGATCGCCGCGTGAATTTCGGCGATGGCCGCGAGCCCGAGATTCGCTTCCTGCAGACGCACGCCGCCGGTTTCGAACAGCACGACGGGACGGATCGCGCGCCCGGCTTCGAATTCGCTCAAGGCCATTTCGAGCGCGGCGGCGATCTTCGCGCCGGATACTTCGCCGATGCTGCCGCCCTGAAACGCCGGCTCGATCGCGGCGATCACCGCCGGTTCGCCGCCGAGCATGCCGCGTGCGATGACCGCGCCGTCATCCGCCTGGCAGACGATGTTCTGCATCGCGAGCCACGGCGATTCGATGCGGTCGAACGGGCCGAGCAGTTCGCGGAACGTGCCTTGGTCGAGCAGCGCGTGCGCGCGTTCGCGCGCCGTCATTTCGATGAAGCTGTGCCGCGCGAGAAACGTGTCGTGCGCGTTCATGGCGTGTCTCCTTCGCTTTCGCTTGCTTCGACGGCTTCGTTGAGTCGCAGCATGACGACGCCGGGCGTCGCGCCGAAATCGTTCAGTTCGATTTTCGCCGCGCCGTCGTAGCGCTGGAAGAAGCGGTCGAGCACGCTTTTCCAGACATGGCCGTAGCCATCGACGCTCGTGCGGATCACCACTTCCGCGTTCGCACTTTGTGACGGCGAAAGCAGCACTTCGAGATCGCCCGAGCCGACGACGCCCACGTGCGCGCGGCGCGTGACGGGCCGTTTGGCCGGATATTCGTATCGCATGTTTTCCATCGTTCGTTCCTCTTCAGGGCAAGCGCCTGAGACTGTCGAGAAAGAGTGTCGCCGCGAGCAGGTCGGCCGCGCCGCCGGGCGATGCGTTCAGCTTCATCAGTTCTTCGTGAAGCGCCTCGAGCGCGCGACGGCCCGCGACGCTCGCCGCTCCGCCGCAAGCGATCACATCGCGCGCGCCGCGTTGCGCTGCTTCGAGCGCGGGCATTCCGCCGCGATGCAGAAGACACGTATCGTCGAGCGACGCGATGATCGCGACGAGCGCATCGAGCCGCGCGTCGGATTCGGCGAGTCCGCTTGCGCGCGCGGCGTCCAGCGCGGGCAGGCCGACGAGCCGCGCATGCGGAAAACCATCGCGCGCTTCGCCGCGTGCGCCCGCCACGCGATAGCGTTCGCTGACGCGCGCACCGTGGCTCTTCGTTGCCGTTAGCGGCGCGTAGCGATCGTCGAAACGGGCGATCTTCGCCGCCGAAAAGCAGATCGCGCCGCTGTCGTCGGGCGCTTGCATCGCCGCGCCTGCGCACAGCAAACCGATGATCCAGATCGCGCCGCGATGCGCGTTGCTGCCTTCGGTTGCGCGCATCATCGCGGATTCGCCTTCGCGGCCGATGCGCGCCAGTTGCTCGCGCAAGATCTGCGACGGCTCCGCGTGCGACGCCGCGCGCGCGATCGCGAGAAACGTCGGATGCAGGGCGCGAGCGGAACGCAGCATCGTGTCCAGATCGAGATCGCGATGCGCGCCGCTGCCGCGTTCATCGACGAGCGCGGGCTTCGGCGTGAGGCGCGCCTCGGCGATCAGCGCATCGACGGCGCATTGCGCGATGAGCGACGGCGACGCGACCGCGCGCGCAAGATCGCGAAGAGCCGGCTTCATCACCAGCTCCGGAAGCGCGCGGGCGGCGCGTACAAGCCGCCCGACCACGCGACGAGATCGTCGATGCTGCGCGCCGCGAGCAGCGAGCGCTTGGCTTCGCCGCGCCGCACGCCCAGATCTTCCGGATACGCGACGATGCCGCGCCGTCTCAATTCCGCCGTCTTCGCGGGATCGGCGCGCATGCCGATCGGCGTCACGCCAGCGACCGCCGCGAGCGCGGCGCGGCGCTCGTCGACGCCTTCGGCCGCGTGCAGATACGCGATGCCTTCTTCCGTCACGACGTGCGTGACATCGTCGCCGTAGATCATCACGGGCGCGATCGGCATGCCGCTTTTCTCGCCGACGGCAATCGCGTCGAGCGCATCGACGATGGTCGGCTCGCCGCCTTTCTTGTACGTCTCGGCCGTCTGCACGACGAGCTTGTGCCCGCGCGCGATCTTCGGATTCGGGCCGTCGTCCTTCAGGAGCTTCAGCCACGCTTCGCTCGAATGACGCCGGCCGCGCGGATCGTGTCCCATGTTCGGCGCGCCGCCGAAGCCCGCGAGCCGCCCGAGCGTGACCGTCGACGAATTCGCGTCGGCGTCCATCTGCAAGGTCGAGCCGATGAAGAGATCGACACCGTATTGCCCCGCGAGCTGGCAGAACACGCGATTCGAGCGCAGGCTGCCGTCGCGGCCGGTGAAGAACACATCGGAGCGCGCCGCGATGTAGTCCTCCATGCCGACTTCGCTGCCGAAGCAATGCACGCTGTCCACCCAGCCGGATTCGATCGCGGGAATCAGCGTCGGATGCGGATTGAGCGCCCAGTTCGTGCAGATCTTTCCTTTGAGGCCGAGCTTCTCGCCGTATGTCGGCAACAGCAGTTCGATCGCGGCCGTATCGAAGCCGATGCCGTGATTGAGCGCCTTGACGCCATAGCGCTCGTAGATGCCGCGGATCGTCATCATCGCCATGAGAATCTGCAATTCGCCGATGTGACGCGGATCGCGCGTGAAAAGCGGCTCCACGGCGAACGGACGATCGGCCTCGACGACGACATCGACCCACGAGCCGGGAATATCGACGCGCGGCAGTTCGTCGACGATTTCGTTCACCTGCGCGACCACGATGCCATGCCGGAACGCGGTGGCTTCGACGATCGTCGGCGTGTCCTCGGTGTTGGCGCCCGTGTACAGATTGCCGTGCCGGTCCGCCTGCACCGCGCACACGAGCGCGACCTGCGGCGTCAAGTCGATGAACATGCGCGCATACAGTTCGATGTACGTATAGATCGCGCCGATCTCCAGCATGCCGTCTTCGAGCAGTTGCGCGACGCGCAGGCTTTGCGGCCCGGCGAACGCGAAATCGACCTTGTGCGCGATGCCTTGCTCGAAGAGCGCGAGATGCTCGGGACGGCTGATGCTCGAGATCAGCAGATGGATGTCGTGCACGCGGTCCGGATCGAGCTTCGCGAATGCGCGCGAGAGAAAGTCCGCCTGCTTCTGATTGTTGCCTTCGAGCGCGACACGGTCGCCGGTGACGATGAGCGCACTCAACGCATCGACGATGTGCGCGGCATCGAGCACGGAGCCGTTCATCCACGGCTTGATCAGCTTAAGACGCCGCGCTTTTTCCTGCGCGCGCGTGTTCCAGTTGCGGGCTTTAGCGATGACGTCGTTCATTGGTCGGCCTTGACGGAATTCGATCGGGAAGATGCGCGGCGTTTCTTCTTCTTGACGTGGCTCGAGTGCGCGAGCGCCTGGGCATCGGCGAGAAAGCGGTAGAGCAGTTCGCCCGTCGCGAGCAGATGGCGCGCGACGAGCGTCTGCGCCTGTTCGATATCGCGCGCGGCGAGGGCATCGAAGATCGCGCGGTGCTCGGCATCGGATGAATCCTTGTGGATCGGCAGACCGAGCTTCAGCCGCAAATAGCGTTCGCCGCGCCGATGCATCTGGCCGATCAGCTCCATCAGCCGAGGACGGTCGGCGGGCGCGTAGAGCGCCATGTGGAACTGCTCGTTGCGCACGACGTAGAGCGTCGGATCGGGCTCGTTCTCGGCGGCTTCGAGCAGGCGTTTCGCGTCGGCAAGCGTTTCGGGCGTGTGATGCGCGATCGCAATGCCGATCGCGAGACTTTCGAGCGATGCGCGAATCTCGTAGATCTCGCGCGCCTCGTCGGCCGATTGCAGACTGACGGCCGCGCCGCGATTCGGCTCGATTGTCACCCAGCCTTCGCTTTCGAGCTGGCGGAACGCTTCTCGCACCGGAATAGCGCTGACCGAAAACTGCCGGGCGATCGCGTCCTGCCGCAGCGGCTCGCCCGGCAACAGCGAGCCATCGACGATGGCGGCGCGCAGCGCATCCGCGATGAAGCGCGACGTGCTCTGGCGCGGTTCGAACTGCGCGTCGCGAAATGAGGCCGGAGTCGATCCGGCTGAGAGATCTGTCGGCATGGCTAGGTGAAAGTGCGGACTTGTCGTGTGTCGATGTTCAAATATTATATATAAAAACGCACACGGTACTTCGGTGCTTTCCCTAGACGCCATAACAAACATTTTTAACCGGCGCGTCGCTAATTCCTTTGGAGACATGGCCATGCCCAGCACGCTGGATCGACAGATAAGCGCCACGCGCGCCACGAAGACACCGCTCAACCGGTCGCAGATCACCGGTTTCTGGGGTGCGTGGGCCGGCTGGACGCTCGACGGAATGGATTCGTTCATCTACGCGCTCGTGCTCGCGCCGGCGCTCACCGAATTGCTGCCGCGTTCGGGCTATGAGGCGACGCCGGCGAACATCGGGCTTGCGGGCTCGATTCTCTTCGCGCTCTTTCTCGTCGGATGGGGACTGTCGTTCATCTGGGGACCGCTCGCCGACCGTTTCGGACGCACGAAAGTGCTCGCGGCGACCATCTTCACGTTCGCGATCTTCACCGGCCTTGCGGCGACCGCGCATAACGTGTGGGAGCTCGGCTTCTATCGGTTTTGCGCGGGCGTGGGGATCGGCGGTGAATGGGCGCTCGCGGGCACGTATGTCGCGGAAGCCTGGCCGGAAGACCGCCGGAAGATGGGCGCGGGTTATCTGCAGACCGGCTACTACGCGGGCTTCTTCCTCGCCGCCGCGCTCAATTACACGATCGGCGCGACGTTCGGCTGGCGCGCGATGTTTCTCGTCGGCCTGTTTCCGGTCGTGGTGTCGATCATGGTGCTCCTGCGCGTGAAGGAAACCGACAAGTGGGAACGCGCCGAAACCGCTCATCCGCACGTCAAGCACGAGAGTTCGCTGAAGGCGATCTTCAATGCGCAATATCGCAAGCGGACGATCGTCGCGGCCGTGCTGCTGACGGTGGCGATCATCGGCTTGTGGGCGGGCGCGGTGTATGAACCGTCGGCGGTCGTTCAGCTCGCGACGAAGGCGGGCATGGACAAGCACGATGCCGCGCGCATGGCGTCGATCGCGACGGGGCTGCTTTCGATCGGCACGATCGTCGGCTGTCTCGCGCTGCCGCCGATGGCCGAAAAGATCGGCCGCAGAAAGACGCTCGCGGTGTATTTCGTCGGCATGGCGGCGTCGATCGCGCTCGCGTTCGGCTGGGCGTTCTATCTGCCGAACGGGCTGGTGCCGTTCATCGCGCTGCTCGTCGTGCTGGGCTTTTTCGGCGGCAACTTCGCGCTCTTTTCGCTGTGGCTGCCCGAGCAGTTCGAAACCCGCGTGCGTGCGACGGCCTTCGCGTTCTGCACGTCGGTCGGGCGCTTCTTCGGCGCGATCGTGAACTTCGGCATCGGCGCGATGGTGCTCAACATGAAGACGCTCGGCGTGCCGATTGCCATTACCGCGATTGCGTTTCTCATCGGTCTCGCGGTGATCCCGCTCGCGCCGGAAACCAAAGGCCAGGAACTGCCGAACTGATCTTCGCTGCGCCTCTCACGAACGGCGATCTTCGCGATGCGAGGGCCGCCGTTTTTCCATCTGCACGAGCTTACTTTTCGTAAGTTTTTCCTCAGTAATAGCAGGTTACGAAGTCGATCACTCGATGCGGCATCCGTCCGATATAGTCCGGTCAACACAACAAACAACCCATCGGGGTGGGGCTTTACATGAACAAGGTATCGAAGGCTTCCGTGCTGGCTGGCGCCGTGATGTTCGGCGGTCTGATGGTGTCCGGCGCGGCCAATGCGGGTGTGTCCGTGGGCGTGAACATCGGGGTGCCCGCGCCCGTGTACGTCGCGCCCGAGCCGGTCTATGCGCCGCCTCCGCCGCCCGTCGTGTACGCGCCGCCTCCGGCGCCGGTCTACGTGCAGCCGGCCATCGTGGTCGGCTGGCATGGCGATCGTTACTGGGATGGCCGTCGCTACTGGGATCGCGACGATTACTATCGCCACTACGATCATGGGCGCGGCCACGATCACGACGGCCATGACCACGGCCGTCACAACGGCTGGCGTTGATCGTCCCGCGCCGCCCGGCGTCCGTCGCCGAAAGCCACTCGTTCGTCACGGGTGGCTTTTTTGTTGCCGCTTGAACGTGGAAGGGCGAATTCCCAGTAAAACAACAACGCCGCGAATTCTCACCCGCGCGATGTAACAAAAGGTAAGGTTTCTCCAGACGTAAAGCGCGAGCAGGCAATAACTTACAAAGCTGAAATATTGCGTCGAAAGGTTTTCGTTATATTTGGGCGCAAGCGAACAAGTACAAAGCGAGGTCCGGTTGCATATGAAAAAGAAGTTCTCGGGACGAATCGTGGCCGGTGTGCTGACCATGGCGGCGCTGAGCGTGACGGGCATCGCGCGCGCGGCGGATGTTCATGTCGGCGTGAATATCGGCATTCCGGCGCCGGTCTACGTCGCGCCGACGCCGGTCTATGCACCGCCTCCGCCGCCCGTCGTCTACCAGCCCGCGCCGATGTACGCGCCGCCGGTCGTCATCGGCTGGCATGGCAGCCGGTACTGGGACGGCCGACGCTATTGGAGCCGCAACGACTACTATCGTCATTACGGGCACGGCCGTCCGCCGCCTCCGCCGCGCCCGCATGGTCCGCCGCCGGGGCACGGTTACGGACATGGCAACGGGCACGGCAACGGACATGGCGGCCCGCACGGCTATCGTTGAGGCAGGGCGCGGTCATCGCGGCAAATAAAAAGCGCCGCTCACCTGAAGTGAGCGGCGCTTCGTTTTGCAGCTGCGAACGGGCGCTTATTCCGCGTCGCCGCCCATTCCGCCGACGACCGCATGGAATCCGGCATCGACGTGGACGACTTCCGCGCTCATGCCGCTCGACAGATCCGACAGCAGGAACGCGGCGACATTGCCCACTTGCTCGATCGTCACATTGCGCTTGAGCGGCGCATTCTGTTCGACGAAGTTCAGAATCTTGCCGAAGCTCTTGATGCCGCTCGCCGCGAGCGTCTTGATCGGGCCGGCCGAGATGGCGTTGACGCGTACGCCCTTGGCGCCGAGCGACTGCGACGCCGCCATGTAACGCACGCTCGCCTCGAGCGATGCCTTCGCGAGGCCCATCGTGTTGTAGTTCGGCAGCGCGCGCTCGGCGCCGAGATACGACAGCGTGAGCAGCGACGAGCCGTCTTTCAGCATCGGCAGCGCGGCTTTCGCGAGCGCGGGGAAGCTGTAGGCGGAGATGTCGTGCGCAACGCGGAAGTTCTCGCGCGTCATGCCGTCGAGGAAATCGCCCGCGATTGCCTCGCGCGGCGCGAAGCCGATGGAGTGCACGAGGCCGTCGAGCGAGTCCCAGCGTTCTTTCAGCGACGCGAACAGCGCATCGATTTGCGCGTCGTCGGCGACGTCGCACGGATAGACCATGTCGCTGCCGAACTCGGTCGCGAACTCGGTGATGCGCTCCTTGAAGCGCTCGCCGACATACGTGAACGCCAGTTCCGCGCCTTCGCGCTTGCAGGCCGCGGCGATGCCGTAAGCGATCGAGCGGTTGGACAGCAGGCCCGTCAGCAGAATTCGTTTTCCAGCGAGAAAGCCCATGAATGCTCCTTCTTTGATGTCAGTGTCGCGGCGCGCACCGGTTGTCCGATGCCGCGCGGGGTCGTGCGTGGCGCGATCGGCCAGTCGACAACCCTTGGGTCGCAGGCCGAGCGGTGCGTGATTTTGGGTAGAATTCTCTCACATCGCAATGCCTCGCCTTAGGATTCCCGCGGCTCGCGCTTCGGGTTTCCGGCCGGGTCACTCCATCGCGTCACACACTCAAATCGCGCCCAGAGGCACATGACGATCCGTTTATGCAGCGCCTCACGCTTGGTCCTGACCTGGTCGCTGGCCGCATCGGCTGCATGGCTCGCGAGTCCGGCTTACGCGGTGCATGCCATCGCGCAATACGGCGAGCCGAAATACCCGGCCGGTTTCAAACACTTCGATTACGTGAATCCCGACGCGCCGCGCGACGGCACGCTCGTCCTCGCGAACCCGAACCGGCTGACGAGCTTCGACAAGTTCAATCCGTTCACGTTGCGCGGCAATCCCGCGCCCGGTCTTTCGCTGATGTTCGAGAGCCTGACGACAGGCAGTTCCGACGAAGTATCGACCGCTTACGGCCTGCTCGCCGATGACATTTCCGTCGCGCCCGATGGCATGTCGACCACCTTCCACATCAATCCGAAAGCGCGCTTTTCCAACGGCGAGCCGGTCACGGCGGAAGACGTGAAGTTCTCGTTCGAGACGCTCAAGAGTCCGCTTGCCGCGCCGCAGTTCTCCGTGTACTTCGGGCAGATCGCGCGCGCGGTGATCGTCGATCCGCAGACGATCCGCTTCGAGTTCAAGATCGCGACGCGCGAGATGCCGCTGCTCGCGGGCGGCATTCCGGTGTTTTCGCGCAAGTGGGGCATGAAGCCGGACGGCACGCGCATTCCGTTCGACAAGATCGCGTTCCAGAAGCCCATCGGCAGCGGGCCGTATCTGATCGATCGTTACGACAACGGCCGCACGATCTCGTACCGGCGCAATCCGGATTACTGGGGCGCGGCGCTGCCGGTGCGTGTCGGCACGTTCAATTTCGCGCACATCGACTACAAGCTTTACGGCGATCCGACCGCGCGCCTCGAAGCGTTCAAGGCGGGCGAGTACGACGTGCTGGTCGAGTACGTCGCGCGCAGTTGGGTGCGGCGCGATATCGGCAAACGCTTCGACAGCGGCGAGCTCATCAAGCGCGAGTTCCCGCACCACAACGGCACCGGCATGCAGGGCTTCTTCATGAACACGCGCAAGCCGCTCTTCAAGGACGTGCGCGTGCGTCAGGCGCTCGATCTCGCGCTCGATTTCGAGTGGCTCAACCGGCAACTGTTCTTCAATCAGTACAGGCGCATCGACAGCTTTTTCGTCAACACGGATCTTCAGGCGAAGGGATTGCCGAGCGAAGGCGAACTCGCGATATTGAACCCGCTGAAGAAGCAGCTCGATCCTTCCGTGTTCGGCGAGATGCCGCGTCAGCCGGACACCGATCCGCCCGGCTCGCTGCGCGCCAATCTCATCAAGGCGCGCGAATTGCTCGCTCGAGCCGGCTGGACGTATCGCGACGGCGCGCTGCGCAACGCGAAGGGCGAGCCGTTCGTCTTCGAGATTCTCGACGACACCGGCGGCGGCGCGTCGATGGAGCCGGTCGCGGCCGCGTTCGGGCGCAATCTGCAGAAGCTCGGCATCACGATGAACTTTCGCACCGTCGATTACGCGTTGATCCAGAAACGTCTCGATGCGTTCGACTTCGACATGACGAGCGTGCGCATGCCCGACGTGCAGGTGCCGGGCACCGAGCAGGTTTCGCGCTTCGGCAGCAAGTCCGCGGACGAGCAGGGCTCCGACAATCTCGCAGGCGTGAAGTCGCCGGCCGTCGATGCGATCCTGCAGAAAGTGATCTCCGCGCAGACGCGCGAGCAACTGGTGGACGCGACGCACGCGCTCGATCGCGTGCTGATCAACGGCTACTATGTGGTGCCGCACTGGTACTCGGCGACGCATCGCGTGGCGTATCGGAATACGCTGGCGTACCCGTCGACGCTGCCGCTGTATTACGGCGCGGAAGAGTGGGTCATATCGACGTGGTGGGCCAAATCCGGGCCCGCCGCGCACGCGGCGAAGTAACGAGGACGCGCCATGTGGAGCTACATCCTTAAACGCATTCTCTTGATGATCCCGACGCTCATCGGCGTGTTGACGCTCACGTTCGTCGTGATCCAGTTCGTGCCGGGCGGTCCGGTCGAACAGGCGGTGCACGACTTGCGGCGCGGACAGTCCGAAGGCGGCGGCGGCTTCGGGCTGCGCACGCATACGGGCGTCGATGCGCAGCAGGTCGAGCAACTGAAGAAGCTCTACGGCTTCGACAAACCGCCGCTGCAACGCTACTTTCTGATGCTCGGCAAGTTCGCGCGCTTCGATCTCGGCGAGAGTTATTTCAGGCATCAGAGCGTGTGGTCGCTGATCGTGTCGAAGCTGCCGGTGTCGATCAGCATCGGCTTGTGGACCTTCTTCATCACGTATCTGATATCGGTGCCGCTCGGCATCGCCAAAGCCGTGAAGAACGGCTCGAAGTTCGATGTCGCGACGAGTCTCATCGTGCTCGTCGGCTTTGCGATTCCGGGCTTCGTGCTCGGCGTGCTGCTGCTCGTGCTGTTCGGCGGCGGCACGTTCTGGCAACTGTTTCCGCTGCGCAATCTCACGTCCGACAACTGGGCGACGCTCTCGCTCGGCGGCAAGATTCTCGATTATCTGTGGCACATCACGTTGCCGGTCGTGGCGTCGGTGGTGGGCAGCTTCGCCGTCGTCACGATGCTCACGAAGAACGCGTTCCTCGACGAAATCCGCAAGCAATATGTGCTGACCGCGCGCGCCAAAGGCTTGAGTGAGCGGCGCGTGCTGTGGAAGCACGTATTCCGCAACGCGCTCTTGCCGCTGATCGTCGGTTTTCCGGCGGCGTTCATCGGCGCGTTCTTTACGGGCAGCCTGCTGATCGAGACGCTCTTTTCGCTCGACGGCCTCGGACTGCTCTCGTACGAATCCGTCGTGCGGCGCGACTATCCGGTCGTGCTCGGCACGCTTTATCTTTTCACGCTGATCGGCCTCGCGACGAAGCTCATCTCGGACCTCTGTTACGTCTGGGTCGATCCACGCATTCAATTCGAACAACTGGAGCGCTGATTTGAATCGAGCCGCTTCACCGGAATCGTCACGGCGCGGTGCCAACGGCAGCGATGCGCAACCGCTGCGCGGCGCGGCATCGGTGCCGCCAGGACGGCGCGTATGGCTGCGCTTCAAGCGAAACAGGCTCGGATACTGGAGCCTGATCGTGTTCATCGCGGCGTTCGTCATCAGTCTCGCGGGGCCGCTGTGGTCGAACGACAAGCCGCTCGTCGTGCGCTATCAGGGCCACTTTTACTTTCCGCTCGTGAAGACGTATGCGGAGACGACCTTCGGCGGCGACTTTCCGACGCCCGCCGATTATCTCGATCCGTTCGTGCGCGATCGCTTCAGCGCGCCCGGCAACTTCGCGATCTATCCGCCGAATCACTACTACTACGACACGCTCAACTATTTTTCGAAGGGCTCGAACCCGGCGCCGCCGTCGCGCGAGAACTGGCTCGGCACCGACGATCGCGGCCGCGACGTGTTCGCGCGCCTCGTCTACGGCTTTCGCGTGTCGGTGCTGTTCGCGCTCGTGCTGACGGCGATCGGCACCGTGCTCGGTGTCGTCGCGGGCGCGGTGCAGGGCTACTTCGGCGGCAGGATCGATATCACCGGGCAACGCCTGATCGAAATCTGGAGCGCGTTGCCGGAGCTTTATCTGCTGATCATCTTCGCGTCGATATTCGAGCCGAGTCTCATTCTTTTGATCATCCTGCTGTCGCTGTTCGGATGGATCGGCCTGTCGGATTACGTGCGCGCGGAGTTTCTGCGCAATCGCACGCAGGACTATGTCCGCGCCGCGCGCGCGATGGGTTTGTCGAACTGGCAGATCATCTGGCGGCACGTCTTGCCCAATAGCCTGACGCCCGTCATCACGTTCCTGCCGTTTCGCATGAGCGGAGCGATTCTCGCGCTCACGAGCCTCGATTTCCTCGGCCTCGGCGTGCCGTCGCCGACGCCGTCGCTCGGCGAGTTGCTCGCGCAGGGCAAGGCCAATCTCGACGCGTGGTGGATTTCGCTGTCGACGTTCGGCGTGCTCGTCGCGACGCTGCTCCTGCTGACCTTCATGGGCGACGCCTTGCGCAACGCGCTCGATACGCGTATTTCCGATGCCGTGAAAGCCGGAGGCGGGCAGTGACGGAGCCGCTACTTTCGATCGAAGACTTGCGCGTGCGCTTCGGCGACACGCTCGCGGTCGATGGCGTCAATCTCGACATTCGCGCGGGCGAGCGTGTGGCGCTCGTCGGCGAATCGGGCTCGGGCAAGAGCGTGACGGCGCTGTCGGTGTTGCGCCTCGTGCACGAGGCCGAAGTGAGCGGATCGATCCGCTTCAACGGCGAGGAATTGCTGTCGAAAAGCGAACGCGCGATCCGAGGTCTGCGCGGTTCCGACATCGCGATGATCTTTCAGGAGCCGATGACCGCGCTCAATCCGCTCTACACGGTCGGGGACCAGATCGGCGAGACGATCCGCCTGCACGACGGCACGAGCCCGCGCGAGGCGAGAAAACGCGCGATTGCGCTGCTCGCGCGTACCGGGATCACCGAGCCGGAAAGGCGCGTGGACAGTTATCCGCATCAGCTTTCGGGCGGACAGCGTCAGCGCGTGATGATCGCGATGGCGCTCGCCTGCCGGCCGCGGCTTCTGCTCGCCGACGAGCCGACCACCGCGCTCGATGTGACGATCCGCGCGCAGATCGTCGAATTGCTGCTCGAACTTCAGCGCGATGAAGCCGAAAAGCGCGGCATGGCGGTGCTGCTCATCACGCACGACCTGAATCTCGTGCGGCGCTTCGCCGAGCGCGTCGCGGTGATGGAGAAGGGCGTGCTCGTCGAAAGCGGCACGGTGGAGGCCATTTTCGCGTCGCCGCAGCATCCGTACACGAAGCGGCTCATCGAGAGCAAGCCGAAGCGCAGCGTGCTGCCGGTGCTGCCCATCGCCCCGGTGCTGCTCGATGCGAAGGATGTGTCCGTCGATTACCCGACGCGTCTGCCGGGTTTCGCTGGCTGGTTCCGGCGCGGCCGCTTCAGGGCCGTCGACGACGTCACGCTGACGGTGCGCCAGGGCGAGACGCTCGGCATCGTCGGCGAATCGGGGTCGGGGAAATCGACGCTCGCGATGGCGCTACTCGGCCTGCAGCGCATCTCGAACGGCGCGGTGGAGTTCCAGGGGCGCGCAATCGGCGATTTTCGCGGACGCGAAAAAACCGTGCTGCGCTCGAACTTGCAAGTGGTGTTTCAGGACCCGTTCAGCTCGCTCTCGCCGCGGCAGACGGTGGAGCGCATCGTCGGAGAAGGGCTCGCGCTGCATCGACCGGAACTCGATGCCGCCGCTCGACGGGCGAAAGTGATCGCCGTGCTGCGCGAAGTCGGCATGGAGCGCGCGGCGCTCGATCGCTATCCGCACGAATTCTCCGGCGGACAGCGCCAGCGCATTGCGATCGCGCGCGCGCTCGTGCTCGAACCGAGCATCCTGATCCTGGACGAGCCGACCAGCGCGCTCGATGTTTCCATTCAAACTCAAGTGCTTGCGCTTCTGGCCGATATTCAGAAGAAGCACAATCTTGGTTACGTTTTCATTAGCCATGACCTTCAGGTGATCGGCGCGATGGCTCATCGCGTCGCGGTCATGCGGAATGGTTTTGTCGTGGAGTCGGGGGAAGTAGAGAAGATTTTTGCGAACCCTTCTGACGAATACACAAGAAAGCTTCTGAAAGCATCGCTAGTTTCCTAAAAATCTTTCTTTTTCGCCAATTGGGTGCGCGTCTCAATTGTATTTTTCTATTTCTTTTGACAGTTAAATACTTTATGGCTAGTATCCCTCCAAACTTTCACGTATCTCCCTGATTTAGCAGCTTTTAATTGTAAAACCTACCGACCGATGCAGCCACTAACGATGACTCAGACATGTGCGCGCGCCGCCGCGAGCATGTTAATCGGCCTTCTGATGACAACAACTTCCGGCGCGTTCGCCGATGAAGTCAGCAGTAGCAGCCAAAATGCCAACAACGGCATTTTCTCCAGCAAATCCAGCGATGCAGCAAGCGCAGACGCCGCCAGCAATCCGGGCGGCGCGAAGTCGTTTCTGTCGGGCGTGGCGAGCAAGGCGGGCGACGTCGTCGTCGGCGCGCTCAACATGATCGGCGTGCGTTATCGCTGGGGCGGCAACACGCCGGATTCCGGTCTCGATTGCAGCGGCTTTGTCCGCTACGTTTTCCAGGACACGCTCGGCATGACCTTGCCGCGCCGCGCCGAGGAAATGAGCCGGGTCGGCGAGAAAGTGACCGTCTCCGATCTGAAGCCGGGCGACCTCGTGTTCTTTAATACGATGCGCCGCTCGTTCTCGCACGTCGGCATCTATATCGGCGACAACAAGTTCGTGCATTCGCCGTCGACCGGCAGCACGATCCGTGTCGACGACATGGAAGACGGCTATTGGGAAAAGCGTTTTCAGGGCGCGCGTCGCATCGAGAACGCGCAAGTCGGCGACGGCGCGGAACTGCGCCAGCGCGTGAGCGCGTCGATCGGCGGTTACTGATCGTCTGTCGGCATCGAAAAAAGCCTGCCTCCTTTGCGGACGCAGGCTTTTTTGTTTTGCGTTCGGGCGCGAGGTAAAGTCAATCGGCGCAATCGGAAAGCCTCATTGCACAGGTCATCAAAAGTCGTTATAGTTTTTGAATGAACTTTTTCACGTTCCCCTTCTCGTTGTTTCCGGCTAGTGCGTCGCTACGCGCACTATCGCTGCTAGCGCGCCTACCGCGCTGATCCTTCACGCCTCCCGTCTGCTCGTCCATTCAGGTTTTCGACGCCAGCGGTGGCGCGAACACCCGAATTCCCTTTTGAGTTTCGTCTCGATATCTCCAACAATCGATAAATCTCCCCACAGGAGCCCAACATGGCAGCAGACAAGTTGATCATCTTCGACACGACCTTGCGCGATGGCGAGCAGTCCCCCGGCGCGTCGATGACGAAGGAAGAGAAGATCCGCATCGCGAAGCAACTGGAACGCATGAAGGTCGACGTGATCGAGGCGGGCTTCGCGGCCAGCTCGAATGGCGACTTCGACGCGATCCACACCATCGCGGGGCTCGTGAAGGACAGCACGGTCTGCTCGCTCGCCCGCGCGAACGACAAGGACATCCAGCGCGCCGCCGATGCGCTCAAGCCCGCCGGCCAGTTCCGTATCCACACGTTCATCGCGACCTCGGCGCTGCACATGGAGAAGAAGCTGCGCATGACGCCGGAGCAGGTCTACGACCAGGCGCGTCTCGCGGTGCGTTTCGCGCGTAAGTTCACGGATGATGTCGAATTCTCGCCGGAAGACGGCAGCCGCTCGGATATCGATTATCTCTGCCGCGTGCTCGAAGCCGTGATCGACGAAGGCGCGCGCACCATCAATATCGCGGATACGGTCGGCTACGGCGTGCCGGAACTCTACGGCAATCTCGTCAAGACGCTGCGCGAGCGCGTGCCGAACTCCGACAAGGCGATCTGGTCGGTGCATTGCCACGACGACCTCGGCATGGCGGTCGCGAATTCGCTCGCGGGCGTGCAGATCGGCGGCGCGCGTCAGGTCGAATGCACGATCAACGGTCTGGGCGAGCGCGCGGGCAATACGTCGCTCGAAGAAATCGTGATGTCGGTGAAGACGCGCAAGGATTACTTCGGCCTCGATCTGGGCATCGACACGACGCAGATCGTGCCGACCTCGAAGCTCGTCTCGCAGATCACCGGTTTCGTCGTGCAGCCGAACAAGGCGGTCGTCGGGGCGAATGCGTTCGCGCACGCTTCGGGCATCCATCAGGACGGCGTGCTGAAGGCGCGCGACACCTACGAAATCATGCGCGCGGAAGACGTGGGCTGGAGCGCGAACAAGATCGTGCTCGGCAAGCTGTCGGGCCGAAATGCGTTCAAGCAGCGTCTGGAAGAACTGGGCGTGACGCTCGAATCCGAAGCCGATGTGAACGCGGCATTCGCGCGCTTTAAGGATCTCGCTGACCGCAAGGCCGAAATCTTCGACGAAGACATCATGCAGATCGTCTCCGAGGAATCCGCCGAGGCGCAGGCGAAAGAGCACTTCCGCTTCGTGTCGATGAAGCAGCATTCGGAAACCGGCGAGCAGCCGCAAGCGAAGGTCGTGTTCGCGGTGGAAGGCACCGAAGTCACGGGCGAAGCGCGCGGCAACGGTCCGGTCGATGCGACGCTGCACGCGATCGAATCGAAGGTCGAGAGCGGCGCGGAGCTCGTGCTGTATTCGGTCAACGCGATCACGACCGGCACGCAGGCGCAGGGCGAAGTCACCGTGCGTCTGTCGAAGAGCGGTCGCATCGTGAACGGCGTGGGCACGGATCCGGACATCGTCGCGGCGTCGGCGAAGGCGTACATCGCCGCGTTGAACAAGCTGCATTCGAAGGTCGAAAAGCTCAATCCGCAGCTTTGATTCGATCGGTCGAAACGCAAAAAAGCCCTCTTCGCGAGGGCTTTTTACATGGCGTCGATGCGCTCAGAACAGATTGCGCCGATCCGGATCGTGCAACGGATCGGGCGTTTTCTGCGTCATGCGCAAGATGCCCTGCTCGTCGAAATAGAAGTTGTACATCAGATACCAGATGTTCGCCTCCATGTAGCGATAGGTCCAGACTTCGCGCTTCATCAGCGGAAAGTACGACGTCTCCACGGGCCGCCCGAAGTTCACGAGCACGTCCTGCCTCGTCCAGGTGCCGATCTGCGCCTTGTAGAACTCGTTTTCGTCGAGCACTTGCCGAACATTGACGATCTTGCCGGAAGCGTCGATATCGGCGGCGGTGGTGAATTCGCCGAGCGGTTGCGTCGGCCACATCAGCCGCTTGCCGCCATTGGGCAGATCGTAGATTTCGCGCGGCGGGCCGAGGCGGGCGGTGATCGTCGAGGCATCCGCGCCAGCCTGATAGTTCTGCCACGGCTGCGCGCAGGCGGACAGAAGGAGCGCGACCCCGGCGCATGTCAGCGATGCGCGCATGCGGTTGAGTATATGCAGCATTGAAGCCTCCACGTGCTTGCTCCTCGCGGCGGCGAGCAGCGTTTGTTCGATGTTTCCCGTGATTTTGACATGCGCGCGCGGCAAAGCATTCTCCGATACGTCGCGGCATTCAAGCCGATGTGTCGGCAATCGCGACTTGCGCGGGGCGCGCGCTGCAGCCTATGATCCGCGCTTTCGGCGGATCGGCGGAAACTCATGAAGAACGGAACCAGCGCGCGCGCGATGCAATGGCTGCGCATCGCGGCATCGGCGTGTCTTGCCTTGTCCATGACGGCGCGGGCGGCCGAATTGCCACCCATCAAGCTCGCGCTGATCGAAGGCATGTCCGGCCCGTTCGCGAACGCCGGCGCAATGGTCGAGCGCAATCTGCGTTTCGGCGTCGAGCGCGTGAACGCGCAAGGCGGCGTGAAGCTCGCGGACGGCGCGCATCCGCTGCAACTCGTCGTGCTCGATGGCAAGGGCAGCAGCGAGGCGAGTCTCGTGCAGCTGCGTGCGGCGATCGACGAGAAGATCGGCTTCGTCATGCAGGGCAATAGTTCGGCGGTGGCGGCGGCGCTCGTAGCGGCTGTCGACCGCCAAAACGCTCGCGAGCCGGATCGCCGCGTGCTGTTCCTCAATTATTCCGCCGACGATCCCGCGCTCACCAACGACGCGTGCAGTTTCTGGCATTTCCGCTTCGACGCGCACGCCGGCATGCGGATGGATGCCCTCGCCGATGCGCTGAAAGACGATCGCGCGGTGAAGAAGGTTTATCTGCTCAATCAGGATTACAGCTTCGGCCACGACGTGAGCCGCGAGGCACAGCGCGCGCTCAAGGAGCGGCGCCCTGACATCGCGATCGCGGGCGACGAATTTCATCCGATCGGGCGCGTGAAGGATTTCGCGCCTTACATCGCGAAAATCCGCGCGAGTGGAGCGGACGCGGTAATCACCGGAAACTGGGGCAACGATCTGACGCTTCTCGTCAAAGCCGCGCGCGAGCAGGGGCTCGACACGAAGTTCTACACGTTCTACGGCAACAGTCTGGGCGCTCCGGCCGCGCTCGGCGATGCCGGCGTGAAGCGCGTGATCGCCGTGGCGGACTGGCATCCGAACGCGGGCGGCGCTGCGTCGGACGCGTACTATCGCGCGTTCAGAGCCCGCTATCCTGCCGCCGCGGACGATTACCTTGTCGCGCGTATGCCGCTGATGGTAGAAATGCTCGCCGCCGCGATGACGCGCGCAAAAAGCGCGGACCCGCTCGCGGTGGCGCGCACGCTCGAAGGCATGAAGTTCGGCGGCGAAGGCTTCCACCCGATGACCGTGCGTGCCGAAGATCATCAGGTGATCCAGCCCCTTTACGTCATGGAAATGGACAAGGCGGGAACGAAAGGCGTCGCGCTCGATAACGAAGGCTCGGGCTACGGCTTCCGCACGCTTCTGAGCGTCCCCGCCGACAAGACCGCGCAACCGACGACGTGCCGCATGTCGCGCCCGCCGCGCTAAGGCGCCGATTCGCCCCGCGCAGAAGTGCTTCGGCGAGACATTGCACTGTGCTATACTCTGCGCTTCGTTTTTGGCGCATTGCCAAAAACGATTCACTTTTTGTAAATCCACGGCACGGCCTTTCTTCCGTGACCGCCTGTCTGTATCAAAGGAAAAGCAAATGTCCGTAGCAGAAATCAAGAAATCCGACATCGTCGCTGAATACGCACGCGGCGCAAACGACACCGGTTCTCCCGAAGTGCAAGTCGCACTGCTGACG
This sequence comes from Caballeronia sp. NCF2, assembly GCF_023631205.1. Classification (NCBI taxonomy): domain Bacteria; kingdom Pseudomonadati; phylum Pseudomonadota; class Betaproteobacteria; order Burkholderiales; family Burkholderiaceae; genus Caballeronia; species Caballeronia sp. NCF2. Next base: position 36,366 of record NZ_JALQDN010000019.1, on the reverse strand, counting down.
AGCCGCATCAACGAACTCACCGTCCACTTCAAGTCGCACTCGAAGGATCACCACAGCCGCCGCGGTCTGCTGCGCATGGTGAGCCGTCGTCGTAAGCTGCTCGACTACCTGAAGGGCAAGGACGCGGATCGTTATCGCTCGCTGATCGAAAAGCTGGGTCTGCGCAAGTAATTGGCGCCAAGCGTGGCTTTGCGGCCAACGTCCTAATGAAGTGCCTGTGTCAGTCCGCTGATACAGGCACTTTGTTTTTGTGCGTTTCGGTCGCGAAGTGGTGCCCGATCGTGTTTTCGGCAATCGGCGCCCGGAGTTGCCACGCAGTCGGAAGTTTCGGCAGTTCATAAGCTTTATCCCGGATGAGTCCATCCGGTCCGACACTCGGTCCAGCCTCGCAGCGGAGCTTTGTGTCATTCCAGCGCGACGACGTTCATCGAAACGCATCGCGCTGGAATGGCATAACACACCTCTCAAGCGTGGCTCCGGACCTTCCCGCACGCGCCAGTCGACCGGCGCGGCGCAAACGTAGAAGGAGTCGAAATGTTCAATAAGATCGTCAAAGAGTTCAAGTGGGGACAGCACAACGTCCGCCTCGAAACGGGTGAAATCGCCCGTCAGGCGAGCGGCGCGGTGATCGTCGATGTCGAAGATACCGTCGTGCTCGCAACCGTCGTCGGCGCGAAGACCGCCAAGCCGGGCCAGGACTTCTTCCCGCTGACCGTCGACTACCTCGAAAAGACCTATGCCGCCGGCAAGATCCCGGGCGGCTTCTTCCGCCGCGAAGGCCGTCCGTCGGAAGGCGAAACGCTGATTTCGCGTCTGATCGACCGCCCGCTGCGTCCGCTGTTCCCGGAAGGCTTCTATAACGAAGTTCAGGTCGTGATCCACGTCCTGTCGCTGAACCCGGATGTTCCGGCCGACATTCCGGCGCTGATCGGCGCGTCCGCCGCGCTCGCCGTGTCGGGACTGCCGTTCAACGGTCCGGTCGGCGCGGCACGTGTCGCGTACATCAACAACGAGTACGTGCTGAACCCGACGCGCCCGCAGATGAAGGAATCGGCGCTCGATCTGGTCGTCGCGGGCACGGAGCGCGCGGTGCTGATGGTCGAATCGGAAGCGCAGCAGCTCTCCGAAGAAGTGATGCTCGGCGCGGTCGTTTTCGGCCACGAGCAGATGCAGACCGCCATCGACGCGATCCATGAACTCGTGCGCGAAGGCGGCAAGCCCGAGTGGGACTGGCAGCCCGCGCCGAAGAACGAAGCGCTCATCGCGCGCGTCACGGAAATCGCCAAGCCGGAACTCGAAGCGGCTTATCAGTTGCGCAACAAGCAGGCGCGCTCGGCCAAGCTGAAGGAAGTCTACGCGGCGACGTCGGCGAAGCTGGCGGAAGAAGCCGCGACGGGCGGCACGGTCGCGGCCGATGCGGCGACGGTCGGCAACGTCCTGTTCGATATCGAAGCGAAGATCGTCCGCACGCAGATCCTGAACGGCGAGCCGCGCATCGACGGCCGCGACACGCGCACCGTCCGTCCGATCGAAATTCGTACGGGCGTATTGCCGCGCACGCACGGCTCGGCGCTCTTCACGCGCGGCGAAACGCAGGCGCTCGTCGTCGCGACGCTCGGCACGAAGGGCGATGAGCAAAGCATCGACGCACTCGAAGGCGAATACCGCGAGCGCTTCATGCTTCACTACAACATGCCGCCGTTCGCGACGGGCGAAACCGGCCGCGTCGGTTCGCCGAAGCGCCGCGAAATCGGCCACGGCCGTCTGGCGAAGCGCGCGCTGGTCGCGTGCCTGCCGAGCGCCGACGAGTTCGGCTATTCGATTCGCGTCGTGTCGGAAATCACTGAATCGAACGGTTCGTCGTCGATGGCTTCGGTCTGCGGCGGCTGCCTCGCGCTGATGGACGCCGGCGTGCCGATGAAGGCGCACGTCGCGGGCATCGCGATGGGCCTGATCCTCGAAGGCAACAAGTTCGCGGTTCTGACCGACATCCTCGGCGACGAAGATCACCTCGGCGACATGGACTTCAAGGTGGCCGGCACGTCGCAGGGCGTCACGGCGCTGCAGATGGACATCAAGATCCAGGGCATCACGAAGGAAATCATGCAGGTCGCGCTGGCGCAGGCCAAGGAAGGCCGCATGCACATCCTCGGCAAGATGACCGCCGCCGTTCCGACGACGAACACGGAACTGTCGGACTACGCGCCGCGCATGATCACCATCAAGATCAATCCGGAGAAGATCCGCGACGTGATCGGCAAGGGCGGTTCCGTGATCCGCGCGCTGACGGAAGAAACCGGCACGACCATCGACATTTCGGACGACGGCGTCGTGACGATCGCGAGCACGAGCGCGGAAGGCATGGCCGACGCGAAGAAGCGCATCGAGAACATCACGGCGGAAGTGGAAGTCGGCCAGGTCTACGAAGGCCCGGTGCTCAAGCTGCTCGATTTCGGCGCGATCGTGAACATTCTGCCGGGCAAGGACGGTCTGCTGCACATCTCCGAGATCGTCAACGAGCGCGTGAAGGACATCAACGACTATTTGAAGGAAGGCCAGATCGTGAAGGTCAAGGTCATCCAGACGGACGAAAAGGGTCGTGTGCGTCTGTCGGCGAAGGCGCTTCTGAACGAAGGCGCGCAGCAGGCAGAACCGACGCACCCGCAGCAGTAATGCGGTAATGTGTAGACGGCCGGCCGCTTCAGCGAGCCGGCCGTTTTCATGTATGACGCTTGGGACGCTATGCATTGTCCGACGCGTCATCGGACTCGATGGCAGTGTGTGGAGCGCGGATTGCTTCGAGGCGCGCGCAGTGCCATCCGGTTCGGATGCACACTAACTCTGGGCGGCACAGGGAGAGCATATGAAGGCCATCGAAATCACTGAGTTCGGCGCACCCGAAGTTCTCAAACTCGGCGAGCGTCCGACGCCTGCGCCGGGCAAGTGCGAGGTGTTGATCAAGGTGGCCGCTTCCGGCGTCAACCGGCCGGACGTGTTCCAGCGCAAGGGCGCTTATGCGCCGCCGCCGGGCGCGTCGGATCTCCCGGGGCTGGAGGTTGCCGGTGAAATCGTCGATGGCGATTTCGATCCGAAGCACAACCCGTTCGGTCTGAAAAAAGGCGATCGCGTGTGCGCGCTGCTCGCGGGCGGCGGATACGCCGAATACGCGGTGGCCCCGCTCGAACAGTGTCTGCCGGTGCCGAAGGGTCTGTCGGACATCGAGGCGGCATCCTTGCCGGAGACGTTCTTCACGGTGTGGAGCAACGTGTTCGAACGCGGTCAGTTGGGCGCGGGCGAGAACGGCGAGGAAGAAACGCTGCTCGTGCAGGGCGGGTCGAGCGGCATCGGCGTGACGGCGATTCAGATCGCCAAAGCGCTCGGCTTTCGCGTGTTCGCCACGGCCGGCACCGATGGAAAGTGCCGCGCGTGCGAAGCGCTCGGCGCGGAGCGGGCGATCAACTACAAGACGGAAGATTTCGTCGAAGTAGTGAAGTCGCTGACGAACGATCGCGGCGTCGACGTCATTCTGGATATGGTCGCTGGCGACTATCTCCAGCGCGAGCTCAAGGCGCTTGCCGACGGCGGGCGCATCTGCGTGATTGCGCTGCTCGGCGGCGCGAAGGCGGAGATCAATCTGAACGACGTGCTGCGCCGGCGTCTCGTCATCACGGGTTCGACGCTGCGTCCGCGTCCCGTCGCATTCAAGGCGAAGCTCGCGGCGAAGCTGAAGGAGCGCGTCTGGCCGGAAATCGAGGCGGGGCGCATCAAGCCGGTGATCCATCAGGTGTTCCCGGCGCGCGATGCAGCCGCCGCGCACGCACTGATGGAAAGCAGTACGCACGTCGGCAAGATCGTGCTCGACTGGCGCGACGACGCGTGAAATTCGCCGGCAGCGAGCGTTTCATGTTGCGGCTCGCTTTTGATGGTTTGACCGGTTTCGTCGTAACACAGTAAAATCGCCTGTTTTGCAGGCAGTTTGCGGTTCGTAGCGGTTCATTCTTATAACAGGGCGGCTGACCACGTGCATGCAACAAGCCGCCACCGACTGACGAGACATATGTCCAGAGAACGAGCGAAACTGGTGGTGGGCAACTGGAAGATGCACGGCCGCATCGGAGAAAATGCGACCTTGCTGATCGAGGTCGCCGCGGGCGCATCGGCTTTGCAGAAGGGCGTGAGCGTCGGCGTGTGCGTGCCGTGTCCGTATCTCGCGCAATCGCAAGCGCTGCTCAGCGGCTCGGTGGTGCGCTGGGGCATTCAGGACGTGTCGGCGCATACGGGCGGTGCGTTCACCGGCGAAGTCGCGGCCGAGATGGCGGCGGACTTCGGTGTCACGTACGCGATCGTCGGGCATTCGGAGCGACGCGCGTATCATCGCGAAAGTCCGGAACTCGTCGCGTCAAAAGCGCAGCGCGCGATCGAAGCGGGCCTTACGCCGATCGTCTGTGTCGGCGAGACGCTGGAAGAACGTGAGGCGGGCACGACGGAGCGGATCATCGGCACGCAGCTCGAAGCCGTGTTGCAGGCGCTCACGGAAGAGCAGGCGGCGGGCATCGTGGTCGCGTACGAACCGGTCTGGGCGATCGGTACGGGCAAGACCGCGCGGCCGGGGCAGGCGCAGGATGTTCATGCGTTTCTGCGTCACAAGCTGCTGGAGAAGGGCGCAACGGTTGCGAACGTGCCGCTCTTGTATGGCGGCAGCGTGAAGCCGGAAAACGCGGAAGAGCTGTTCGGGCAGAAAGACATCGACGGCGGGCTGATTGGCGGCGCGTCGCTGAAGTCGAAAGATTTTCTGGCGATCTGCCGGGCGGCGCAAACCGTGACGCATTGAGCGTCGAACGGCGAGCGGGCAGGGCAGGCGAAAGAGCATAGTGCGACACGAAGGTGTCACGGAAACATCAGGAATCGGGTGAGTTGAAATGCTGTATTTGAAGACATTGATTATCGTCGTTCAGTTGCTGTCGGCGTTGGGTGTAATCGGCCTCGTGCTGCTCCAGCACGGCAAGGGCGCGGACATGGGCGCGGCGTTCGGCAGCGGCGCATCGGGCAGTCTGTTCGGTGCGACGGGTTCGGCCAACTTTCTGTCGCGTACCACGGCCATTCTCGCCGCGATCTTCTTCGTGACGACGCTGGCGCTGACCTATCTCGGAAGCTATAAGCCGCAGACGTCCGCGGGTGTGTTGGGCGGTGCGGCTCCTGTGCCGGCATCGGCTCCGGCCGTGGCCGCATCAGGAGCGTCTGCGCCTGTGTCGGCACCGGTTGCATCGTCGGCGCCGGGCGCTGACGTGCCCAAATAACGACGGAACAGATTTTTCGCGGATTTTGCATTTTGTGCGTTGAACAATTCCAAGGGCCCAGTTATAATTCAAGTCTTGAAGCGATTCGCGGCAATTAAGAAGTAGTTTTCCCGGATTGCAGTACAGTGCCGACGTGGTGAAATTGGTAGACACGCTATCTTGAGGGGGTAGTGGCGAAAGCTGTGCGAGTTCGAGTCTCGCCGTCGGCACCAAAGTTATCCAATGCCAGCCGCTTGCATCGCTTCGGCTGGCATTGTCACTTCTGGAGTACGCTTAGGTTTTTGCGGCGGCATCGACAACATCAAAGCGGTTGTCACGTTGTGCTGATATCGTGAGCGGTCCCAAGTGATATCTCCTGCCGGGTGGTCCGTCCCGGCTGAAGCGCCCCAATCAATTACAGGCCACATCTACCGATCTGAGGATAGCCTTGAACCTCGCACCCTATTACCCCGTCTTCTTGTTTCTTCTGGTGGGCCTTGGTTTAGGTATAGCGTTGGTCAGCATTGGCAAGATCCTCGGTCCCAACAAGCCCGACACCGAGAAAAACGCGCCGTACGAGTGCGGCTTCGAAGCGTTCGAAGACGCGCGTATGAAGTTCGATGTGCGTTACTATCTCGTCGCGATTCTTTTCATCATTTTCGACCTTGAGACGGCGTTCCTGTTCCCGTGGGGTGTTTCCCTGCGCGATATCGGCTGGCCTGGTTTCATCGCGATGATGATTTTTCTGCTCGAATTTTTGCTCGGTTTCGCCTACATCTGGAGAAAGGGCGGACTCGACTGGGAATGACAGTTAGATCACCGGATTCATGGGCGGCTTTGGCTGGCTGCTCATCTGGAGTGGAAAACAAATGAGTATCGAAGGGGTCTTGAAGGAAGGCTTTGTCACCACCACGGCTGACAAGCTCATCAACTGGACGCGCACCGGCTCCCTGTGGCCGATGACGTTCGGTCTCGCATGCTGCGCGGTCGAAATGATGCACGCGGGCGCCGCCCGTTACGACCTGGACCGTTTCGGCGTGGTGTTCCGCCCGAGCCCGCGCCAGTCGGACGTGATGATCGTCGCCGGCACGCTCTGCAACAAAATGGCGCCCGCGCTTCGTAAGGTGTACGACCAGATGGCCGAGCCGCGCTGGGTCATCTCCATGGGCTCGTGCGCGAACGGCGGCGGCTACTATCACTATTCGTATTCCGTCGTGCGCGGCTGCGACCGGATCGTCCCGGTCGACGTCTACGTTCCCGGTTGTCCTCCGACCGCCGAGGCGCTGGTCTACGGCGTGATCCAGTTGCAGGCGAAGATTCGCCGCACCAACACCATCGCCCGTCAGTAAGGGCCTGAGTCTCCCCAAACTATGGCAAGCAAACTCGAGACCCTCAAAGCGAACCTCGAGACGGCGTTTGGCGGCCGTCTCCAGAGCATTACCGAGTCGCTGGGTCAGGTGACGGTCGTCGTCAAGGCGGCCGACTATCTGGACGTCTGCAAGCAGTTGCGCGATGACCCGTCGCTGCGCTTCGAGCAGCTTATGGACCTCTCCGGCGTCGATTATTCGACGTATGGCGACGGCGTCTACGACGGTCCCCGTTTCGCGGCAGTCAGTCATCTTCTCTCGATCACGCACAACTGGCGCGTGCGCGTGCGCGTATTCGCTCCGGACGACGAAGTGCCCATCGTGGCTTCGGTGGTCGATATCTGGACGTCGGCGAACTGGTACGAGCGCGAAGCGTTCGACCTCTATGGCATCGTATTCGAAGGCCATCCCGATCTGCGCCGCATTCTCACGGACTATGGTTTCATCGGTCATCCGTTCCGCAAGGACTTCCCGATTTCCGGCTACGTCGAAATGCGCTACGACCCGGAAGAGAAGCGCGTGGTGTACCAGCCCGTGACGATCGAACCGCGCGAAATCACGCCGCGCGTGATTCGCGAAGATCGCTATGGCGGTCTGAAACATTAAGAGAACGCCATGGCAGAGATCAAGAATTACACGCTGAACTTTGGCCCGCAGCACCCGGCAGCGCACGGCGTGCTGCGCCTCGTGCTGGAACTCGACGGCGAAGTGATCCAGCGCGCCGACCCGCACATCGGTCTGCTGCATCGCGCGACCGAGAAGCTCGCCGAGACCAAGACCTTCCTGCAGTCCGTGCCGTACATGGACCGTCTCGACTATGTGTCGATGATGGTCAACGAGCACGGCTACGTGCTCGCTATCGAGAAGCTGCTCGGCATCGACGTGCCGATCCGCGCGAAATACATCCGTGTGCTGTTCGACGAAATCACGCGCGTGCTGAACCATCTGATGTGGATCGGCTCGCACGCGCTCGACGTCGGCGCGATGGCGGTCTTCCTTTACGCGTTCCGCGAGCGCGAAGATCTGATGGACGTCTACGAGGCGGTGTCGGGTGCGCGCATGCACGCGGCGTACTATCGTCCGGGCGGCGTCTATCGCGATCTGCCGGACGCGATGCCGCAATACAAGGCGTCGAAGATCCGCAACGCGAAGGCGCTCGACAAGATGAACGAGAACCGTCAGGGCTCGTTGCTCGACTTCATCGAGGACTTCTTCAATCGTTTCCCGGGCTGTGTCGACGAGTACGAAACGCTGCTCACCGACAACCGCATCTGGAAGCAGCGTCTCGTGGGCATCGGCGTGGTGAGCCCGGAGCGCGCGTTGCAGATGGGCTTGAGCGGCGCGATGCTGCGCGGCTCGGGCATCGAGTGGGACTTGCGCAAGAAGCAGCCGTACGAAGTGTACGATCAGCTCGACTTCGACATCCCCGTCGGCGTGAACGGCGACTGCTACGACCGCTATCTGGTGCGCGTGGAAGAAATGCGCCAGTCGACGCGCATCGCCAAACAGTGCATTGCGTGGCTGCGCAAGAATCCTGGCCCTGTGATGGTCGATAATCACAAGGTTGCACCGCCGTCGCGCGTCGGCATGAAGAGCAACATGGAAGAGCTGATTCATCATTTCAAGCTCTTTACCGAAGGCTTCCATGTGCCGGAAGGCGAAACGTACGCTGCGGTCGAGCATCCGAAGGGCGAGTTCGGCATCTACCTGATCTCGGATGGCGCGAACAAGCCGTATCGCCTGAAGATTCGCGCGCCGGGCTATGCACACCTCGCAGCGCTCGATGAAATGGCGCGAGGCCACATGATCGCCGACGCAGTGACGATCATCGGTACGCAAGACATCGTGTTCGGCGAGATCGATCGCTGATTCATCGGCGCCTGCGCGGTCGGCTCGCCGAGCCGCTGCGCAAGAAACGCGAAAGCAATAACAGGAACCCGCAGGAACGCCAGGTCTGCCGCAATACGAAGGGCGCGGCAGGTTTTCGTTCGGTAGGAATTGAAAGAGTCGTGTCTGAAAATGATCTCAGCTGAAGGCCTGAAAGAAATCGATCGCGCGGTCGCGAAGTATCCCGCCGAGCAAAAGCAATCGGCGGTGATGGCGGCGCTCGCTGTCGCTCAGGAAGAGCATGGTTGGCTCTCGCCCGAAATCATGCAGTTCGTGGCCGATTACCTGAGCATGCCGCCGGTCGCGGTGCAGGAAGTCGCCACGTTCTACACGATGTACGAGCTGAAGCCGGTCGGCAAGCACAAGATCACGCTCTGCACGAATCTGCCCTGCCAGCTCGGCCCGGATGGCGGTTCGGACAGCGCTGCCGAATATCTCAAGCAGAAGCTTGGAATCGATTTCGGCGAGACCACGCCCGACGGCAAGTTCACGCTGAAAGAAGGCGAGTGCTTCGGCGCGTGCGGCGATGCACCTGTGCTGCTCGTGAACAACCATCGCATGTGCAGCTTCATGAGCCGCGAGAAGATCGACCAGTTGATCGAGGAACTTTCGAAATGACGTCACTCCACGATCGTCACATCAAGCCGCTGATCCTCGCTGGCCTCAATGGCGAGAACTGGCATCTCGAAGATTACGTCGCGCGCGGCGGCTACAAGCAGTTGCGCCGCATTCTCGAAGAAAAGATTCCACCCGAGCAGGTGATCGCCGACGTCAAGGCGTCGGGTCTGCGCGGCCGCGGCGGCGCGGGCTTTCCGACCGGCCTGAAGTGGAGCTTCATGCCGCGTCAGTTTCCGGGGCAGAAGTATCTCGTCTGCAATTCGGACGAAGGCGAGCCGGGCACGTTCAAGGATCGCGACATCCTGCGCTGGAATCCGCACGCGCTGATCGAAGGCATGGCCATCGGCGCGTATGCAATGGGCATCACCGTCGGCTACAACTATATCCACGGCGAGATTTTCGAGGTCTATCGCGTGTTCGAAGCGGCGCTCGAAGAAGCGCGTCAGGCCGGCTATCTGGGCGCGAACATCCTGGGCTCGGGTTTCTCGTTCGAGCTGTACGCGCACCATGGTTACGGCGCGTACATCTGCGGTGAAGAAACCGCGCTGCTCGAATCGCTCGAAGGCAAGAAGGGCCAGCCGCGCTTCAAGCCGCCGTTCCCGGCGAGCTTCGGCGTGTACGGCAAGCCGACCACGATCAACAACACCGAGACGTTCGCGGCGGTGCCGTTCCTGCTGGAAATCGGCCCGCAGAATTACCTCGAGATCGGCAAGCCGAACAACGGCGGCACGAAGATTTTCTCCGTCTCGGGCGATGTGAACCGTCCGGGCAACTACGAGATTCCGCTCGGCACGCCGTTCTCGACGCTGATGGAACTGGCGGGCGGCGTGCGCGGCAAGTCGATCAAGGCCGTGATTCCGGGCGGCTCGTCCGCGCCGGTCGTGCCGGGCGACATGATGCTCGCGACCGACATGGACTACGACTCGATCGCGAAGGCCGGCTCGATGCTGGGCTCGGGCGCGGTCATCGTGATGAACGAAACGCGCTGCATGGTGCGCTCGCTGTTGCGCCTGTCGTACTTCTACTATGAAGAGTCGTGCGGCCAATGCACGCCGTGCCGTGAGGGCACGGGCTGGCTGTATCGCGTCGTGCATCGCATCGAGCACGGTCTCGGCCGCAAGGAAGATCTGGATCTGCTGAACTCGGTCGCCGAGAACATCATGGGCCGTACGATCTGCGCGCTCGGCGATGCAGCGGCGATGCCCGTGCGCGGCATGCTCAAGCACTTCTGGGACGAATTCGAATATCACGTCGAGCACAAGCATTGTCTCGTCGGCGGGCACGCGCATCACGCGCCGTCCGAAGCGCTTACCGCGTAATCAGGCGCGCAGTCAGATGCGCGACAACGCTCGAGAAGGGTTGAGGATCTTTATCCATCATGGTTGAACTAGAAATTGACGGCAAGGCGGTCGAGGTGCCTGAAGGCAGCATGGTGATCCAGGCTGCGCACAAGGTCGATACGTACATCCCTCACTTCTGCTATCACAAGAAACTGTCGATCGCGGCGAACTGCCGGATGTGCCTCGTCGAAGTCGAAAAGATGCCAAAGGCCGTTCCCGCCTGCGCCACGCCGGTATCGAACGGCATGATCGTCCGCACGACGTCGGACAAGGCCGTGAAGGCCCAACAGTCGGTGATGGAATTCCTGCTGATCAACCACCCGCTCGATTGCCCGATCTGCGATCAGGGCGGCGAGTGCCAATTGCAGGATCTGGCCGTCGGTTACGGCAAGTCGCAGTCGCGCTATAGCGAAGAAAAGCGCGTGGTGTTCCACAAGAACGTCGGTCCGCTCATCTCGATGGAAGAGATGTCGCGCTGCATCCACTGCACGCGCTGCGTGCGCTTCGGCCAGGAAGTCGCCGGCGTGATGGAGCTCGGCATGCTGGGCCGTGGCGAGCATTCGGAAATCACGTCGTTCGTCGGCAAGACCGTGGATTCGGAGCTGTCGGGCAACATGATCGACCTGTGCCCGGTCGGCGCGTTGACGAGCAAGCCGTTCCGCTACAGCGCCCGTACGTGGGAACTGTCGCGCCGCAAGTCGGTGAGCCCGCACGATTCCGTCGGCGCGAACCTCGTGGTGCAGGTGAAGAACAACCGCGTGATGCGCGTTCTGCCGATGGAGAACGAAGCCATCAACGAATGCTGGATCTCCGACAAGGACCGCTTCTCGTACGAAGGCCTGAACAGCGACGAGCGTCTCACCACGCCGATGCTGAAACAGGGCGGCAACTGGATCGAAACCGACTGGCAGACCGCGCTCGAGTACGTCGCGAAGGGCCTGAAGGGCATCAAGGCGGATCACGGCGCGAATGCCATCGCCGCTTTGGCCACGCCGCACAGCACGGTCGAAGAACTGCATCTGCTGAAGACGCTGGCTGAAGGCGTCGGCACGCCGAACGTCGATTTCCGTCTGCGTCAGAACGATTTCTCGGCGCCGGTCGGCGTCGGCGCGCCGTGGCTCGGCACGAAGATCGCGAATCTGTCGACTATCGACACTGCGTTCGTCATCGGCTCGTTCCTGCGTCGCGATCATCCGCTGTTTGCCGCGCGTCTGCGTCAGGCCGCGAAAAACGGCGCGAAGCTCACGTTCCTCAACGCAAGCAACGACGACTCGCTGATCCCGACCGCGCATCGCCTGGTCGCGGCGCCGTCGGCGTGGCTCGATCAGCTTGCGGGCATCGCTGCGGCGGTTTCGGAAGCGCGCGGCGTCGCGCTGCCGGACGCATTCGCGGGTCGCGAAGTGTCGGCCGCGGCGAAGGACGTCGCGGCGTCGCTGTCGGCGGGCGAACAGCGCGTCGTACTGCTCGGCAACCTCGCGGTTCAGCATCCGGATTTCGCGCAGATTCAGGCGGCCGCCCAGTGGATCGCCGACAATACCGGCGCGACGCTCGGCTTCCTCACGGAAGGGGCGAACGCGGTCGGCGCGCATCTCGTCGATGCATTGCCGGGCGAGGGCGGTCTCAACGCGCGTGAAGTGTTCGAGCAGCCGCGCAAGGGCTACGTGCTCTTCAACGCGGAACCGGAATTCGATACGGCCAATCCGGCGCAAGCCATCGCCGCGCTCAAGGCAGCGGAAATGGTCGTCGTGATGTCGCCGTTCAAGCACGGCATGGACTACGCGGACGTGCTGCTGCCGATCGCGCCGTTCACGGAAACGTCGGGCACGTTCGTCAACGCGGAAGGCACGGCTCAGTCGTTCAATGGCGTCGTGCGCGCGCTGGGCGAGACGCGTCCGGGCTGGAAGGTGTTGCGCGTGCTGGGCACGATCCTCGGCCTGCCGGGCTTCGAGTTCGACACCGCTGACGAAGTGCGTGTCGCGGCGTTGGGCACGGGCGATCTGACCGCGCGTCTGTCGAACAAGACGACAGTGCAGGCCAAGCGCGCTGCATCGAACGTCGTGTTGAACGGCAGCGGCTTGCAGCGTCTCGCCGATGTACCGATCTATCACGCCGATGCGCTCGTGCGCCGCGCGCCCTCGTTGCATTTGACGGCAGCCGCACGCGATGCGAACGTGGCGGGCCTCCCGACCGCGCTCTTCGACAAGCTCGGTCTGAAGGATGGCGAAGCAGTGCGTATTCGCCAAGGCAATCTGTCGGTGACGTTGCCCGCGGTCCGCGATGCGAATCTCGCGGAATCGGTGGTCCGCGTGTCGGCGGGCACGACGGCTGGCGCCGCGCTCGGCGGTCTGTTCGGTGAACTGGTAGTGGAGAAGGCGTAAAAATGGGCTTGTTCGATACGATCAACGCAGGCGGCACGCAGCTTCTGGGCGTCGCATGGCCGACGGTGTGGGCGGTGGTCCGCATCCTGGTGGTTTCGGTGGTCATCCTGCTGTGCGTGGCCTACCTGATTCTCTGGGAACGCAAGCTCATCGGCTGGATGCACGTGCGTCTCGGCCCGAACCGCGTCGGCCCCGCAGGCTTGCTGCAGCCGATCGCCGACGTGCTGAAGCTTCTGCTCAAGGAAGTCATCCAGCCGACGGCTGCGAGCAAGTGGATCTATGTGATCGCACCGATCATGACCGTGGTGCCGGCGTTCGCCGTGTGGGCGGTGATCCCGTTCCAGGCGAAAGCGGTGCTCGGCGACATCAACGCGGGTCTGCTGTACATCATGGCGATTTCGTCGATCGGCGTATACGGCGTGATTCTGGCGGGTTGGGCGTCGAACTCGAAGTACGCGTTTCTCGGCGCGATGCGCGCCGCGGCGCAGATGGTGTCCTACGAAATCTCGATGGGCTTCGCGCTCGTCGTGGTGCTGATGGTCGCGGGCACGCTGAACATGTCCGACATCGTGCACTCGCAGCAGCGCGGCATGTTCGCGGGCTGGGGCATCAACTTCCTGTCGTGGAACTGGCTGCCACTTTTGCCGATGTTCGTCGTGTACTTCATCTCGGGCATCGCGGAAACGAACCGTCACCCGTTCGACGTGGTGGAAGGCGAATCGGAAATCGTCGCCGGTCACATGATCGATTACTCGGGCATGGCGTTCGCGCTGTTCTTCCTCGCCGAGTACATCAACATGATCGTGATCTCGGCGATCGCAGCGACGCTGTTCCTCGGCGGCTGGGATGCACCGTTCGGCTTCCTGTCGTTCATTCCGGGCGTATTCTGGTTCGTTTTCAAGGTTTTCCTGCTGCTGTCGGTCTTCATCTGGGCGCGCGCGACATTCCCGCGTTACCGCTACGACCAGATCATGCGTCTGGGCTGGAAGGTGTTCCTGCCGGTGTCGGTGATCTGGGTGGTCGTGGTCGGTTTCTGGATCATGTCGCCGCTCAACATCTGGAAGTAAGCGAGCGCGGACGAAAACATCATGAATTCTATTCAGAACTTCTTTAAGACCTTCTTCCTGACCGAGTTGCTCAAGGGTCTTGCGCTGACGGGACGTTACACGTTCCAGCGCAAGATCACGGTGCAGTTCCCGGAAGAAAAGACGCCGATCTCGCCGCGTTTTCGCGGTCTGCACGCGCTGCGCCGCTATGAGAACGGCGAAGAGCGCTGCATCGCGTGCAAGCTGTGCGAAGCGGTGTGCCCGGCGATGGCGATCACGATCGAATCGGAAACGCGCGCGGACAACACCCGTCGCACCACGCGTTACGACATCGACCTGACCAAGTGCATCTTCTGCGGTTTCTGCGAGGAGAGCTGCCCGGTCGATTCGATCGTCGAAACGCACATCCTCGAATATCACGGCGAAAAGCGCGGCGACCTGTATTTCACGAAGGACATGCTGCTTGCGGTGGGCGATCGCTACGAAACGGAAATCGCCGCATCGAAGGCGGCCGACGCGCCTTATCGTTGATATGCGTCCGATGCCCGAGCCTCATGTTCCGGCATCGCACCGTAGCGATTTTGTTGTTGCTGTTTGGCACACTGCGGCGCGCGCCGAGGGCGGCTCCTGTCCGAAAGCGCCGACACACCATGCCTGATGATGGCCTAACGATGAACCGGTAATCATGGAATTCACAACCGTACTGTTCTATATCTTCGCGCTGCTGCTGGTCGTTTCCGCGCTGAAGGTGATCACTTCGCGCAACCCGGTGTCGTCCGCGCTCTTCCTCGTGCTCGCGTTCTTCAACGCGGCCGCGATCTGGATGCTGCTGCAAGCCGAATTCCTCGCGATTCTGCTGGTTCTCGTATATGTCGGCGCCGTGATGGTGCTGTTCCTGTTCGTCGTCATGATGCTCGACATCAACATCGATGTCCTGCGCAAGGATTTCAGGCGCTTCGTGCCGCTCGCGAGCATCGTCGGCGCGATCATCGTGATCGAGACCGCGCTGATCCTTTGGCACGGCTACGGCGGCACGATCACACCCGAAACGTCGACGGCGGTGACGGGCGCAGCGGCGATGTCGAACACGCAACTGATCGGCAAGGTCATCTACACCGACTACATCTTCGCGTTCGAAATCGCCGGCCTCGTGCTGCTGGTTGCGATCATCGCGGCGATCTCGCTCACGATCCGCGACAAGAAGGACAAGAAGACCCAAACCGTCAGCCAGCAGGTCAAGGTGCGCCGCGAAGACCGCGTGCGCCTCGTGAAGATGCAGGCCGAAACGCAGGCGCCCGACGCCTCCACGGAACCTGCCGTGACCGGCAACATCGGCGCGGGCACGGTCGACAACAAGGGCTGAGCGCGAAGGAGAAATCGAATATGTTGAGTCTTGCCCATTACCTCGTGCTCGGTGCGATCCTCTTTGCGATCAGCATCGTCGGCATCTTCCTGAACCGCCGCAACGTCATCATCATCCTGATGGCCATCGAATTGATGCTGCTCGCGGTGAACACCAATTTCGTCGCGTTCTCGCACTATCTGGGCGACGTGCACGGCCAGATCTTCGTGTTCTTCGTGCTGACTGTCGCCGCCGCTGAAGCCGCGATCGGTCTCGCGATTCTCGTGACCCTGTTCCGTAGCCTCGACACGATCAACGTCGAGGACCTCGATCAGCTCAAAGGTTAATTTCAGGCTAGGCTGTTATGTCCACGACACTCAATGAAAACCTCCTGCTCGCGGTTCCGCTGGCGCCGCTTGCCGGCTGTCTGATCGCGGGGCTGTTCGCGAAATGGGTAGGGCGCAAGGGCGCGCATCGCGTCACGATCCTCGGCGTCTTCATCTCGTTCATTCTTTCGGCGATCGTCTTCAACGACGTGATGCACGGCGCGAGCTTCAACGCGACCATCTACGAATGGATGAGCGTCGGCACGCTGAAGATGGAAGTCGGCTTCCTGGTCGACTCGCTCACGGCGATGATGATGGTCATCGTGACCTTCGTCTCGCTGATGGTGCACATCTACACCATCGGCTACATGGCGGACGAGGAAGTCGGCTACGAGCGCTTCTTCTCGTACATCTCGCTCTTCACGTTCTCGATGCTGATGCTCGTCATGAGCAACAACTTCCTGCAGCTGTTCTTCGGCTGGGAAGCGGTGGGCCTCGTGTCGTACCTGCTGATCGGCTTCTACTTCACGCGTGAGAGCGCGATCTACGCCAACATGAAGGCGTTCATCGTGAACCGCGTGGGCGACTTCGGCTTCCTGCTGGGCATTGGCCTGCTGCTCGCGTTCGCCGGTTCGCTGAACTATGGCGACGTGTTCGCGCAGGGCGACAAGCTCGCGACGATGACGTTCCCCGGCACGCAATGGGGTCTGCTGACGGTCGCGTGCATTTGCCTCTTCATCGGCGCGATGGGCAAGTCGGCGCAGTTCCCGCTGCACGTCTGGCTGCCCGACTCGATGGAAGGCCCGACGCCGATTTCCGCGCTGATCCACGCGGCAACGATGGTGACGGCCGGCATCTTCATGGTGACGCGCATGTCGCCGCTCTTCGAGCATTCGGATGCGGCGCTTTCGTTCGTGACGGTCATCGGCGCGATCACGGCCTTGTTCATGGGCTTCCTCGGCGTCGTGCAAAACGACATCAAGCGCGTGGTCGCGTACTCGACGCTCTCGCAGCTCGGCTACATGACGGTCGCGCTCGGCGTCTCGGCTTATCCGGTCGCCGTGTTCCACCTCGGCACGCACGCGTTCTTCAAGGCGCTGCTGTTCCTCGGCGCGGGCTCGGTCATCATCGGCATGCACCACGATCAGGACATGCGCAACATGGGCGGCCTGCGCAAGTACATGCCGATCACCTGGATCACATCGCTGATCGGTTCGCTCGCGCTGATCGGCACGCCGTTCTTCTCGGGCTTCTACTCGAAGGATTCGATCATCGAAGCCGTGAAGTACTCGCATCTGGCGGGCTCGGGCTTCGCGTATTTCGCGGTGGTCGCGAGCGTGTTCGTCACGTCGCTGTACTCGTTCCGTATGTACTTCATGGTGTTCCACGGCGAAGAGCGCTTCCGCGGTCCGAAGCATCCCGACTCGCCGATGGGCCAGGCGGAAGCGCACGGCCACGGTCATGATTCGCACGGTCATCACGACGATCACGGTCACGGACACGCTCACGTCCCGCACGAAACGCCTTGGGTCGTGACGCTGCCGCTCGTGCTGCTCGCGATTCCGTCGATCATCATCGGCGCGATCATGATCGGCCCGATGATCTACGGCGACTTCTTCTCGCACGGCGTCGTGTTCGACAAGGTGATCTACATCGCCGAGAACCACGAAGGCCTGAAGGAAATGGCCGAAGAGTTCCACGGCTGGATTGCGATGGCGCTGCACGGCATCATCACCCCGGGTCCGGTGTGGCTCGCGGCGCTCGGCGTGATCGTCGCGTGGTTCTTCTATATGAAGCGTCCGGACCTGCCAGCGGTTGTCGCGCGCACGTTCCGCCCGATCTACGTGCTGCTCGACAACAAGTACTACTGCGACAAGATCAACGAGGTCGTGTTCGCGAAGGGCGCTGTCGCCATCGGCCGCGGCTTGTGGAAAGAGGGCGATGTGGTCGTCATCGACGGCATCGTCAACGGCAGTGCGCGGTTCATGGGCTGGTTCGCCGGTGTGATCCGCTTCCTTCAATCCGGTTACATCTATCACTACGCGTTCGCCATGATTATCGGCATGTTGGGGCTCTTGACCCTGTTTGTGACGCTCGGCGGCAAATAAGGCGAGGGATCTTATGCACTCTTTTCCGATTCTCAGTGTCGCGATCTGGCTGCCGATCGTTTTCGGCCTGCTCGTGCTCGCAGTTGGTAACGACCGCAACCCGGCGCCCGCGCGCTGGGTCGCGCTGGTCGGCTCGGTGCTCGGGCTGATCGTCACGATTCCGCTCATCACCGGCTTCGATACGTCGACGGCCGCGCTGCAGTTCGTCGAACAGTCGAACTGGATCGAGCGCTTCAACATCACGTATCACCTCGGCGTCGACGGCATCTCGATGTGGTTCGTCGTGCTGACCGCGCTCATCACGGTGATCGTCGTGATCGCCGGCTGGGAAGTGATCACCGAGCGCGTGTCGCAGTACATGGCCGCGTTCCTGATCCTCTCGGGCATCATGATCGGCGTGTTCTCGACGGCGGACGGCCTGCTGTTCTACGTGTTCTTCGAAGCCACGCTCATTCCGATGTACATCATCATCGGCGTGTGGGGCGGCCCGAACCGCGTGTATGCGGCGTTCAAGTTCTTCCTGTACACGCTGGCCGGCTCGCTGCTGATGCTGGTCGCGCTGCTGTACCTCTACACGCAGACGCACACGTTCGATCTGGCGACGTGGCAAGCCGCGAAGCTCGACATGACGCCGCAGGTGCTGCTGTTCATCGCGTTCTTCCTGGCGTTCGCCGTGAAGGTGCCGATGTGGCCGGTGCACACGTGGCTGCCGGACGCGCACGTCGAAGCGCCGACGGGCGGTTCGGTCGTGCTGGCGGCGATCATGCTGAAGCTCGGCGCGTACGGTTTCCTGCGCTTCTCGCTGCCGATCGCGCCGGACGCGAGCCATTTCCTCGCGCCGGTGGTTATCACGCTGTCGCTGATCGCGGTGATCTACATCGGTCTCGTCGCGATGGTGCAGTCCGACATGAAGAAGCTCGTCGCGTATTCGTCGATCGCGCACATGGGCTTCGTCACGCTCGGCTTCTTCATGTTCGGTGCGTCGAGCCAGCTCGCGGTCGAAGGCGCGATCATCCAGATGATCTCGCACGGTTTCGTATCGGGCGCGATGTTCCTTTCGATCGGCGTGCTGTACGACCGCGTGCACTCGCGCCAGATCGCGGATTACGGCGGCGTCGTGAACACGATGCCCAAGTTCGCGGCATTCGTGATGCTCTTCGCGATGGCCAACTGCGGCCTTCCGGGTACCTCGGGTTTCGTCGGCGAATTCATGGTGATTCTGGCAGCGGTGAAGTACAACTTCTGGATCGCTTTCCTCGCGACGTTCACGCTGATCCTCGGCGCGGCCTACACGCTGTGGATGTATAAGCGCGTGTACTTCGGCGCGGTCGCGAACGACCACGTCGCGAAGCTCAAGGACATCAACGGGCGTGAATTCCTGATGCTCGCCATCCTTGCGCTGTTCACGCTGTACATGGGCCTGCATCCGAAGCCCTTTACCGACGTGATGCACGAATCCGTGGCAAACCTGCTCTCCCACGTCGCGCAGTCCAAGCTGCCGCTGGCTCAGTAACGTCGTGCGGAGGAACTAAGAGATCATGCAAAACGCCTCTATGAGTATTCTTTGGCCTGACGCGGTCCTGATGGCGTCGGTCGTTCTGGCCTGGCTCAACGACACGATGTTCGGCCCGAAGAGCCGCGGCACGACGTATCTGATCGCGCTCGTGTCGACGATCGTCTGCGGCGTGTGGTTCGCCGTCACCGCGCTCGACCCGACGCCGCATTTCTTCTTCACGCGCATGTATATCGTCGATCCGTTCGCGAGCGCGATGAAGGCGGTGGTGTGTCTCGGCTACGCGGTGTCGATCATCTACTCGAAGAAGTATCTGGAAGACCGCGACCTGTTCCGCGGCGACTTCTTCCTGCTCGGCCTGTTTTCGCTGCTCGGCCAGTGCGTGATGATTTCGGGCAACAACTTCCTGACGCTGTATCTCGGCCTCGAACTGATGTCGCTGTCGCTGTACGCGGTGATCGCGCTGCGCAAGGACGTGCCGCAGTCGAACGAGTCGGCGATGAAGTACTACGTGCTCGGCGCGCTCGCATCCGGCTTCCTGCTGTACGGCATCTCGATGATCTACGGCGCGACCGGCTCGCTCGATCTGAACGAAGTGCTGAAGACCGTCGCATCGGGCCGCATCAACGACGCCGTGCTGCTGTTCGGCGCGATTTTCATCGTTGCGGGCGTGGCGTTCAAGATGGGCGCGGTGCCGTTCCACATGTGGGTGCCTGACGTCTACCAGGGCGCGCCGACCGCGATGACGCTGCTCACCGGCGGCGGACCGAAGGTCGCGGCGTTCGCGTGGGGTCTGCGCTTCCTGGTGATGGGCCTCTTGCCGCTCGCGGTGGACTGGCAGGAAATGCTCGTGATCCTCGCGGCGCTGTCGCTGATCGTCGGCAATATCACGGGTATCGTGCAGAAGAACATCAAGCGGATGCTGGCTTACTCGGCCATCTCGAACATGGGCTTCGTGCTGCTGGGTCTGCTCGCCGGCGTGGTCGACGGCAAGCTGACGGGTGCGGCGGGCGCATACAGCTCGGCGATGTTCTACAGCATCATCTATCTCGTCACGACGCTCGGCACCTTCGGCGTGGTCATGCTGCTCGCGCGCCGCGACTTCGAAGCCGAAATGCTCGAAGACTTCAAGGGCCTGAATCAGCGCAGCCCGGTATTCGCGTTCGTCATGATGATCATGATGTTCTCGCTCGCCGGCATCCCGCCGACGGTCGGCTTCTACGCGAAGCTCGCCGTGCTCGAAGCGACGATGAACGCCGGTCTCACATGGCTCGCCGTCCTCGCCGTGATGACCTCGCTCGTGGGCGCGTTCTACTACCTGCGCGTCGTCAAGCTGATGTACTTCGATGCGCCGACGGACGCATCGCCGATCGTCGCCGGCGGCCTGAACCGCTCGCTGCTCGCGTTCAACGGCCTGGCCGTTCTGGTGCTCGGTCTGGTGCCGGGTCCGTTGATGAGCGCGTGCCTCACGGCGATCTCGCATACGCTGCCGCTGTAATGTCGGCGGCAGGCTGGTTCATCGTGCTGTTGGCGCTCGTTCTTGCCAACGTGCCGTTCCTGAATCAGCGCCTCTTCGCCATCGTCCCGTTGCCGCTTCCGGCGTCGACGGGACGCAAGGCGGCGAAGAAGAGCGCGTGGATTCGCATCGGCGAGCTCGTCGTTCTTTACTTTGTGGTCGGTGCGCTCGGCTTCATGCTCGAAGCGCGCGCCGGCAACCGATTCGATCAGGAATGGCAGTTCTATGCCATTACCTTCAGTCTCTTCGTCGTGTTCGCCTTTCCGGGCTTCACGTATCAATATCTCGTCAAACGCCGCTGACCGCTTCGTGCTGTCAGCGGCTTGTTTGCTTCAACAGCACAGGGCTCAAGATGGCAGATCATTCCTCGATTCCCGGTAACGACGACGGCCTCATCGAAAAGAAGGTCGAAAGCGTCACGCTGCACGAGGGCAAGTTCCTCACGCTGAAACGCGATACCGTTGAATTGCCCGATGGCAAGCACGCGACGCGCGAGTTCGTCGAGCATCCCGGCGCGGTGATGATCCTCCCGGTCTTCGACGACGGACGCGTGCTGCTCGAACGCCAGTTTCGTTATCCGGTGGGCCGCGTGCTGCTCGAATTTCCGGCGGGTAAGCTCGATCCGGACGAAGACGAGCTGACGTGCGCGAAACGCGAGTTGCAGGAAGAGACGGGTTACACCGCGCGTGAATGGACGTTCCTCACGCGAATCCATCCGGTGATTTCGTATTCGACCGAGTTCATCGACATCTATCTTGCGCGCGGCCTCAATGCCGGCGATGCGAAACTCGACGAAGGCGAATTCCTCGAGACTTTCGTCGCCGACGAAGCGCAGTTGATGGCCTGGGTGAAGGACGGCAGCATCAGCGACGTGAAGACGATCATCGGCGTGTTCTGGCTGGAGAAGATCCGCTCGGGTGAGTGGAAGCCTGGTGAGTCGATCGAGGATTGAGCGCTCGTCACACGGATGCGTGCAAAAGCGGCCTCGATGGCCGCTTTTGTCGTTTTTGCGTCGTCAAAGGCGCCCTTCGGGCCGAGCGGCTAGAATGAGTAGTTCAGCGTTTGACGGCCACTGCACATTCCTGCAGATTTGCGAACGACCGTTCATAAAGCGCGTTTTTGAGATAAACTTCAACGAAGCCCCATCAGCATGAAGGTCCTCGATTTAAAGTGCTCGCACGATCACCGGTTCGAAGGCTGGTTCGCCTCGACCGAAGAGTTCGAGTCGCAATTGTCGCGCAAGCTGGTTGCTTGTCCGGTTTGCTCGGCGACCGATGTGAGTCGTATGCCGTCCGCGCCACGCTTGAATTTGTCGTCCGCGCGAGGTGAGGCGGCGTCCCAGCCTGCGCAGGCGCAACCCGCGCCTGAAGCGGCGGCATTGCAGGCGCGCGCGCTGCAATTCATGCGCGAGCTGATCGAGAAGACCGAAAACGTGGGCGACCGGTTTGCCGACGAGGCGCGGCGCATTCATTACAACGAGGCGCCGGCGCGCAACATACGCGGCGTCACGACGCCCGAAGAGACGCACGCGCTGCTCGAAGAAGGGATCGACGTGATGCCGTTGCCTGTTCCGGACGCGCTGAAAGAGCCGCTGCAGTAACGTTCTTGCGCGGTGTATTTTCGGGCTCCGGAAGGGGCCGTGAAGGAGACACTGCGCATGGACCTCAGTTTTTCTCACCGACGCCAGTCCTCCGCGCGTTCTGCGCGACCGTGTTCTCCGTTTTCAGAATTTGCCGCCACGTAAAGGAGAACGCATGACCTACGCTTTTGAGGATTTCGAAATCGGCAGCGCCGTGACGCTGGGCGCGCACACGTTCACGAGAGAGGAGATCGTCGGATTTGCGGAGCGTTACGATCCGCAACCGTTTCATCTCTCGGAGGCGGCGGGCGAGGCGTCGCATTTCGGCGGGCTCGTCGCGAGCGGCTGGAACACCTGTTCCGCGATGATGGGCATCCTCGTGCGCGACATGTTGCGCGGTTCGACCTCGATGGGCTCGCCCGGTCTCGACAACATCCGCTGGATCAAGCCCGTGCGCGTCGGCGATAGCGTGCGCCTCACCGTGCGCGTGCTCGACAAGCGCGTGTCGAAGAGCAAGCCGGATCGCGGCATCGTGCAGACGCGCTGGGAAGCGCACAACCAGAACGGCGAGCTCGTGCTGACCGTCGATTCCGCCGCGCTTTTCGGCCTGCGCAATCCTGTCGATTCAGGCGCTTCAGCCGCCTGACGCGTATTTCCCGAGTTCGAGCTTCGCGATCGCATTTCGATGCACTTCGTCGGGGCCGTCGGCTAAACGCAGCGTGCGCGCCGATGCATATGCATAAGCAAGCGGAAAGTCGTCGCAGACGCCTCCCGCGCCGTGTGCCTGGATCGCCCAGTCGATGACCTGGCACGCGACGTTCGGCGCGACGACCTTGATCATCGCGATTTCGCCGCGCGCGCCCTTGTTGCCGACGGTGTCCATCATGTACGCGGCCTTGAGCGTCAGAAGCCGCGCCTGCTCGATCATGATGCGCGCCTCGGCGATACGCTCCTGCGTCACGCCATGCTGCGCGATTGGCTTGCCGAACGCGACGCGCGCGAGTGTGCGTCTCGTCATCAACTCGAGCGCGCGTTCGGCGAGTCCGATCAGACGCATGCAATGATGGATGCGCCCGGGCCCGAGCCGCCCCTGCGCGATTTCGAAGCCGCGTCCTTCGCCTAACAGCATGTTCGTCGCGGGCACGCGCACGTTGTCGAGCGTGATGTCCATATGGCCGTGCGGCGCGTCGTCGTAGCCGAAGACGTTCAACGGCCGATGCACCGTGATGCCGCTCGCATCGGCGGGCACGAGAATCATCGATTGCTGCGCGTGTTTCGGCGCGTCGGCGTCGGTCTTGCCCATCACGATATACACTTTGCAGCGCGGATCGCCCGCGCCCGACGACCACCATTTGTGGCCGTCGATCACGTAGCTGTCGCCGTCGCGCGCGATGCTGCAGCGGATGTTCGTCGCATCCGATGACGCAACTTCCGGCTCCGTCATCAAAAACGCCGAGCGGACTTCGCCGCGCAACAGCGGCTCGAGCCATTGGGCTTTTTGCGCATCGGTGCCGTAGCGTTCGATGGTTTCCATGTTGCCCGTATCGGGCGCGCTGCAATTGAAGACTTCGGGCGCCCACGGCACGCGACCCATGATTTCGCACAAGGGCGCGTATTCGAGATTCGTCAGCCCCGCGCCACGCGCCGATGCGGGCAGGAAGAGGTTCCACAGTCCCTCGGCGCGCGCTTGCTCCTTCAAGCCTTCGATGAGGCGCGTCGGAATCCACGCGTTGCCAGCCGCGCGATTCGCCGCGATTTCATCGGCGTAAGCGCCTTCGTTGGGATAGATGTGCGCGTCGAAGAAAGCGAGCAGCTTCTCGCGCAACGCCTGCACCTTGGGCGTGTAGTCGAAGTTCATGCGCTTGTCCCCACTTTTTGTGCGTATGTCCACGCGAGTTCGGCCATCGGCCGCGCGCGCTTGCCCGCATCGACGGCTTGCGCGCTTGCGGCGGTGCCATCGACGACGCGCTTCATGATGCCCTGCAGGATCGCGGCGATGCGGAACATGTTGTAGGCGAGATAGAAGTTCCAGTCGCCTTCGATTGCGAAGCCGGTGCGCTCGCAATAGCGCTTCACGTACGCGGCTTCGCCGGGAATGCCGAGCGCCGCCCAGTCGAGTCCGGCGATGCCGCGAAACTGCGATGGGTCGACATGCCACGCCATGCAGTGATACGCGAAGTCGGCGAGCGGATCGCCGAGCGTCGACAGTTCCCAGTCGAGCACGGCGAGCACGCGCGGCTCGGCCGGATGAAAGATGAGATTGTCGAGCCGGAAGTCGCCGTGCACGACGCTGACTTTCGGTTCGCGGGACGCGGGAATATGCCGCGGCAACCAGTCGATCAGGCGATTCATCGCGTCGATCTTCTCGGTTTCGGACGCGACGTATTGCTTGCTCCAGCGTCCGATCTGCCGCTCGAAATAATTGCCCGGCTTGCCGTAGCCCGATAACCCGGCGGCCTCGACATCGACGGTATGGAGCGCTGCGATCACGCGATTCGTTTCGTCATAGATCGCGGCGCGCTCGACGGGCGTCATGCCGGGCAACGACTGATCCCACAGCACGCGGCCCTGGACGAACTCCATCACATAGAACGCGCGGCCGATCACGCTTTCGTCCTCGCATAACGCGAGCATGCGCGCGACGGGAACGTCGGTGGCGGCGAGCGCGTGCATCACGCGATACTCGCGCTCGATCGCATGCGCAGACGGCAAGAGTTTCGCCGCGGGTCCGGGCTTCGCGCGCATCACGTAACTGCGCGCGGGCGTGACGAGCTTGAATGTCGGATTCGACTGGCCGCCGGCAAATTGTTCGATGGTCAACGGGCCGTCGAAGCCATCGACGTTCGCCGCGAGCCACGCTACGAGCGCATCGGTATCGAAACGCTGTTTGTCCTGCACGGGCCGCGTTCCTTCGAACGCGGAGAAATCGGACTGCTTTTGCGTCTCGTTGTTCTGCATCGTCTCCTCCGGACTGCGGTTTTCAGTTCATGTCGCCGGCCTTGTAGCGAACGAATTGGGCGTAGAGCAGTTCCATCGTCGTATTGCGCACGTCGGCGTGCAGCGGCGAGGGCGGCGAATGATTGATCGCGTGCACGACCCAGTCGGCCGGCTTGTCGCCGACATCGAGCGCGTTGATGCAGCCCGTCGCCTGCGACAGATGCCCGAAGAACGCGCGCCCGCCCGCGGTGATCGCGTGCGAGAGCAGCGCGCGATTGACGCCACCGTGCAGCACGAGCAGCGCCGTGTCCCACGATCGATCTTCACGCAGACGCGCGACCGCAGGCAGCACGCGGTCGAGCAATTCGCCGATGGTTTCGCCGCCGAGGAATTGCGTCTCTTCCGGCACGACGCCATCGAACACCGAGAGAAACGCGCGCTCGATGTCCGACACCGTCAGATCCTTCAGCTTGCCGCCGCGAATTTCCTGCCACTCGGGCCACACTTCGATGTCGATGCTTTGCCCCGTCGCGTCGAGCACGCGTTGCGCGGTTTCGATCGTGCGCGGCAATCCGCTCGCGATCACGCGATCGAAGCGCACGTTCTGCGCGGCGAACTCGCGGCCCGCGGCGCTCGCTTCCTCGCGTCCGCGCTCGTTGAGCGGCACGCTTTCGGGATCGATCGCGCGGCCGCTGTCGTCGAAATAGGTGACGTCGCCATGACGCATCAGAAAGATGCGCCGGCGCTTCGGCAATTCGTAGTGAGCCATGAGCTTAGCGATAGTTCGGCTGGCGCTTTTCGAGGAACGCGGTGATGCCTTCGAGCGCGTCGCCGTGATGCAGCGCATCGACGAAACTGTCGCGCTCCATGTCGAGATGCGCGGCGAGCGGCTGCAGTTCGGCGGCGTTGATGAGCGACTTGATGCGCGCCATCGCTTTCGGCGACACGCTGCCGAGATCGTCGGCCCACGCGATAGCCGCATCGAGCGCGATGCCTTTCTTCGTCAGCCGGTTCACGACGCCGACTTCATGCAGCCGCGCCGCGCCGATCGGCTTCGCTTCGAGCAGCACTTCGCTCGCGAGCGTGCGCGGCAGCGTGCGTGACAGAAACCACGATGCGCCGCCATCGGGCGTCAGGCCGACGCGTGCATACGACATGACGAATCGGGCGTCATCGGCGGCGACGATCAGATCGCACGCGAGCGCGAGCGAGAAACCCGCGCCGGCCGCCGCGCCTTCGACGGCGGCAATGACCGGTTTCGTCGATGAGCGCAACGCGCTGATCCATTCCGCCAGCAGATCGATGCTTTCGCCTTGCACCGACGGATCCTTCGCGCGGTTTTCCAGCAGGCGATTCAGATTGCCGCCCGCGCAGAAGAAGTTGTCCGCGCCGGTCAGCACGATCGCGCGCACGCTGTTGTCGCGCTCCGCCGTGTTCAACGCCTCGATGCCGGCCGCGTACATGTCCGGATGCAGCGCGTTGCGCGCGCCGGGATTGGACAACTTGAGCACGAGCGTGGTGTCGCTGCCCGCGGGACGGTCTGTCAGAAGTTCGGCGCTCATCTGAGCTCCTCGGTATGGGTAAGCGAAAGTCCGAGCTGCGCGCGCCGCGTGAGCCACGGCGAGGGCCGGTAGCGCGGATCGCCGAGCGCGGTGCAAATGTTACGCAGGATCGTGAGGATCGTCGTCGCGCCGAGCGTATCGCCGAGCGCGAGCGGACCTTGCGGATAGCCCAGGCCGAGCATCACGGCGAGATCGATGTCCTCGGGCGTCGCGATGCCTTGCTGCGCGATATCGCAGCCGATATTGACGATCGTCGCGACGACGCGTTGCGCGACGAAGCCGGTCGAATCGCGGATCACGGAGACCGGCACGCCGTCGAAAGCGAGGAGGGCGTGCGCGGCGTCGCGCATCTCGGGCGAGGTCGCGGGCGTCGTCATGATCGTGCGGCGCGCGACCGTATCGAGCGGGAAGAGCGTATCGACGGCGACGACGCGCGTCGCATCGAGATGCTCGTTGACCGCGGCGGTGGTCGCATCGAAACCGAGCGGCGTCACGATGATGAGCGAATCCGGCTCCGGCGTGTGGCCCGCGTCGATGTGCACCGAGCAATCGCATTTGGCGATCAGCTTCAGCACTTGCTCCCGTCCTTCGTGCGATGCGCGGCTGATCCACACGCGCGTCGGCAGTTCGGTCGGCGCGGCGGGTTCGGGCGGCACGTCCTGCTTGCCATCGACATAGCGATAAAAACCTTCGCCTGCCTTGCGCCCGATGAGCCCGCCCGCGAGCCGCGTGCCCGTGATCGGCGACGGCTTGAAGCGCGGCTCCTCATAGAACTGGTGATAGATCGACTCCATCACCGGATGCGATACATCGAGCGCGGTGAGATCGAGCAGCTCGAACGGTCCGAGCCGAAAGCCTGCCTGCTCGCGCATGATGCGGTCGATTTCCGCGAAGCTCGCGACGCCTTCGCTCGCCACGCGCAGGCCTTCGGTGTTCATGCCGCGCCCGGCGTGATTGACGATGAAGCCCGGCATGTCCTTCGCGCGCACGGGCGTATGACCCATGCGGCGCGCGAGGTCCATCAATGCGTCGCCTGCGCGCGGGTCGCCGCGCAGTCCGTCGATGACTTCGACGACGCGCATCAACGGCACCGGGTTGAAGAAGTGAAAGCCCGCGACGCGCTCGGGATGCGCGCATCCGGCGGCGATCGCGGTGATCGAAAGCGACGACGTGTTCGACGCCAGAATGCAGCGCTCGCCGACCACGGCTTCGAGCTCGCGAAACAGTTCGCGCTTGAGGTCGAGGTTCTCGACGATCGCCTCGACGATGGCGTCGCAATCGGAGAGCTCGCCCGTGTCGCCCGCATCGCGGATGCGCGCGAGCGCCGCGTGCGCGTCGGCTTCCTTGAGCTTGCCTTTCGCGATGAGCTTCGCGAACGTGTCCGACAGATACTCGCGCGCCGCAGCGAGCGCTTTCGGATTCGTATCGTAGATGCGCACGCTGAGCCCGCCGAGCGCCGCGATCTGCGCGATGCCGCGCCCCATCGCGCCGCTGCCGACGATGCCGAGCGTTTCGATCTTGAAGTCTTGCGTACTCATGTTCCGTTCGACTCCTCGTTGTGGCGGTTATGGCGCGTGCGCCGCGGTTCAAAGCTTCGCGAGACGTTCCAGCGCGAGTGCGAGCGTTTCTTCCTTCTTCGCGAAGCAGAAGCGCACGACGCCCGATTCATGGCTCTCGTGATAGAACGCCGAAACGGGAATCGCCGCGACGCCGATCTCGCTCGTGAGCCATTGCGAGAACTCGGCTTCGGGCATGTCGCTGATCTTCGAATAATCGACGCACTGGAAGTAAGTGCCTTCGGACGGCAACAGCGAGAAGCGCGTCTTCGCGAGACCTTCGCGGAAGAAATCGCGCTTCTTCTGATAGAACGCGGGCAGTTCGAGATACGGCTTCGGGTCTTCGAGATAATGCGCGAGACCGATCTGCATCGGCGTGTTTACGGTGAACACGTTGAACTGATGCACCTTGCGGAATTCGGCCGTCAACGCGGCGGGCGCGGCCACATAGCCGACTTTCCAGCCGGTCACATGAAACGTCTTGCCGAAGCTCGACACGACGAAGCTGCGTTTCGCCAGCTCCGGATAGCGCGACACGCTTTCGTGCGGTGCGCCGTCGTAGACCATGTGCTCGTAGACTTCGTCGGAGACGATCAGCACATTGGTGTCGCGCACGATCTCTTCGAGCTTCTTCATGTCCTCCGCGCGCCACACGCGGCCGGTCGGATTGTGCGGCGTGTTGATCATGATGAGGCGCGTCCTCGGCGTGATCGCGGCGGCGATCTTGTCGAAGGGCAGCGCGTAGTCGGGCGCTTCGAGCGACACGAACACCGGCTTGCCACCCGCGAGTTCGATCGACGGCACATAGCTGTCGTACATCGGCTCGATGACGATGACTTCATCGCCCGGATGCACGCAGCACAGGATCGCCGTGAGCAGCGCCTGCGTCGCGCCGGCGGTCACGGTGATTTCGGTGTCGGGGTTATACGCGCGGCCGTAGAACGCGTCGATCTTGCGCGCGATCGCCTGGCGCAACGGCGCGGCGCCCGCCATCGGCGGATATTGATTGTGGCCGTCGCGCATGGCGGCCGCGACGGCATCGACGATGCGGGCGTCGCAATCGAAATCGGGGAAGCCCTGGCCGAGATTCACCGCGCCTTTTTGCGTGGCGAGCGCGCTCATCACGGTGAAGATGGTCGTGCCCACGTTGGGCAGACGCGACGGGAAGGAAAGTTCGGGCGGTGTCGGCGGCAATTCGTGCGTCGTGTTCATGGTCGGATGGGCGTTGAATTTGGCTCGCGACTATTTTAAGACACCGTCAGCCGATGGCCGCCTGTGCCTCGAATTCGATGACGAACGGCTTCGGCTCGGCGATGCGAAACGCGAAATCGCGCGCGACGCGCCGCGCGAGCTTCAGCACCGCGCGGTCTTTCGATACGAGCCACTGTGCGCCCGATGCGTGCGCGAGTTCGAGAAACTTCTGGTCGTCGCGGTCCTTGCATTGGGGCAGCGGACGCCCGTTTTCGTCGATGGTCGCGGCCACGAGCGTCGAGAGGCGCGCGACGCTCGCGAGCGCGGCGGTCTTGTCGACGTCCATTCGCACGAATTGCGGATAGTCGAGCACGCGCGTGAGTTCCCTGAGACAGCGCTCGTCGATGAGCGCTTCGAGCGTGCGGGCAATGAGTGCGGCGTGAATCGGACGCGTGGCGGGGTCGTCGAATACGAGGATGTCGATCCACACATTCGAATCGAGCACCACGCGCGTGGAGCCAGGCTGCGGCGCGGCGGAATTGTCCATTCGATACAATCAGGGGTTTATGCCAATGATCGCCGGCGGCGTGCCGGCGAGCCTCCATGATAATCGTTCTCTCGCCCGCCAAATCGCTCGACTACGAGACGCCTGCCCATATCAAGAAGCACACGCTGCCGCAATTCGTCGATGACGCCGCGGAACTGATCGACGGACTGCGCGAACTTTCGCCGCAGCAGATCGGCGGCATGATGAGCATTTCGGACCCGCTCGCGGCGCTGAACTTCCAGCGTTACGCGGACTGGTCGAAGACCTTCGACACGAACAATTCCAAGCAGGCGGTGCTCGCGTTCAACGGCGACGTGTACGAAGGCTTTGCCGCGAAGTCGCTGTCTGCCGGCGATCTCGATTTCGCGCAAAATCATGTGCGCGTGCTGTCGGGACTGTATGGTTTGTTGCGGCCGCTCGATTTGCTGCAGCCGTATCGGCTCGAAATGGGCACGAAGTTTCCGAATGCGCGCGGCAAAGATCTCTACGCTTTCTGGGGGGAGCGCATTACGGCGGCGCTCAACGAGCAGTTGCAGAGGCAGCGCGGCGCGCGGGTGCTCGTGAACTGCGCGTCGGAGGAATATTTCAAGTCGGTCAAGCCGAAGCTGCTGGCGGCTCCGGTCATCTCGCCCGTGTTCGAGGACTGGAAGGGCGGGCGTTACAAGATCATCAGCTTTCATGCGAAGCGCGCGCGCGGGATGATGGCGCGTTATGCGGTCGAGAACCGCATCGACGAACCGGAAGCGCTCAAGGGCTTCGACAGCGAAGGCTACAAATTCGATGCAAAAGCATCGAACGACACGACCTATGTATTTCGTCGCCGCGTCGCGGACTGAGATCCACGCGGCAAGCACGCAAGGAAACGCAGATGACTCTCTCTATCTCAAGCAACTTCGACGCGGGCGCGATCGAAGTCCTCAACGCCGACGATCCCGCCGACATTCGCCTGCGCATTCGTCCCGATTCGCACGCGGATTTCGCGCAATGGTTCTATTTCCGCGTGTCGGGCGCGCGCGGCGAGCGTCTCGTGATGACCTTCGAGAACGCGGCGCAGTGCGCGTTTCCCGAAGGCTGGCGCGACTATGAAGCGGTCGCCAGTTACGACCGCGTGAACTGGTTCCGCGTGTCGACGGAGTACGACGGGCAGGTGATGAAGATCGACCACACGCCTGACTTCGATCGCATCTATTACGCGTACTTCGAGCCGTACAGCGAAGAGCGCCACTCGGAGTTTCTCGGCGCGGTCCAGCAGATGCCGCTCGCGACGCTGACCGAGCTCGGCAGCACGGTTCAGGGCCGCCCGATATCGGTGCTGTCGCTCGGCATCCCGGATTTCGGCGACGCCGAGCCGAAGAAGAAAGTCTGGATCATCGCGCGTCAGCATCCGGGCGAGACGATGGCGGAATGGTTCGTCGAAGGACTCGTGAAGCGTCTCGCCGGTTTCGGCGACTGGGCGGGCGATCCGGTGGCGCGCGCGCTCTTCGAGCGGGCCATTTTCCATATCGTGCCGAACATGAATCCGGACGGCAGCGTGCTCGGCAACCTGCGCACCAACGCGGCGGGCGCGAACCTCAACCGCGAATGGATGGAGCCGAGCGCGCAACGCAGTCCGGAAGTGCTGGTCGTGCGCGAGGCGATCGAGGAAACGGGCTGCGACCTGTTCTTCGATATCCACGGCGACGAAGCCATTCCGTACGTGTTCGTCGCGGGCTCGGAGATGCTGCCGGGCTTCACCGAGCAGCAGGCGAAGGAGCAGAAGGCGTTCGTCGATTTCTTCAAGCAGGCGAGCCCGGATTTCCAGGACGTCCACGGCTACGAGTCGAGCAAGTATCAGACAGATGCGCTCAAGCTCGCGTCGAAGTACATCGGCAACGAGTATAAATGCCTGTCGCTTACGCTCGAGATGCCGTTCAAGGACAACGCGAATCTGCCCGACGAGAGCGTCGGCTGGAACGGCGCGCGCAGCGCGGCGCTCGGCGCATCGATGCTGCAAGCCATTCTGTGGCATCTGCAGGCGTTCGGCGCCTGAGCGCCGCCGACTTGCCGCCGATGTGAAAAGGGCGTGGCCGCTTCATGCAGCCACGCCCTTTTTTGTCGTGTCTTCGTCGCAGGACGAAGGGAGCTAGTGCTTCTTGGTGGTCTTTTTCGTCGACTTGGTCGAGGACTTCGACGTGCTCTTCGACTTACCCGACGACGCCTTCGTCTTCGCGCCGTGCTTGCCCTTCGTGGCGTGCGTCGAGCGAGGTTCAGCGCGCGCGCGCAATGGCGGGACGGGATCGTTCCAGCCGAAAGCGAGCATCTGACTGCCGACATAACCGCAGCGGAACTTGAGCGGAGTGGGATCGTTCCCGCCGTCCTTCGGCATGCCTTGACCTTCGACGGTCACGACATTGTCCACTTTGATTCGCTGCTTCTTCTCGTCGAACGAATCGTTCCACGGCTCGATCGCGGAATGCGAGGCATCGAACGAGGCAGGCGGAAATTCGACGTGATCGAACGCCGACGACGTGCTGGCGATGAAGTTGCCATGTGCAGCGCAATCCGCGACGAGCGGGTTGGCTTTGAAATCGGTGACGAAGTGGTGAATCAGTTCGTTGCGCTCGTCGAGTGAATCGGCAAAAGCGGACACGGCGCATGCCAACGATGCACATACCGCCAACCGGCCGACGAGCCGCAGGAGCCGGCGCGGTGCGAAGTTACTTTCCATCAAGTCTGGCGCTAAGAAGACACGGGCAAGTAAGATGCGCCGTGTGGGGAGGGAGTTCAATCTTATCGTACTTTGTGCGCGTACCCATCGCCCGGAGTCCGATATCCGACTCCGCCAGTAGCAGTGAATTGATACGTTTCGCGCAACCTAGACGCGCGGGCCGCGGTCCAGGCGATAGCGGCGCACGTCATAGGTGGTGATCCAGGCGGGCTTATACACCGTGATCAATATGGTGAGCAGGCCCGTGAAGAGCGCCTCGCCGGCGCCCAGCAGCAGCGAGCCGCGCGTGAATGCCGGAGGCACGATGACCGGGCCGCCGGCAAGCGCCATCTCGAGCCCGACCGTCGCGCCACAAGCCGCGGCCACCGCAACCGCCGACGTGATGAACCCGTGTCCGGCGATGAAGGTAAAGAGATTGCGCGGCAAGCATAGGTTGCTCAAGCGCTGCAGCAATGTCGACACAGCGACGGGCACTGCGCCGAAGAGAAGATAGGTGGTCGCGACCGACAGCCACGATGCATCGAGCACGACGGCCGCGAGACCCGTGGTCGCGGCCGTGCCGATGAGCGCGAGCCGCCAGTCGAACAGCGTGACCATCAACGTTGCGCCCAATAGATGGATGACGGGTCCGTCATCGAACCATGCGTTGCATGCCCATAGCACCGAGATCGCGACGATGACGCCAAGCCACACGTTTTGCAGCGTGGCGTCCTGCAGGCGAGCGAACGGACGCTGCAGCATTGCGAGCGCGAGCAGCCCCGCGGCGGCGATCCAGCTGCCGACGGTTAGCCAAAGCGGTAGCGGTGTGTAGAAGAACCCCATGCCTTGCATATTACTCGTTGCGCGTAAAACGTGTGCGCAAAGGACGGACCCGTTTGCCTCGTTTGTTGCTAGAACGTTGATTCAGGCTCGGCGGCCATCGGCAGCGCGGCCGCATCGTTGTCGAGAAGCGACGGATAGCGCGTCCGCGGCCGGCGCAGCGGAATCACGCCTGGCTGGCCCGATACGACGCGCACCGGTTTCTCGCCTCCGCTGCGCAGAATCTCGAGATGCGAATTCTGCACGCCGTTGTAGATCGCGACCGCGGCCGCGCGATTTGTCGCGCCCAGCTGCTGGAAGATACTTGCAAGGTGGATTTTCACCGTGCCTTCGCTGATACCGAGCGTCTTCGCGATCATCTTGTTCGTGCTGCCCATGTGCACGCAGCGCATGATCTGCTGTTGTCGCGGTGACAGCGTCGGATGATGGCGAATCTTCGGCAGCTTGGCACTGTTTCGAATGCGGCGGGTGGTGAGCTCAAGCGTCAGTTCCGGGTCGACCACGTCCGGCGGAATGTAATGTCCACCGACGAGGACCATCTCCAGCGCGCGGAGTATCAGGATGGGATCGAGGGCGCGCGGGATCACGCCCATTGCGCCGACGCTCATCAGCGCGTAGACCAGCGCGGCGCCGCAACGGTCGACCATGATGGCCGCTGGCACATCTGGGGCGTCGTCGAGCAGGATCTGCAGGTCGCCGGTGCGCAGTTCGGGCGCCCAGTCGATCACGATCATGTCAGGGGAGGAGCGCTTCAAGGCGGAACGGGCTTGTCTCCAATCCTTCGCCTCGATGAATTGCGCTTGGCGCGCAACGCGGCGCAGCAATGTTTTAAGGCCCGCCCGGCGTTCTGCGTCGGAACCAATGATGTTGATTATCATGCTTCACCTCTTGTCAATACACCGTCGCCTACCGGCTTCGGAACTCGGCGCCGGTTTGCATCGGCGCCAGTCGGTATGTTGACAAATTTAAGGTGATTTGGCCCCCTATCCGAATGGCATAGGCATAAATACACAAAACCCCGCACGCGGCGGGGTTCTTTTTGGCGTAAATAGCTGCTATCGAGCATCGTTAATGGAAATGTGGCTGCGCAGGATCAGCGTCTTCCGGCATTTCAGCGTGAACGATCTCGCCGAGCGGATCGGCATAGAGCGGCACGCCGCAGTCGTCGCAGAACTCCGGTTCGAAGCGTCCCGCATGGCGGCGTACGTCAGAGACACCTGTCTTCTTCAGCAACTCGACGATTTCTTCCACCGGTCCATTGGCGCCCTCGAGATCGACCGGATCCTCGTCCATTCCGAGTTCCCCGTTCTCGCGGCCGTAGAGCGGCCACACGACGCCGTAGATCACATCGTTGCTGCCGCGACGTGTAAAGCCGATGCGGTATTCGTCGATGCGCCGCTCGCCGAAGCCCGCGATGACCGCGCGCAAGTCCTGGGGCGCGGTGCCGAGCGTATCGAACAGATATCGGACGGCGGTACGTACGGTGTGCGGACGCACCTGCTCGTCGGCGTCGCGGCAGGCGGAGTAGTAGGCGTCAGGAAGCAAGCACTCGAACTCGCAGCCCGGCAGAATTGCCGCGAAGCTCGGTCCGCCTTGCGCGGCCCACTGTTCGAGGCATTGACCCCGCTCCACGCGGCTGCCGTTTTCGTCTTCCTGCCAGCGAAAGAACGCCGCACCGGCCGGTACGACGACCAGCGCCAATAGAAATCGCGGGTCCGCGAGAATCGGCGAGGTTTCCGGGAGGTCCGACAGATTCAGACGTGCGACGCTGCCGCTCGTCACCGTCTGCAGCAACTGTTGCGCGAGGCGCGACGTATCCACATGGTGGCGTGGCAGCTGATCGATGCTGTACAGATAGGGCGCGACGGCTACCCGGGCATCGGCTGCGAGCACATGAGCCTGCATCTGCGTGCGCAGTGCGTCGACGGCATCGCCCTTGAGCGAGCCCGATGGAATCGCGTAGCGCGTCCACGCGAGCACCGGCGCGGCAATGAGCAAGGCTTCATGCGGTGCGCCTTCGATGTCGAATCTGAACGACTCGCTGTGCGTCTCGGCCATATCGGCGAGCGCGCCGTAGGCGTCCGGATGATTCTGCTGCAGATGGTCGAGCGCGGCGTCGAGCGTCGTCTGATTGCCGTTGCGCACGAGTTTGGCGATGAGCGTGTCCAGGCGAGCTTCCCAGAAGCGGTCCTCGACACGGCTGCCGGACGCGAAAAGCGCGAGGGAGAGGCTGACGAGCTTGTCTGCATCTGGGGGAATACGTTTTGCGATTCGCGAGCGCATATAGATACTAGAGTGAATTAGTGCGGTGAACCTTTGATTGTAGTCGCTCGGGCGATGCTTTTATCGTGCGGCGTTGCAACACGTCGATCGGAGAAGAGTGCAGCGTGACTTGGAGCGCCACGATAATTTCTTTGCATCCCCCTTGCGGAGTCGGGATTCGCTCACTAGAATTCCGTTCCTTCGCGATTCGATGAACGCGAAGGAAGCGGGAGAGGGCGGTATCGGCGGTGTGCTCGGGGGTAGGTTGTAGAAGGCTCCGGGCGCGGATCGGCAAGAAAAAGAAACTTCGAATTCTTGTTGACACGAACCGAAACGTTCTTCATAATCTCGTTTCTCTGCTGCTGATGCAGCGACGCAAGACGGAAGTTGAAGTAAGGCTTGTCTTGCGATGTGCTCTTTAAAAACTAACAGCCGATAAGTGTGGGCGCTTGATGGCGAGTGCGGCTGGTTCTTCGGAATCGGCGATAG
>NZ_JALQDN010000018.1:0-163227 GCF_023631205.1 Caballeronia sp. NCF2 | reverse complement strand
GGACCGTGAAACGACTCCACGCCGATGATAGTGCGGATACCCGTGTGAAAGTAGGTAATCGTCAGGCTCCTCATGCTCCAAACAAAAACCCCACCCCAAAGGTGGGGTTTTTGCGTTTGAAGCGCGGTATCCGTGAATCCGGATAACCCGCGCTGCGACTCGCCTCGCGCCCCATCGGCGCATCCTTCTATCCGCCAGCTGTTTACCCTCGCCCGCAAAAATACTGTATAAATATACAGTAAACCGGAGGCCCACCGAGCGCTTGCGCCATGAGCAGGCCCCTGTATTCGCGTCGGACGGGGAAAACTCATGGGTGCAGCACTTTCATTGCTCGACATCGGGCTGACATCGCATCTGCAGCGTCAGGTCTGGCAGGGCAGTCCGGTCAACGATCCCGATTCGAACATCATCTCGAGCGGCTTTCGAGCGCTCGACTTGGCCTTGCCCGGCGCAGGCTGGATGCCCGGCTCAGTCACCGAGTTGCTGATCGAAGAGAGTGGCGTAGGCGAAATCAGACTGCTCGCGCACTCGATCCGCGAACTGACAGCAAGCAAAGGCCGCTCCGTCATCTTCGTCGCGCCACCGTGGAAGCCCAATCTGGCCGCGCTTCGGACGATGAACATCGCGGTGAACAAGCTGGTCTGGGTCAAAGCGGCCGAGGATCAGGTGCTCTGGGCCGCGGAGCAGTCGTTGAAGCAGGAAGGCATCGGCGCAGTGCTGATCTGGCTACCACAAGTCGATGCCAAAGCCTTGCGAAGACTGCAGGTGGCGGCTCAGGAAGCGCAGTCGCTGGCATTTCTGTTCCGCCCGCTCAAAGCGGCGAAGCAATCCTCCGCTGCGCCGCTGCGCATGGTCTGCAAGCCGATACTTCCCGCCAACGCGCAGACGATGAACCGTCGCGAATGGATGCAGGCCGTCATGCTCGAAATCGACATCATCAAGCGGCGCGGCCCATTGCTCGGCAAGCCCTTGCAGTTGAATTTGCCGCTGCAGATGCCTGCGCTGCCCGAACATATTCGTCAGGCGCATCAGGCAAGGAAAGCACGAGAGGTCAAACATGTTGTGGATAGCGGTGACATTGCCGCTTTTATCGCTCGAAGCCGTCAGGCCGCCTTCGATGCCCTCAGCGCCGGCGAACTCGACATCGCCTGGAGCGAGCTCGACGGCGAATGACAATATCGATCAGTCATGCTTCGCGCTAGCCGATCACGCGCGCGTCCTGATGCCCGATCTCGTCGCGTTTCGGCTCGGCGTGCGGCCCGGCAGCACGCGCTCGCATGCGTTCGCGCTCGCGCCCCAACTGACGTTGCTTGCCGTCGACATTCGCGAGGAGCAGAACGCGCTCGAAGCCGTTGCGCTGGCGCTGCTCGCGTTCACGCCCAAAGTCGTGCTCGCGCATGCGAATACGGTACTGCTCGAAGTCGGCGCCAGCATGCGGCTCTTCGGCGGATTGCGCGCGTTGCTGTCCAGCGTGACATCGACGGTTAAAGGATGTGGCTTCACGTCCCGCATGGGCTGCGCGCCGACAGCGTGGGGCGCGTGGCTGCTGGCGCACGCGCGCACGCGCCGGGTCGCGCGGCGCGTACGCATCGTGAAAGAGACGACGCTCGTGCACGTACTCGATGAGTTGCCCGTATCGCTCATCCCATCGGCGCATTCGCACGGCAACGTGTTCGAGCAGATCGGTTGCGCGACGCTCGCCGATTTGCGTCGTCTGCCGCGCAAGGGCGTCGCGCGCCGCTTCGGGCAAGGCGTTGTGCAATGGCTCGCGCAAGCGTACGGACAGGCGCCCGACCCGCGTGAGGCATTTTGTGCGCCGGCGTCGTTCGAAGCGCGGCTCGAATTGCAGGCGCGCGTGGAAAGCGCCGAGGCGCTGCTGTTCGCCGCGCGCCGGCTCGTGCTGCAACTCGCCGGCTGGCTCTCTGCGCATCATGCGGCGGTCAGCGAATTTTCGCTCTTGCTCGAACACGAACTGGCCGCCCGTCACGCGCCGAAAACGTCGACATTCAAGGTGGCGTGGGCCGTGCCGACGCGCGACGCCGACCACATCCTGTGGCTCTTGCGCGAGAAGCTGAATCAGACGACGCTCGCCGCGCCCGTCATCGAGATGAAACTCCTGGCCGACAAGGTCAGCGAGTATGCGCCGCCGCCCGACACCTTGTTTCCGATGCCTGGTTCCGACAGCGAATCGATGGCGCAACTGCTCGAACGCCTGAGCGCGCGGCTGGGCGCGGAGAACGTGGTGCAACTGGTCGCGCGCGACGATCATCGGCCCGAGGCGGCGATGACCGTCGAACCTTATAAGCCCGCAAGCGAAACGAAATCCAAGCGCGGAAAAAAGTCGCCGAAGACGCAAACGGCAAGGGCAGAAGCAGAACCCGAAGTGCAAACGGAGTCAGACGAACCGCTCGAACTTCCCGATCTCGCCGTGCCTCAGCAGCCGCGTCCGTCGTGGATACTCGAAACGCCGCAAAAGCTGATGCTGCGCAACGAGCGGCCGTTCTATCGGCGTCCGTTGAAGCTGATCAGCCGGACCGAGCGTATCGAGGCGGGATGGTGGGACGGCAACGGCGTCCAGCGCGATTACTACGTCGCCGCCGACGATCGCGGGCGCATGTTCTGGCTCTATCGCGAACGTCTTACGGGCGACTGGTTCCTGCACGGTTTTTTCGGATGATGCGCGATGGATGATCTGAACGACATCATCGGTCTGGATGGAGACAACGCGTTTCCCGGCTCGATGTCGGCGTCGGCGTTGTTGCCCGGTTATGCCGAACTGCATTGCCTGAGTAACTTTTCGTTTCTGCGCGGCGCATCGCATCCGCAGGAACTGGCGGCGGCCGCGCTCGAACACGGCTACACCGCGCTCGCGATTACGGATGAATGCTCGCTCGCGGGCGTCGTGCGCGCGCATGCCGCGATCAAGGACATCGAGGCGAAGGCGCAAGCCGACGCCGAAGCCGCGCGGCTTGCCGGCGAGCCGCCGCCCAAGAGGCAGGATCTGAAGCTGATCATCGGCAGCGAACTGCATCTCACGGACGCCGATGGCGAGCCGTTCTGCACGCTTATCGCGCTCGCGACAAATCGGGCGGGCTACGGCAACCTGTCCGAGCTGATTTCGCACGCGCGCGCGCGTTCGCCGAAGGGCAGCTATCGGATCGGTCCGGAAGACTTCACCGATCCCGCCGCTTCATCCGATACATCGGACTTGCGCGGCGATATCGCGCATCTGAAGCACTTGCCCGATTGCCTGCTGATTCTCGTGCCGCAGCGCGCAGCGACGCTCGCCGATACGCTCGATCGCGCGCACTGGCTGGCCGGTTTCGCCGCGGGCCGCGCGTGGCTCGCGCTGGAGCTCTGGCAGGACGGCAGCGACGACGAGCGTCTCGCTTCGTGCCGCGTGATCGCGCAGGCGAGCGGATTGCCGCTCATCGCGGCAAGCGGTGCGCTGATGCACGCGCGCTCGCGCAAGCCCTTGCAGGACACGCTCACCGCGATTCGCCTGAACCGGCCGCTCGCCGAATGCGGCTATGCGCTCGAAGCGAACGCGGAGCGGCATCTGCGCACGCGGTTGCGCATCGGCGCGCTTTATCCGAAAGAGGCGATCCGGGAAACGTTGAAGGTGGCCGCGCGCTGCACCTTCTCGCTCGACGAACTCAAGTACGAATATCCAGAGGAACTGGTGCCGCCCGGCGAGACGCCCGCGAGCTATCTGCGCAAGCGGGTGATGGCGGGCGCGCTGCAGCGCTGGCCGAACGGCATGGACGCCGAGACGATCGGTCTCATCGACAAGGAACTGGCGCTCGTCGCGAAGCTGGAATACGAGAAGTACTTTCTGACGGTCTACGACATCGTCGCGTTCGCGCGCAGCAAAGGGATTTTGTGTCAGGGACGCGGCTCGGCGGCGAATTCGATCATTTGTTATTGCCTCTTCATCACCGAGCTCGATCCGGTGCGGATGGGTCTTCTGATCGAGCGCTTCATCTCGCAAGCGCGCAACGAGCCGCCCGACATCGATGTCGATTTCGAGCATCAGCGGCGCGAGGAAGTCATCCAGTACATCTATCAGAAGTACGGGCGGCATCGCGCGTCGCTGGCGGCGTCGCTCATCACGTATCACACGCGCAGCGCGCTGAAGGATGTCGGCAAGGCGCTCGGGCTCGATGCATCGCTGATCGAGCGCATCGGCAAATCGCAGCAATGGTGGGACGGGCCGTCGGCGGTGGCGGGTTATCTCCGGGAAGCCGGCTTCAGCGACGATTCGCACGTCACGAAGCATCTGATCCGGCTCACGCGCGAGTTGCGCGGCTTTCCGCGGCATTTGTCGCAGCATGTCGGCGGCTTCGTGATCGCGCGGGAACGTCTGTCGCGGCTCGTGCCGATCGAAAACGCCGCGATGAAGGACCGCTGCGTGATTCAATGGGACAAGGACGACATCGATCAGCTGAAGCTCCTGAAAGTCGACGTGCTCGCGCTCGGCATGCTTTCGGCGATCCGGCGCGCGCTCGAATTCGTCGCGCTGCGGCGCGGCGTGCCGGGCTTCGGGCTGTCGCATATTCGTCGCGAGGACAAGGCCGTCTACGAAATGTGCTGCCGCGCGGACACCATCGGCGTGTTTCAGATCGAATCGCGTGCGCAGCAGAGCATGCTGCCGCGCTTGCGGCCTCAGAAGTATTACGACCTCGTCATCGAAGTGGCGATCGTGCGGCCCGGCCCGATCCAGGGCGGCATGGTGCATCCGTATTTGCGCCGCAAGCAGGGCCTGGAAGAGGAGGATTATCCGAAAGAGGAACTGCGGCCGGTGCTCGGCCGCACGCTCGGCGTGCCGATCTTTCAGGAGCAGGTGATGAAGCTCGCGATGGTCGCGGCGGGCTACACGGCGGAACAGGCCGATCAGTTGCGCCGCGCGATGGCCGCGTGGCGCCGCGGCAGTCATCTGGAAAAGTATCAAGCCGATCTCATGCAGAAGATGCTCGCGCGCGGCTACGAGCACGATTTCGCCGCGCGCGTGTGCAAGCAGATCGAGGGTTTCGGCGAATACGGCTTTCCTGAGAGTCACTCGGCGAGCTTCGCGCTGCTCGTCTATTTCAGCGCGTGGATCAAGCGTTACGAGCCCGCGGCGTTTCTGGCCGGCCTGCTGAACAGCCAGCCGCTCGGCTTTTATTCGCCGTCGCAACTCGTGCAGGACGCGCGGCGTCACGGCGTGCCGGTGTTCGCGCCCGATGTTTCGCTGAGTGATTGGGAGTCGGTGCTGGAAGCGCGCGCCGGCGATGGCGAGCGCATCGGGTTCGATGCCGGCAAGGAGCGGCGGCGTCAACAGTTTTACGGCGCGGCAGAGTCGGATCGCGTGTTCCGGAAGACCGTGCAGCGAGCGGCGCGCAGGCTCAGAAAGCGCGTCGAGCTGGATGGACGGCAATACGGCGCGAAAGGGCCAGGCGTGCGGATCGGCCTGCAACTGATCAAAGGTCTGCCGCAAGCGGCGGCCGAGCGGATCATGGCCGCGCGCGCAGAAGCGCCGTTCATCGATGTCGACGATCTCACGCGCCGTGCCGCGTTGTCGCGCCGCGAACTCGAAGCGCTCGCGGCGGGCAATGCGCTCGCGAGCATTGCAGGACACCGGCGTCAGGCGTGGTGGGCGGTCACCGCACAGCAGCGCGCGCCGGAATTGCTGCGCGACGCGCCGATGAGCGAGGCGCCGCTGCTGCTGCCGGAAGCATCGGAAGGTCGCGAAATCGTCGACGATTACGCGAGTCTCGGGCTCACGCTCAATCGGCATCCGCTCGCGCTTTTGCGCGCGAAGCTCGCGCGTATGCGCTTCAAGACCGCGGCCGAACTCGCGGATATCAGAAACGGGCGCTTCGTGCGGGCGTGCGGCATCGTGACGGTGCGGCAGCGGCCGGGCACGGCCAACGGCACGATTTTCGTATCGATCGAGGACGAAACGGGCGCAATCAACGTGATCGTCTGGCCGGGGCTCGTCGAGAAACAGCGCAAGGTGCTGCTAGGCGCGTCGCTGCTCGGCGTGCACGGCGTCTGGCAAATGGAAGGCGAGGTGCGCCATCTGGTGGCGCAGCGGCTCGAAGACCATAGTGCTTTGCTCGGCCGCCTGGCCGCGCCGAGCCGCGATTTTCACTGAGATGAGACGTCCGGATACTTCGCGAGCAGTCTGCCGATCGCGATGTCGAACGGCGTGCGCCGGCCGATGCCCAGCGCTTCCAGCCGGCCGGAATCGAGATGACAGTCGCGCGGGCGCGGCGTCGCGTCCGCGGGCGTGCGCTGCGCAACGAGCTTCGCGTCCACTTTCAGTGCTCGCGCGATGCGTTCGGCGATATCGAACTTCGTCATCGGCTCGTCGCCGGACCATTGCGTGATCCCGGAGATCGTCGCGCCTTTCGCGTGATGTTCGAGCATGCCGCGAATCACCACGGCGACATCGGGCGTGTATGTCGGATAACGCGTCGCCCAGGCGTCCATCGAGGCGGGCGCGCCGGCCGCCTCGGACGATTTCACGATCGCGGGCGTGAGGCTCGTCACCGCAGATTCGCTCCAGTCGGTGAACGGCCCGTAAAGCAGCGGCAGACGCAGCACGCAGGACATCGGATCGCTCGCGAGCAGCGCGCGTTCGCCGTCGAGCTTGCTCTGGCCGTAGGCGTTGAGCGGCGCGGGCGCGTCGTCGGGCAAATAGGGCGGCGACGCGCCGTCGAAGACGTAGTCGGTCGAAATCGACAATACCCATGTGCCGAGCGCGCGCGCTTCGGTGGCGATCACGCTCAACGCCTCGACATTCAACGCGCGCGCGAGCGCCGGATCGTTTTCGCAGATGTCCGGACGCCGCTCCGCTGCCGCGACCACGATCGCATCCGGCGCGAGATCGCGCACGAACGCGCGTACCGCGTCATGGTCGAGCAGGTCGAGCTTCACGCTCGCGGCGTCGGCGCGCCGGTGAGCCGTATGCACGACGCGCCACGTCTGCGTGCTGGCCGCGCTCGCCAGTTCCGTGGCAACCGCCCGGCCCAGCAACCCCGACGCCCCGATCAGCGCGACGGTAAAGCGCTCGTTTTGCCTCATGCCGAAGCGACGCCGACGACCGTATAGCCGGCCTCGTCGATGGCTTCCTTGAGCGCATCGTTCGATTTTGCGGATTCGACGGCGACCTTGCCTCGCTCCAGATCGACGCGAACTTGCGCTTGCGGATCGATTTCCTGAATCGAGCGCGTCACAGCGGCGACGCAGTGCTGGCAACTCATGCCCTGAACTTCGAATTCGGTCATTGCTGTTTCCCCTTGAAAAAGTCCGGATCAACGACATCGTATACCTTGCCATCATGGGAAGGTGTAGAGTCGGAATGACATTTTTCAGGAGCAGACGATGAATATCGGCGAAGCGGCCCGCGCCTCGGGCGTGACCGCGAAAATGATCCGCTACTACGAGAGCGTCGGATTGCTCAATCCGGTCGGACGGACGTCATCGGGATATCGCGTGTATGGCGATCACGAGGTCCACGCGCTGCGTTTTGTGCGGCAGGCACGCCGGCTCGGCTTTCTCGTCGACGATATCCGCAAGCTGCTCGCCTTGTGGCAGGACCGGTCGCGGGCGAGCGCGGAGGTGAAGTCGATTGCGCTGGAACACGTTGCGGAACTTGACCGGCGGATCGCCGAATTAACCGAGATGCGCGACACGCTGTCGCATCTGGCTAACCATTGTCACGGCGACGCGCGGCCGGATTGCCCAATATTGGACAAGCTGGCGCAGTAATGCACGAAAATGGTGCGTGTGCAACGAACCAGTTGTTGACAATGAGCGAATTGATACGAGAAATCAGTGGTTTAAGCAAGAATGCGGCCTGCACCATTCCGAATCCGAATGCACACTATTCAAGCATTTCACTACCCCGGCACGGACGTTCTCCCCTATAATCCGGGTATTCCCTAACGCGGGTAATCCCTGACCCGAACCGCCAGGGATCTTTCGAAGACCTTGGAGAACACCATGTTTGCATTCCTCATCGAAAAACTGAGCATCTGGTTTGAAGCCGCCGAGCAGCGCCGCCGCGAAGCCTATCTTGCGCAATCGACGGACATCGTCCAGCTTGAACAGCGCATCCGCTCGCTGGAAACGAACGGCTACAACGCTTAAGCGTTTCGTTCCTGGCGTCGAACACGCCCGATGTGAAAGCAAAAGCCCCGCAATTGCGGGGCTTTTGCTTTTTGCTCGTCACGTGAGCGGAGCGTTTTACTGCTTGCGCGGATGCTGC
Organism: Caballeronia sp. NCF2; assembly: GCF_023631205.1. Lineage (NCBI taxonomy): Bacteria > Pseudomonadati > Pseudomonadota > Betaproteobacteria > Burkholderiales > Burkholderiaceae > Caballeronia > Caballeronia sp. NCF2. The sequence continues at coordinate 154,973 of NZ_JALQDN010000018.1, read as the reverse complement.
TCCAGCCACTGTTTCATGAATGCGATTTCCTTGTTCTGCGCGGCGATGATGTCCTTCGCCAGCTTGCGCAGCTTGGCGTCCTTGCCGTACTTCAGTTCGACCTTCGCCATTTCCACCGCGCCCTGATGATGCGGAATCATGTGCGCGACGAAATCCCGGTCGGCGTCCCCCGTGTACTCGATGCTCGACATGCCCGACATCATTTTCTGATCGGCGGCCTGGAACGCGGCGGTGGACGAGACGTCCGTCGGCTTCGGCGCGCGCTGTTCCATGTTCATGCCTGGCATTGCATCGCTCGCCGGCGCGGCGATCTGGGCATTCACGCTTGCGCTGCAGAGGATGGTGAAGATGGCAAGTGCGATTCTTGTTGATTTCATCGTATCTCCTGTGGAAGGGGCGGTTGCAAGGCTGCTTATGTGTCGAACCACCTAGCCTAAAGCTTGCCACCGGGGTAAGGTAAAGCGGTTTCGTCTACACAAAAGAGCGCGCGATGCCAGGCCATATCAATGACACGACGAATATCGGGTTCCGCCATCGAATCACGAAAGTCACGCAGGTTTGCATCGCGCTCGCCGCAGTCTTGCCCGGCTCGCAACCGGCGCTCGCCAAGCCGGGCGGCGAACCGCTCGTACTCGATACGCAAACCGGTATCCACAGCGGCGTGAGCGGCACGGTGCTCCAGAGCGGCCCGCTCGGCGGCCCGGGCATGGTGCCGATGGCGACATTGCCCGGCATCCCGCAGGAGGCTCAACCGCCCATCGTCGTTTCACCATACGTCGAATATTCAAGCGGACAGAACACGGTGCCCGTTCAGCCTGGCGGCGGCGTGCGCCCCAGAACTCCGCGCGCGCCTCATCCCTGACCGCGAAACCGTGCTCAGTCGGCGCGATGTTCAAGCTTGAACGAAGCGTTGCCGTCCTCGCCGAGCGCGTCGACGAGGTAGGGCAGTGATTCCTTCAGTTCCTTCGCCAGCGTGTAGGGCGGGTTGATTACGAACATGCCGCTGCCGAACAACCCGAAGCCGTCCGTCGGCGGTTTCCTCACCGTGAGGGCCGCATGCAGCCAGCCGTTCGGCTGGATGGCCTTCAGCTGATCGGCGAAACGCTGCGACTCCTGGCGCGTGACGATGGGGTACCAGACCGCATACGTTCCGGTCGAGAAGCGCTTGATACTTTCTTCGAGGCACGTAATCGTGCGGGCGTAGTCGCGCTTGTCCTCGTACGACGGATCGATCAGCACGAGCGCACGCCTCGGCGGCGGCGGAAGAATCGCCTTGATGCCGTCGAAGCCGTCGCCTTCGTAGATCATCGCGCGCCGGCCGGCATCGCGGAAATTGTGGCGCAGCACGTCGATTTCCGTGCTGTGCAACTCGAAAAGCCGCATGCGATCCTGCTCGCGCATCGTGCGCCAGGCCAGATAGGGCGAGCCGGGATAGAAACGCAGACCGCCATCGGGATTCAACGCCTTCACTTCGTCGACATAGTCGGCGAGCAGCGCAGGCAGGTCGCCGCGATCCCAAAGCTTGCCGATGCCCGTCTCGAACTCGGCGTTCTTCGTCGCGAAGCCTTCGGTGAGCGAATACACTCCGGCGCCGGCGTGCGTGTCGACATACCAATACGATTTGTCCTTCTGGCCGAGATAGCGAAGCATCTGAATGACGATCGCGTGTTTCAGCACATCGGCGTGGTTGCCCGCATGAAAGGCGTGACGGTAACTGAGCATGACAGGAGGCCCGCGTCGGGCGCGAGAAGCAAAATGAAAAGGTGCGGCGGAAGGGCGCCTATTCTAGCCGACCCCGTGCGCTGCATGACTCACGACGCCCAGCGCGTGCTGCGGCGCATTGCGTCCTTCATGCACAATAACCGCTCCCGGACTTTCATGAACAGTCGGCCGAATGGCCTAAGCGTTCTGAGTTTCGCCCGACTTTTCCTATGCCGAACGGCCAGCTTGATAGCCGTGCCGACGGATGTTGTCATACACCCGATGTCTTCCCACTGGATAGGAGGTTCGCATGTCATCAAACGGTAAGCTCGACGGCAAGACCGCGATCGTGACGGGCGCGGCGAGCGGTATCGGCAAGGCTATCGCGTCCACGCTCGCCGGCGCGGGCGCGGCGGTCGCCATCGCCGATCTGAATCAGGCGGGCGCGGACGCGGTCGCCGAAGAGATCCGCGGCAAGGGCGGCAAGGCTATCGGCATCGCGATGGACGTGACGAACGAAGACGCCGTCAATCAGGGCATCGATCGCGTCGCTGCGGAACTGGGCTTTGTGGACATCCTCGTGTCGAACGCGGGCATTCAGATCGTCAATCCCATCGAAAACTACGCGTACGCCGACTGGAAGAAGATGATGGCGATCCACGTCGACGGCGCGTTTCTCACCACCAAAGCCGCGCTCAAGCATATGTACAAGGACGATCGCGGCGGGGTAGTGATCTATATGGGTTCGGTGCATTCGCACGAGGCGTCGCCGCTGAAGTCCGCCTATGTGACAGCGAAACACGGCCTGCTCGGCCTCGCGCGCGTGCTGGCGAAGGAAGGCGCGAAGCACAACGTGCGCTCGCACGTCGTCTGTCCGGGCTTCGTGCGTACGCCGCTCGTCGATAAGCAAATTCCCGAGCAGGCCAAGGAGTTGAAAATCAGCGAGGAAGAAGTCGTCAGGCGCGTGATGCTCGGTGGCACGGTCGATGGCGTATTCACGACCGTCGAGGACGTCGCTCAGACCGTGCTCTTCCTTTCCGCGTTCGAAACGGCGGCGCTGACGGGGCAATCGTTCGTCGTGAGTCACGGCTGGTTCATGCAATAAGGAGAACGCGCGGGATGTCGGAAATCGAGAACGAAGAAGTCATAGGACGGGAAAGCGCGCGGACTCGGGCGTCCGCCGGGCAGCAAACCCGCGTGCACCTGCCGCCCTACGAGACGATCGCGCTCATGCTCCAGGGCGGGGGCGCGCTCGGCGCCTATCAGGCGGGCGTCTATCAAGGGTTGCACGAGGCGGACATCCATCCGAACTGGATCGCCGGCATCTCGATCGGCGCGCTCAACACGGCGATCATCGCGGGCAACGCGCCCGAGCATCGCGTGACGCGTCTGCTTGAATTCTGGCAGACGATCTGCCGGCCCGCGTTCGGTTTCCCGTTGCCCGCGTTCCTCGAGCGCGCGCTATTCGATTCCGCCGACGAAATTCGCAAGGCGTTCACCGCGATGCAGGCTTTCGGCGCGATCGTCGAAGGGCAGAAGGGATTTTTCATCCCGCGCTTTCCGCCGCCGTCGCCGATCGCGTCGAGCTCGCCGCAGACCGCGAGCTATTACGACACCACGCCGCTCAAGGCCACGCTCGAGCGGCTTTGCGATTTCGACCGCATCAATTCCGGCGAAACGCGCGTGTCGGTAGGCGCGGTGAACGTCGCGACCGGCAACTTCGCGTATTTCGACAACACGCAGATCCGCTTGCGCGCCGAGCATTTCATTGCCTCGGGCGCCTTGCCGCCGGGCTTCGCCGCAGTCGAGATCGACGGCCAGTTCTATTGGGACGGCGGTCTCATGTCGAACACGCCGCTCTACGAAATCGCGCAGGCGACGCCGCGCCGCGACACGCTCGCCTTCCAGGTCGATCTGTGGAGCGCGCGCGGGCCGGTGCCCGACAGCATCGTCGACGTGATGGGGCGCGTGAAGGACGTGCAGTATTCGAGCCGCACGCGTCTCGTCACGGATCAGATGCAGCGCGCGCAGCGCTACCGTAACGTGTTGCAGCACGTTCTCGATCTCGTGCCCGAAGACGTCCGCGAGGGCGACGAATGGTGCAGGCTCGCCGCCGAACTGGCATGTTCGAAGCGTTACAACATCATCCACCTGATATACCGGCAAAAAGAGTACGAGGGGCATTTCAAGGACTACCAGTTCGGCTTTTCGACAATGCGCGAACACTGGGAAAGCGGTCTCTCCGATATGCGCCGCACGCTTGCGCATCGCGACTGGCTCGACATGCCCAACGGCGAGTCGCGCTTCATCACGCATGACATCCATCGGGACGAGCGATGAAAGCGTTGCGCAAGATGGAATGAGCCGTGTGGGCGAGAATTTGTGCCCCTTTGTATAATTCGGGACGCATTCCGGTGCTGTTTCTATCGACGCCGGACATCACGACTTTTCCCGGCTTTAGATGAACTCGATCGCGGTCTGCTTCGTCTGTCTCGGCAATATCTGCCGCTCGCCCAGCGCGGAAGCGGTGATGCGCGATCTCGTCGAGCGCGCGAAACTGGCTGAGCGCATCGTGATCGATTCGGCGGGCACCGGCGACTGGCACATCGGCGAGCCGCCGGACGAACGCGCGCAAAAGGCAGCGAAGAAGCGCGGCTACGATCTGTCGAACTTGCGCGGCCGTCAGGTCGCCGCGGCCGATTTCGCGCGCTTCGATCTGTTCATCGTCATGGACGACGCCAACGCCGCCGCCTTGGCGGAAGTCTGCCCGTCCGAGCACCGCGACAAGATTCGCCTGCTGATGGAGTTCGCGACGCGCGACGACAGCCGCGTGGTGGTCGATCCCTATTTCGGTGGCGAAGAGGGCTTCGAAAAAGTGCTCGACCAATGCGAGGACGCATGTGAAGGCTTGCTGAAAGCCTTACGCGCTCAGTTGACTGCCTGAGCGGCGGCGCGGCCGCGCGATCCAAAAAAACGCGTTAAAAGACTACTTATCTCGCCCCGGATACTTGACTAAAAACGTGGGCTATTTATACTTGACGAAAACCATCGAGTATTAGCGTTAGCCCCCAATTATGAGACTCACCACGAAAGGCCGTTTCGCCGTCACGGCGATGATCGACCTGGCGCTGCGCCAGGAGCAGGGCCCGGTGACGCTGGCAGGCATCAGTCAGCGCCAGCGCATCTCGCTTTCCTACCTCGAACAGCTCTTCGGCAAGCTGCGGCGGCATGAGATCGTCGAATCGGTTCGCGGACCGGGCGGCGGCTACAACCTCGCGCGCCGCGCGGAGAACGTCACGGTTGCCGACATCATCATCGCGGTCGACGAGCCGATCGACGCCACGCAGTGCGGCGGCAAGGGCACGTGCGAAGGCACGAAGCAGCACGACGGCCACTGCATGACGCACGAGCTCTGGGCGACACTGAACCAGAAGATGGTCGAGTATCTCGATTCCGTCTCGTTGAAGGATCTGGTCGACCAGCAGCGTGCGCGCGAAGGTTCGTCGGCGGTGCTGCGCGACCGGCGCGCGGAATCGGCTGGCGTCGAGGCCGCGCGTGTCGTGCCCAAGGGGCCGAATTCCATTTTCAATCTGGCCGGATGACATAAACCGCGCCGGCGCGAGCCGCGCGCGCAGACGAAAGCGTCCCAGCCAAGAGCTTTGACCGATTTTCCCGGAGCGACTGATGAACAACGATATTCCCCACCTGCCCATTTACATGGACTACAGCGCGACGACCCCCGTCGATCCGCGCGTGGTGGACAAGATGATTCCGTATCTTCGCGAGCAGTTCGGCAATCCCGCCTCGCGCAGCCACCAGTACGGCTGGGATGCGGAGCGTGCGGTCGAGGAAGCGCGCGAGAACGTCGCGGCGCTCGTGAATTGCGATCCGCGCGAGATCATCTGGACGTCGGGTGCGACGGAATCGGACAACCTCGCCATCAAGGGCGCGGCGCACTTCTACAAGAGCAAGGGCAAGCACATCATCACCGTGAAGACCGAGCACAAGGCCGTGCTCGACACCACGCGTGAGCTGGAGCGCGAAGGCTACGAAGTCACGTATCTCGACGTGAAGGACGACGGTCTCATCGATCTGGAAAAGTTCAAGGCGGCGATCCGTCCGGACACGATCCTCGTCTCCGTGATGAGCGTGAACAACGAAATCGGCGTGATTCAGGACATCGAGGCGATCGGCCAGATCACGCGCGAGAAGGGCATCATTTTCCACGTCGATGCGGCGCAAGCCACCGGCAAGATCGAAATCGATCTGCAAAAGCTCAAGGTCGATCTGATGTCGTTTTCGGCTCACAAGACGTACGGTCCGAAGGGCATCGGCGCGCTGTACGTGCGTCGCAAGCCGCGCGTGCGCATCGAAGCGCAGATGCACGGCGGCGGTCACGAGCGCGGCATGCGTTCGGGCACGCTCGCGACGCATCAGATCGTCGGCATGGGCGAAGCGTTCCGCATCGCGCGTGAGGAAATGGCGACGGAGAACGAGCGCATCCGCATGCTGCGCGACCGTCTGCTGAAGGGGCTGCAGGACATCGAAGAGGTGTACGTCAACGGCGACATGGAACGCCGCGTGCCGCACAACCTCAACATCAGCTTCAACTTCGTCGAAGGCGAATCGCTGATCATGGCGGTGAAGGACGTCGCGGTGTCGTCGGGTTCGGCGTGCACGTCGGCGTCGCTCGAGCCCTCTTATGTGCTGCGCGCGCTCGGCCGTAACGACGAACTCGCGCACAGCTCGATCCGCTTCACGGTCGGCCGCTTCACCACCGAGCAGGACGTCGACTATGTGATCAACCTGCTGAAGAACAAGATCGCGAAACTGCGCGATCTGTCGCCGCTCTGGGAAATGCACAAGGACGGCATCGACATCTCGACCATCCAGTGGGCTGCGCACTAAGCGACCACTGAGCGCCACGCGACACCGAATATTAGGAGAGTTTGAATCATGGCTTATAGCGACAAGGTTCTGGACCACTACGAAAACCCGCGTAACGTCGGCTCGTTCTCGAAGGACGACGACACCGTCGGCACCGGCATGGTCGGCGCGCCGGCGTGCGGCGACGTGATGAAGCTGCAGATCCGCGTGGGCGCGGATGGCGTGATCGAGGACGCGAAGTTCAAGACCTACGGCTGCGGCTCGGCGATCGCATCGAGCTCGCTCGTCACCGAATGGGTGAAGGGCAAGACGCTGGATCAGGCGCTCACCATCAAGAACACGCAGATCGCCGAAGAACTGGCGCTGCCGCCGGTGAAGATCCACTGCTCGATCCTCGCGGAAGACGCGATCAAGGCGGCGGTTGCGGACTACAAGCAGCGTCATGGCGTCGCGGCGCCGGAAGCGGCAGCGGCTGAATCGAAGCAGGCAGCGGCGTAATTGTGACGACGGGCGTCCGGGGCGGCGCCCCGAAGAGAGAAGCGAAGACTATGGCAATCACGTTGACGGATAAAGCGGCACAACACGTGCAGAAGTATCTGACGCGGCGCGGCAAGGGCGTCGGCTTGCGGCTGGGCGTGCGGACGACGGGCTGTTCGGGCCTCGCGTACAAGCTCGAGTATGTCGACGAGCTCGCACCGGAAGACACCGTGTTCGAGTCGTCGGGCGTGAAGATCGTGATCGATCCGAAGAGTCTTCCGTATCTCGACGGCACCGAGCTGGACTTCGCCCGCGAAGGCCTGAACGAAGGCTTCAAGTTCAACAATCCGAACGCGAAGGACGAATGCGGCTGCGGCGAATCGTTCCGCGTCTGACGGGAATGACGCCGGCGGTATCGGCAAAAGAGGCGGCGCGTGCCGCCTTTTTCATTCGCGCACTGAATTCACAGACATAGCATGGCCACGCTCACCGACAGTCACTTCGATCTCTTCGATCTGCCGCAGACCTTCGCCGTCGACCAGCAGAAGCTCGACGACGCTTATCGCACCGTGCAGGCGCAAGTGCATCCGGACCGTTTCGCCGCGGCCGGCGATGCGCAGAAGCGTCTCGCGATGCAGTGGGCCACGCACGCGAACGAGGCGTATCAGACGCTGCGCGATCCGCTGAAGCGCGCGCGCTATATGCTCGCGCAGCGCGGCATCGACGTCGGCGCGGAGAACAACACCGCGATGGAGCCGGCGTTCCTGATGCAGCAGATGGAATGGCGCGAAAATATCGAGGATGCGGCGAACGCGAAGAACATCGGTGCGCTCGAAGCGCTGCTCGACGAACTGCGCGACGAAGAGCGCATTCGCTTCACCAAGCTCGAGGCGCTGATCGACAGCAAGTCGGATCAGGCGGCGGGCGAGGCCGTGCGTCAGTTGATGTTCATCGAACGCGTGGCGCATGAAATCGGCGCGCAGATCGAACGGCTCGAACACTAAAGGCAAACGCGCCGCATACAACCTCATAAGACCAACGATGGCTTTACTGCAAATCTCAGAACCCGGCATGGCGCCGGCGCCGCATCAAAGGCGCGTGGCGGTCGGCATCGATCTCGGCACGACGAACTCGCTCGTCGCGGCCGTGCGCAGCAGCGTGCCCGAAGCGCTGCCCGACGAGGACGGCCACGTGCTGCTGCCGTCGGTCGTGCGCTATCTGGAGAACGGCGGACGGCGCATCGGCCGCGCCGCGAAGGAAGAAGCGGTCATCGATCCGCGCAATACGATCGTCTCGGTCAAGCGTTTCATGGGCCGCGGCAAGAGCGAGGTCGAGGGCGCGGAGAACGCGCCGTACGATTTCATCGACGCGCCGGGCATGGTGCAGATTCGCACCGTCGACGGCGTGAAAAGCCCGGTCGAAGTATCGGCGGAAATTCTCGCGACGCTGCGTTATCGCGCGGAAGACACGCTCGGCGAGGATCTCGTCGGCGCGGTGATCACGGTGCCCGCCTATTTCGACGAAGCCCAGCGTCAGGCGACGAAGGACGCGGCGAAGCTCGCCGGCCTGAACGTGCTGCGCCTGCTCAACGAGCCGACCGCAGCCGCGATCGCTTACGGTCTCGATAACGGCGCGGAAGGCCTCTACGCCGTCTACGACCTCGGCGGCGGCACATTCGATCTGTCGATTCTCAAGCTCACGAAAGGCGTCTTCGAAGTGCTCGCGGCGGGCGGCGATTCCGCGCTCGGCGGCGACGATTTCGATCACGCGCTGTATCGGCACGTCTTGACGGCGGCGGGCGTGTCGGTCGATGCGCCGGAAGACGTGCGCCTGCTGCTCGATCTCGTTCGCAACGCGAAGGAAGCGCTGTCGTCGACGAACGAAACGCGCGTCCAGGCGACGCTCTCGACCGGCCAGCAGATCGATGTCGCCGTGACCGAAGCCGAGTTCGCCGCGCTGACCGAGGCGCTCGTCGCGCGCACGCTCACGCCGACGAAAAAGGCGCTGCGCGATGCGAAGGTCGCCGCGAAGGACATCAAGGGCGTCGTACTGGTTGGCGGCGCCACGCGCATGCCGGTGATCCGCCGCGCGGTCGAAACGTTCTTCGGCCAGCCGCCGCTCATCAATCTCGATCCAGATCAGGTCGTCGCGCTGGGCGCTGCGATTCAGGCCGATCTGCTCGCGGGCAACCGTCGCGGCGAAGGCGACGACTGGCTGCTGCTCGACGTGATTCCGCTGTCGCTCGGCGTCGAAACGATGGGCGGCCTCACCGAGAAAATCATCCCACGCAATTCGACGATCCCGACCGCGCGCGCGCAGGATTTCACGACCTTCAAGGACGGCCAGACCGCGATGGCGATCCACGTCGTTCAGGGCGAGCGTGAACTCGTGTCCGATTGCCGGTCGCTCGCGCGCTTCGAGTTGCGCGGCATTCCGCCGATGGCGGCGGGCGCGGCGCGCATTCGTGTGACCTATCAGGTCGACGCGGACGGTCTCTTGTCCGTGTTCGCGCGCGAGCAGATGTCGGGCGTGGAGGCGTCGGTGGTCGTGAAGCCGTCGTACGGACTCGCCGACGACGAAGTCGCCCGCATGCTCGAAGAGAGCTTCAAGACCGCCGAGACGGACATGCGCGCGCGTGCGTTGCGCGAGGCGCAGGTGGAAGCGGAGCGTCTCATCGAAGCGACGCACGTTGCGCTCGAAACCGACGGCGAACTGCTCGACGACGATGAACGCGCGCAAATCGTCGCGCTCGTGACCGAACTGGCGGCGCTCGCGAACGGCGATTCGGTCGAGAAGATCGAAGATGCGACGAAGACGCTCGCCACCGGCACCGATGAATTCGCCGCGCGCCGCATGAACAAGAGCATCCGCCGCGCGCTCGCGGGCCGCAAGCTCGACGACGTCTAAATCATCCTATTCGAGAAATACGAAACATGCCTCAAATCGTTGTGCTGCCTCACGTGGAGCTTTGCCCGGACGGCGCGGTGATCGACGCCGACACCGGCAAGAGCATCTGCGACAATCTGCTGGATCACGGCATCGAGATCGAGCACGCCTGCGAGAAATCGTGCGCGTGCACGACGTGCCACGTCATCATTCGCGAGGGCTTCAACGCGCTCGAGCCGTCCGAGGAAGACGAGGACGATCTGCTCGATAAAGCGTGGGGTCTCGAACCGACATCGCGGTTATCATGTCAGGCAATGGTGCCTGCCGACGAGGATCTGGTGGTCGAGATCCCGCGGTACTCCATCAATCACGCCAAAGAAAATCACTGACAGGAGGCTCGCCCATGAAGTGGACAGATACCCAGGAGATCGCGATGGCACTCACCGACGCGCATCAGGATGTCGATCCCCAATATGTGCGTTTCACTGACCTGCATCGCTGGATCACCGAACTCGACGGTTTCGACGACGATCCCGAAAAGTCCAACGAGAAGATTCTCGAGGCAATCCAGGCGGCCTGGATCGAGGACGCGGACTACTGACCGGTTCTAATTCGCCATGACGGCGGCTTCGTGAGAAGCCGCCGTTTTGTTTTGCGGGCATTCTTTTGCGCCGATGCTTCGCATTGCAGAAGTTCAGACCTTCGCGCCGCGCTCCGCGAGCTGTCGCTGCAACGTCGGCCACATCTTGGCGACGGCTTCCTCGCCCGCGAGAATCGATGCATTGCGCTGGCTGAAATCGCTGCTGCTCATCGCGTTGAGGTTGGGGCGGACGACCGCGTTCGCGTATTTGTCGAGCTCGTAGGCCTTGATGGTCTGGCCCATGATCGTGAAGGTCTGCATCAGCACGTCGAACGAGCTCGATGTCAGCCCGCTTTCCGGCCGCGCCGAAATATCGACGGCGATCACGAAATCCGCGCCCATCTTGTGCGCGAACGCCGCTGGCACCGGACTCACGAGCCCGCCGTCGACATACTCGCGATCGCCGATCTTCACCGGCTCGAAAATCGACGGCACGCTGCACGACGCCCGCACAGCGACGCCCGTGTTGCCGCGCTGAAAGAGAATCGGCTGGCCGCTCTTCAGATCCGTGGCGACGATGCCGAGCGGCTTCGCCATCTTTTCGATCGGACGGTTGTCGAGCGTCCTGTTCAGGTAGTTCTGCAGCGCGACGCCTTGCAGGATGCCGCGCGCGCGAAAGGGCATCGCCCAGTCGCTGATCGAGGCTTCGTCCATCGTGAGGGCGAGCTTGTTGATCGCGATGCCGCTCATCCCCGATGCGTACAGCGCCGCGATGACCGAGCCGGCGCTCGTGCCCGCGACGAGATCCACGCGCACGTTGCGCGCCTCGAGCGCCTTGATCACGCCGATATGCGCGAAGCCTCGCGCGGCGCCGCCGCCGAGCGCGAGCCCGATACGCATCGGTTGTTGCGGTTCTGCCTTCGGCGGCGCCGGCGGCGTGACGATCGCCGTTTCGCCTGAATTGCCGCCGCTCGTGGTAGTGCAGGCGGCGAGAACGGACGACGCGGCCGCGAGCGAAAACGCGCGGCGCGAAAGACGGGGTGACGATGAACTCAAAGTGTGCTCCAGCGGTGCGGCGGGTTCCGGCAGGCCCGTCGATGCGGGCGTTCGGGGAGATCTTGAAAAGCGCGCACATCATAAAACAAAAGGCGCGCGGACCGGCGCGAAGCGGGCGGCGAGTATAATTTCGTCTCATTTTGCGCGGCATTTCAGCGCCTGGCGCACTGCCATTCATCGAGTACACAGCAATGACCACCCAAGTCCGCACACGCTTCGCTCCGAGTCCGACCGGCTTCATCCATCTCGGCAACATCCGCTCCGCGCTCTATCCGTGGGCGTTCGCGCGCAAGATGAAGGGCACTTTCGTGCTGCGCATCGAGGACACCGATCTCGAGCGCTCCACCGATGCGTCGGTCGATGCGATTCTCGAAGGCATGGCGTGGCTCGGGCTCGATTTCGACGAAGGCCCGTTCTATCAGATGCAGCGCATGGACCGTTATCGCGAGGTCATCGCGCAGATGATGGAAAAGGGGCTCGCGTATCACTGCTACATGTCGACGGAAGAGCTCGACGCGCTGCGCGAGCGTCAGCGCGCCGCGGGCGAGAAGCCGCGCTACGACGGTACGTGGCGCCCCGAGCCGGGCAAGGTGCTGCCGCCGGTTCCGGAAGGCGTGAAGCCTGTCGTGCGCTTTCGCAATCCGCTCTCGGGCACGGTCGCATGGGACGACGCGGTGAAAGGCCACATCGAAATTTCGAACGAGGAACTCGACGACCTCGTGATCGCGCGCCCCGACGGCACGCCGACGTATAACTTCTGCGTGGTCGTCGACGATCTCGACATGAAGATCACGCATGTGATTCGCGGCGACGATCACGTCAACAACACGCCGCGCCAGATCAACATTCTGCGCGCGCTCGGCGGCGAGGTGCCGGTGTACGCGCATCTGCCGACCGTGCTGAACGAGCAGGGCGAGAAGATGAGCAAGCGCCACGGCGCGATGAGCGTGACGGGCTATCGCGACAATGGCTATCTGCCGGAAGCGGTGGTCAACTATCTGGCGCGCCTCGGCTGGTCGCATGGCGATGCGGAGATTTTCTCGCGCGAGCAGTTCGTCGAATGGTTCGATCTCGAGCATCTCGGCAAGTCGCCCGCGCAGTACGACCACGACAAGCTGAACTGGCTCAACGCGCACTACATCAAGGAAGCGGACAACGCGCGTCTCGCCGAGCTGACGAAGCCGTTCCTGCTGCAGGCCGGTATCGATGCCGCGGCGATCGACGGCGGCGCGCCGCTCGATCAGGTGATCGGGCTCTTGAAGGACCGCGCATCGACGGTGAAGGAAATCGCCGATAACGCCGCCATGTTCTATCGTGAGCCGGTGATCGATGCGGACGCCTTCGCGCAGCACGTCACCGATGCGGTGCGTCCGGCTATCGCGGACCTGCGTGCGGCGCTCGCGAACGTCGAGTGGACCAAGGAAGCGATCGCGGCCGCGCTCAAGGCGACGCTCGCCGCGCACAAGCTGAAAATGCCGCAACTCGCGATGCCGGTGCGCCTGCTGGTCGCGGGCACGACCCACACGCCGTCGATCGATGCCGTCCTGATGCTCTTCGGACGCGATGTCGTGTTGGCGCGTCTGGAAAAGGCGGCGGGTTGAGGTCCGCGCAATGGTTCGCGGGGCGTGATCCATTGCGCGCATCGGCGTCTGTCGAGGCAAAAAAGTTTCACTGAAGTCGTCAGAGGGTATTTACAACTTCGAAAACGCCCTATACAATCTCGTTTCTGTTCTGCAAGGGGGTATAGCTCAGCTGGGAGAGCGCTTGCATGGCATGCAAGAGGTCAGCGGTTCGATCCCGCTTACCTCCACCAAGAACAGCAGAAAGCAGTTGAAGTAGTGCGAAGCTTGTTCTCCGGAAACGGAAGTCGCAAAAAATACTTCACAAGTAACACGAAGTTGTATAGAATTTCGGTCTTCGCTGATCGGCGGCAAGTAGATCAGCGGAGCAGTAGTAAAGACAGAATCACAAGTTTCTGTCCCCTTCGTCTAGAGGCCTAGGACATCACCCTTTCACGGTGAGTACAGGGGTTCGAATCCCCTAGGGGACGCCAGAACATCGGTGGCTGCTAGTAGAAAGCGCTGCAAGTTCGCAGGTGACACTGTGAACGGATGAAAAGAAGTGGAGCGGTAGTTCAGTTGGTTAGAATACCGGCCTGTCACGCCGGGGGTCGCGGGTTCGAGCCCCGTCCGCTCCGCCAACACTTGCGAGCAGAAACACTCCGGCTAATGAGAGCCGGTTTTTTTTCGCCGCAGGGTGTGCAGAAGTTGAAGTCCCCTTCGTCTAGAGGCCTAGGACATCACCCTTTCACGGTGAGTACAGGGGTTCGAATCCCCTAGGGGACGCCAGAACATCGGCGGCTGCTAGTCAAAAGCGCTGCAAGTTCACAAGTGACACTGTGAACGATGAAAAGAAGTGGAGCGGTAGTTCAGTTGGTTAGAATACCGGCCTGTCACGCCGGGGGTCGCGGGTTCGAGCCCCGTCCGCTCCGCCAAGTTGTTTTAAGGAAATCCAGCCTTCGGGCTGGATTTTTTTTGCCCGCTTTCCGCCGCTCGCCATATCCGATTCCCTTTCGTACGCGTTCCCTGCGCATTCGACCGTGATAATGGCCATTGCCAGCCCGCGCACACTGTCTTAGTGTTTAGGCACCTGTTTCTCGTGCCCGTGCGATGCTCGACCCGACCGAAGACCTCTCGCTCTATCAACTGCGCCAGGCGAACATGGCGGACTTCGCCTTCGCCGAAGCGCTCACGCACGACAACATGGTGGGCTACTATCGGCGTCACAATCTCGTGTGGCGCGGCGATCTTTTCCTTTCCAGCTGGCGCGAGTCCGAAAATTTCATCCTGCAGGCAGATGGCGTTCCCATTGGCGTCATGCGTGTCACCGAGGAAGACAATTCGCTGCATATTCGCGACGTGCAGATCGCGAAGGGCTATCGTGGACACGGCGCCGGGACCTTTCTGCTTAACACGGCGCATCGATGGGCGAGGGCGCGCGGGCTCGCCGAATGTCAGTTGCGCGTGTTCGTCGATAACCCCGCGGCGCGTCTTTACATTCGGCTCGGATACCGGCCGGCTGGACCGCGGCTCGCGCAGCTCGGCGCAATCCGGCACATGGTGCGGCGCGTCTGAAGAGAGCGCGCACACGCGCTAAGAGCCGTCGATGTCGCGCTCGTCGCGGCCATCGCGGGCGAAAAATGCGCGCGGGCTTTCGCCGAACGCACGGCGAAACATCGCGGAGAATGCGCTCTGGCTCTGATAGCCCAGTTCACGCGCAACTTGCGCGAGCGGACGGCCCTGGCTGAGCAGCGGAATGGCGCGCGCAAGAACGGCCTGCTGACGCCACTGGGAAAAACTCACGCCGAGTTCGCGTCTGAAAAGCCGCGCGATGGTGCGCGAACTCGCGCCGGCCTCCGATGACCACCGCTCCAGATCGGAATGCGACGGATCGGCGAGCACGGCGTTGCACAGGGCGCGCAGGCGCTTCTCGTTCGGCATCGGCACGGAGAGCGGCAGCGGCTGCGAGCGGATGATTTCATCGAGCGCGAGCGTGCCCAGCAGTCGCTCGCGCTGACGCGAGATCGGTTCTTCATCGAGCGCCGCGATGACTTCGCGCAAAAGCGGCGACACCTCGACGACCCGACACGCGCCGAGACCCGCCGGCACGACGCTCGCGTCGACGTAAAGCGTCCGCAGATAAGCGTCCTCGACGATCACGACCTCGTGCGTGACATTGGGCGGCACCCAGATCGCGCGCGAAGGCGGCACCATCCAAGTCGAATCCGCTGTCGCGACACGCAAGACCCCGCGCGACGTATAGGCGACCTGCGCCCACGGATGCGTATGCAGCGCGATCCGCACGCCGTAGGGAACGGGCCGCGAGCGCACGCGAATCGGATGATCGAGCGTCGGCGAATGCTCGACGGGAATGTCGAGATGCTCGACTTCTTCGCCCGACGAGTTCGATTCGACAAAGGTGGCCATGTTCGCTCGAGTTGATGGTTGCAGGCGGCCGGATTCATCGACCGCCACGCGCCGATGGTAGCCGAAAGCGCTCGCCCCGGCGCACCGCGAATATTGCCCGGCGCATAATGCCCGTCGTCACCTTTTGCGACAACAGGAGCGTTTTTCCCAATGCAATACGTTTTTGTCTACGGCACGCTGCGCGCGGGCGAGGCCAACGATATCAACCACGCAGCCGCGCGAAACGGCATCGCTACGCCCGAATGGATCGGTGCCGCCCACGTTCGGGGTCAGCTTTTCGACTTCGGCAACTATCCGGGCCTCGTGATCGATGAGAAGGGCGCGCCGATTCGCGGCGATGTCTACCGGATCGAGGACGCGCTCGTGCCCGTGCTCGACGAGATCGAACATGTGTATCCGGGCGTGGAAGGCTTATTCCGCTCGCATCGCCTGCATGTGGAGGTGGAAATCGAGGGGAGAAAGGATCGGGTCGATTGCCTGATCTATCCCGTCGGGGCTGCGTCCGCTGCCGGGCAGCCGTGCATCGAAGGCGGCGACTGGGTGACGCATCGCGCCGAACGCGCCTGAATGCGCGAAGCAGGGAAACTGATTTTGCTCGCGCCGCGGTGAGCCGATGCGTCGACTCACCGCGGCGTGAATGGCCCCGCGCCTTGCAGCGGGAACCGGCTTACTGGCTCGGGGCCGCCGGCTTGCTGTGCGATTTCTTGTGATGCATCGACTTGTGCGAAGAAGGCGTCTGCTCGGTCATCTTTTGGCTTTCCTGACGCGACTGCAGAGCCTGCGCGCGCGACTCGACATCAGCAATTTTGGCGGGATCGGTGCTCATGGTCACGCCTTGATCGCTCTGGGCATACGCGGCCGATGCGACCGCGCTGAGGGACAACAGAACAGCCAGGGACACTTTCTTCATTGTTACCTCCGAGTGGCAGTTGGAACCTGGGAATCGTCTGTCCGATCCGTTGGAACGACACTTGTGTCTGAGCAAAAATCGCTCCCGCTGTGCGGGAAGTCAGCCGCTAACCTCGCGCGTCTGACCATCAGACAACCTGAATCATAAGCCTTGAATCGGGCAAGGGTGTGTCGTGCGTCTGTCCGAAAAGCGGACGCGCATGATCGAGCACAAGCGTCGAATTATTTTCCAGTGCTTATCAATGCCTTCGCTCCCGAATCACGAGGCGCTAATAGAGATGCAGCCAGCGATACACGTCGAAGCGCGCGAGCCCGACGAGTTCGTGCATCGCGAGCTCGCTGTTCGTGAAGCCCCGCACACGGGGAAAGAACGTCGGGCGAGTGGGCCATACATCCGACACGTACGGCACCGGCGCATAGCCGAAAGCCTCGAAAGCACGCAACGCGCGGCGCATGTGATACGCGGATGTGACGACGATCAAACGGTTGTCATGTGCGTGGCCGAGAATACCGGCCACGTTTCGCGCGTTCTGGTAAGTATTGAGGCTTTGATTCTCGCGCACGAGGTCGTCCGCAGCGACGCCTTGCGCAAGCACGTATGGCGCGTAATTGTCGGCTTCGGCCTGCCCGTGATGTTCCGGATCGCCGCCGCTCAGAATAACCTTGCACGACGCGCCGGTTTCGCGGCATTCGCGATACAGCGTTGCCACGGCGTCGATGCGCCGCACCGCGTTGGACTTCGGAACGAGCCCCGCTTCGCTGCGATGCGTGCCGCCGCCCATCAGCACGATCGTCGTCTTCGGTGCGAACGAAGGCACGTCCGTGTGACGATAGCCGTGCTGGGCGAGATCGAGCAAAGGCGTTGCGAACCATCCCGCGCCGATCGCCCACGCGAGCGCCGCCACGATGATCGCAATCTGGATGCGGCGGCGTCGCCATAGTGCGAATAACGCAAAAAAAAGCAGCAATAAAGTGAATAGAACCAATTTGATTGGGGTAACGTATTGGTTTAAGGGCAATTCGTTCCGTCATCGCGTGCTTCGGAACGCATCGGCGGATGTCGCAGCAGAGCGCGTGATTAGCGCGCTGTCAACGGGGGCTTGTAATAGAAAGCAGCACCTAACGCAAGCGGTGGCCAAACATTCGGCTGCGAGTCGTTCGTCGCAATCGGAATTCGGCGCGCCGCGTTTAGTCGACGTCGCGGACCGTCTTGCGACCGTCACGAGCGTCGTCATGGCTGCACAGGAAGAAACAACGAGATGACCACGTATTCCAACGAAGTTGTACTCGAAGCACTTCGCCGCGCGCAGTATCGTCAGGTTCCTTGGGCGAAACGCCCCAACGTTTTCGATCTCTTGCGCGCGCTCGGTTTGCTCGAACTCGCCCGGCAGCGCACCGTGGCGCCCGCGCCCGGATTTCACGCACCGGTCGATATCGCGGTCGTGACCGAACGCGGCAAGCACGAATTCACGCGTCTTTCGCGCGACGAACGTGGCAGCGACTGGGACTTGCGCCGCATGGAACCTTATACGTTCGGTGGTCAGGAAGCGGTCCTGGAGGCGCGAGTCTAGCACTGCCGGACACGTCGGCAGCGAGGCCGGCAGCGGTCGACAGTCGACGCATGGGTCGAGGGAGCGTTGTCGTCGGATGAAAGAGCCGACAATCTGCCTGCAGCCAACGGCAATACCCCAAAAAAGTGCCCGTATCGCGAACGACACGGGCATACCGGATCTCACTGTCGCCATGCTGTGCTCATGGCACGAGGTGTGACTGCCGCGCGCCGGAGTGGTTCCGTCAAACGCGCATCGTTCAGACGAACTCAATGATGTTGTGAACGCGCATCGCGTTCGGTATCGGGACGCGCGCGCACGTTGCTCGCGATATCGCCGCGCAGGTCGCCGCGTGGCGCGGGCGGCGTCGCATCGCGATTGCGGCCGGCATTCTGCGGCGCGGCCATCGAAGCCTTCGTGCTGACGTGAAAGTCGGATGCGGGAGGTGGCGGCTGCGCCTGGCTCATCGCCGCAGTGCTCGTCAGCGCGACGAAGGCGCCATGAGCGAGCAGAGTCGATGCCTTCATGGTGAAATCCTCGAAGCCTTCGTGGGGCTTGTTCGATTAATCACCAAGCTATGCTGCGATCCGCCGGGGCGCTGTAAGGAATCGTAAAGAGTTGTTTCGTCGACGACGCAGTGCGCGCGACTGTGCTACGACATCCGAATGCGGCAACGCAAAGGAGAGAAAGATTCGCGCAGGCCGCGGCCCGCGCGAGAGGTGAAATGTCTGGGTGAAGCCAGCGAGCGCCGGCTTCGGTCGATGCAAAGAACCGTTCAGGCCATCTTGGCCGGAGCGCGCCACGATTCCGGGTTCGTCCAGAACGCGCCACGCAGGCGATCGCGGCTCGGCGGCGCGGGCGGTTTGGCGGCGCTGGAACCGATGCGTCCGCGCAGCGACACTTCACGGCCGTTGCTGGACAGGCGCTTCACGATCTCGGCCAGCGTGCCGTCTGCCTGCCACTCGTCGAAGCGGCGGCGGCAGGTCGGCGGGGACGGGTAGCGTCCGGGCAGCTTCGACCAGCCTTCGCCCGTCGACAGCACCCACAAAACCGCGTTGACCACGGCCCGCGCTTCGACGCGCGGACGGCCGCGCCGTTCGCTGCGCGCCGGCTCCGAACAGAACAACGCCTCAACCAGCGCCCACTCGTTATCTCTCAAATCGTCGAACAGCACCATATCTCACCTCAGCGAAGCTAACCCCGGTGCGCTGCCCCGCGCCGCGCACTCTGGTCGGAATCCGATGAACGAATACCTGGGAAGGCCAGAGCGATTGCGGCGGACGATGTTCGATGTAACCGCGAATGGCTCCAACCTCTGTGCGCAATGAAATGCGAGAACCGTGCCATGCATGTTGCTAAATCCGGGAAACCCGCATGGCAGTAGGCTGACGCGATGCCAGCATGGCCCGTATCAGACCCGAAACACACTGATTAAGAAATCGGGACAATCACCAATCAAGTGCAATAGGCCCATCCGGCGTGCGTCGTGAGGATTTGCTGCACCGCAGCGAAACGCGCGTTCGGGCATGAGTTCAGACCAATGCTCGCTATAATCCGTGCATGAATTGTGGATATTGATGAGCATTCTGAATGAACGCGCCATTGAACGTGACGTTGCGGCAACTGCGCGTCTTCATCGAAGTATCGAGGCTGCGCAGCTTCAGCCGCGCAGGCGATGAAATCGGCCTCACGCAGTCGGCGGTCAGCCGGTGCGTGCGCGAGCTGGAAGGGGAGATTGGTCTCAAGCTGATCGACCGGACGACGCGCGAAGTTCAGCTGACCGATGTCGGCGTGAATCTCGTCGGCACGGTGTCGCGCCTGCTGGCCGACCTGGACGAAGCGCTGCGCGAGGTCCGCGATCTCGGCCAGCAGCGCCGCGGACGCGTGATCGTCGCGGCGAGTCCGACGGTCGCCTGCCGGCTGATGCCGCGCGTGATCGCGTCGTGCTTGCGGCAGTTTCCGCTCATCACGCTGAGTCTGCGCGACGACGTCCAGTCCGATGTCCTGCGCAAGGTGAAGTCGGGCGAGGTCGATTTCGGCGTGGTGATCGGCCCGTTTTCCTCCGACGAACTCCATGGCGAACCCGTGATGACCGATTCGTTCTGTCTCGTCGCGCGGCGCGATCATCCGCTCGGGCGCGAGACGGCGGTGCCGTGGGAAGCGCTCGCGGGCGAGCGGCTCGTGATGCTCGACTACGCGTCGGGCAGCCGGCCGATCATCGATGCCGTCATGCAGGAGCACGGCGTCGAGGCGCAAGTGGTGCAGGAACTCGGACACTCGGCGACGGTGTTCGGGCTCGTGGAAGCGGGCGTCGGCGTGAGCGTGCTGCCGTGGCTCGCGCTGCCGCTGCCGGCGGATTCGTCGCTGGTCGCGTTGCCGCTCGAACCGCGCGCCGAACGGACCGTGGAGCTCGTGCGGCGGCGCGATCGCTCGCTGTCGCCCGCGGCGGAATCGGTGTGGTCGCTGATCGCCTCGCTGCCGCCGCGTGCGGAAGACCTCGGATAAGCCTCCGTTCATCGCGAAAATCACGGCGCGCGCGTTAGACTTCTTTTTTAAGACAAGACGACGGGGCGAGCGATGAGTGAATCGGAAGGCGCGGTGGTCAGCGAACTGAGTCAATTGGCGGGCGCGCACGCATCGGGTGCGCCGAATGCGCGCGACGCCGTGCGGGCGTTGAGGCCGTCGCAGATCCGCGAGGTCGCAAACGCGGGTTTCGGCGTCGCCGATGTGCTGCCGTTCTGGTTCGGCGAATCGGATCGCGTGACGCCGCAATTCATCCGCGATGCCGCAAGCCGCGCGCTTGCCGATGGCGCCACGTTCTACACGCACAATCTCGGCATCGCCCCGCTGCGCGAATCGCTCAGCCGCTACGTGAGCGCGCTGCACGGCGCGACGACGCCGGCGCACATCGCCGTGACGAGCGCCGGCGTGAACGCGCTGATGCTCGCGGCGCAACTCGTGGTCGGTGCGGGCGATCGCGTCGTCGCCGTGACGCCGCTATGGCCGAATCTCGTCGAGATTCCGAAAATCCTCGGCGCGAGCGTCGATACCGTTTCGCTGACTTACGGCCCGCGTGGCTGGACGCTCGATCTCGACCGCCTGCTCGCGGCGCTCACGCCCAACACGCGCATGCTGATGATCAACTCGCCGAACAACCCGACCGGCTGGACGATGACGCGCGATCAGCAGCGCGCCGTGCTCGCGCATTGCCGCCGTCACGGAATCTGGATCGTCGCGGACGAAGTCTACGAACGCCTGTACTACGGCGATGACGCTCGCGTCGCGCCGTCCTTTCTCGATCTCGCCGCGCGCGACGAGCGCGTGATCGCGGTGAATTCGTTTTCGAAGGCGTGGCTGATGACCGGCTGGCGCCTCGGCTGGCTCGTCGCCCCGACGCAACTGATGGACGATCTCGGCAAGCTGGTCGAGTACAACACGTCGTGCGCGCCGTCGTTCGTGCAGCAGGCGGGCGTCGTCGCGGTGGAAGAGGGCGAGCGCTTTACTCAGGCGCTCGTCGCGGATCTGCGTGCAAGCCGCGATCATCTCGTGCAGGCGCTTCAGGCGATCGAGGGCGTCGACGTGCGCACGCCCGACGGCGCGATGTACCTGTTTTTCTCGCTACCGGGCGCGCAAAACAGCCTCGAACTGTGCAAATCGCTGGTGCGCGAAGCCCGTCTCGGACTTGCGCCGGGCAGCGCGTTTGGCCCGGAAGGCGAAGGCTTCGTGCGCTGGTGCTACGCGTGCGATCCCGCACGGCTGGACGCGGGCGTCGAACGCCTGCAGCGATTCCTGACGGCGCGCGGCGTCGCCTGAGCCGTGCCGATCGACGTCGGCCGCGCACGACCGGCGTCGAGTGAGTCCGGGCGCCGATCAATCGATCACCTTTACGCCCCGGTTGTTTTTGCGTAATATGGCGCTCAGTCACGCGCTTTCGCCTAGGAAAGCGCCACCTCGTCCGGCTGGATGGCCCGGCGTTCGCTCACCGATCGCCCTTTACGCCTCTCCCCGGTGCGTGCTCCCAATCAATATGACCGATTACAATCGGGCGAGCGCGTCTTGAAACTCCGCGTCCAGCTTTATCGTTCGCACCATTTTGGTGGCGTTCGGTCCTGCGCAAGCTCGATTTGAATTGAATCATTGACCATATAGGGTTGACCCAAGCTGCATGAATACCCAAGAGGCGAAGATCGTCCTCGAGACTGCTTTGATTTGCGCGCAGGAACCGCTGAGGCTGAATGAATTGCGCAAGCTGTTCGCCGACGACATTTCGGCGGATACCGTTCGCACGTTGCTCGAAGCGCTCAAGGCCGACTGGTCGGGACGCGGCGTGGAACTGGTCGCGCTTGCCTCGGGCTGGCGTTTTCAGAGCAAGCCCGCGATGCGGGCCTATCTCGACAGGCTGCACCCGGAAAAGCCGCCCAAGTATTCGCGGGCCGTACTCGAAACGCTGGCGATCATTGCCTATCGGCAACCAGTGACGCGGGGCGATATCGAAGAGATCCGCGGCGTGACGGTGAACACGCAGGTCGTGAAGCAACTGGAGGACCGTGGCTGGATCGAGGTGATCGGTCATCGCGACGTGCCGGGCCGCCCGGCGCTGTACGCGACGACCAAGCAGTTTCTCGACGATCTCGGCCTGACCGCGCTCGACGAGTTGCCCGCGCTGGACAATCCGTCGGCGCAGCTCGAAGCATCGCTGCTCGCGCAGCATTCGATCGAATTTCCCGACAGCATCGCCGGGAATGCGCCGCCGGCGGGCATCGAGCCGCCGGCCACGCCACAAGCGTCGAATGACGGGGAACCTGACGCCCCGGCGCAGGTCTTCGCCGTTGAAGCGCTGGAATCGGCGGAATCCGCCGATCCCGCCGAACCCGACGCTTCCGCCGATGAGCGCGCGGCCGCCGGGCCGGCGGAGCAAGAACAGACAGAAGAACAGCAGGAAAGACTCGGAACGGAACGTGCGGATGCGCTGGACGAGCGCGCCGCGTCGACAGCCGGGATTCACGCACAGCCTTTGGGCACCGCGCACGATGCGCCCGTTCCGATGCCGCGTGAAGACGAAAGAGATGCGAGTCCATCGAACGAAGCCGAACTGGACGACGACTCCGAAGAACCGAAGGCGCGCCGCGCCTGACGCAATTTGCATGGCCCCTGATCTGGCAATCCGGCTCTCCATAAAGATTATTTCGAGACGACCAGCCGGACCGGTCAGCGGATTTTTTGACGCGCCCGCGACGGGCGCGCGATTCGACATTTGAGGTTGTTTTGACACACTCCCACGACAGCGATTCGCCTGAATCCGCGCGCCCCGTGCACGCCGCGGACGCACCTGAGTCGGCCGATGCCGGCGACAGCACGCGCACCGACCGCGCCGATGAAGGCGGCGAGGGCGATGACCGTCCGCGCCGCGGATTGCGCCGCGGGCCGCGTAGCCTGATCGCACGGCGTCGCGCTGTCGCGAAGACCAAGGGCGCGGACGCTGCGCCAGGCGCGCCGGGCGCCGTCAACGAGACGCCGCCCGACGGCGTCGTGGCGGCACAAGTGCGTACCCCGCGCAAGGATCCGGGCGCGAAGCTGCGCAAGGGCGAAGGGGCGAGTCCGCGCGGCCGCAAGAGCGCGCGCGCGGAAGCGGGCGAAACCGGCGTCGAAGCAGCGGACGAGGCCGGCGTACAGGCCGCCGCGCCCGCGCCGCGCGAAGGCGGCCGGCGCAAGCATCCGCCGCAGCAAAAGCGCGGCAAGCGCAGCGACGCGGGACCGGCGACCGTCGAGAGCGCGGCTGCTGCAGCCGTCGACGACGTGTTCGCCTACGTGACCTCGCCGGCCTTCGACGCCGACAACGGTTCGGCCGGCGTGCGCGCCCCGATGCTGCGACGCGGCCGCAATGCACCGCAAAAGCGCGTGCTGGAACCGGACGAAGACGCGCCGAAGCTGCACAAGGTGCTCGCGGATGCGGGCATGGGTTCGCGGCGCGACATGGAAGAGTTGATCATCGCCGGGCGCGTATCGGTGAACGGCGAGCCGGCGCATATCGGCCAGCGCATCATGCCGACCGATCAGGTGCGCATCAACGGCAAGCCGCTCAAGCGCAAGCTCGCGAGCAAGCCGCCGCGCATCCTGCTGTATCACAAGCCGACGGGCGAGATCGTCAGCCATGCCGACCCGGAAGGGCGTCCGTCCGTGTTCGACAAGCTGCCGTCGATGAAAACCGCCAAATGGCTCGCGGTCGGGCGTCTCGACTTCAATACGGAAGGCCTGCTGTTGCTCACGACGTCCGGCGATCTGGCGAACCGCTTCATGCATCCGCGCTACAGCGTCGAGCGTGAGTACGCGGTGCGCGTGGTCGGACAACTGTCCGAGGCGATGAAGCAGAAGCTGCTGAAAGGCGTCGAGCTCGACGACGGTCCCGCCAACTTCTTGCGCATCCAGGACGGCGGCGGCGAAGGCACGAATCACTGGTATCACGTCGCGCTGGCGGAAGGCCGGAATCGCGAAGTGCGTCGTATGTTCGAGGCGGCCGGCTTGATGGTGAGCCGCCTGATCCGCACGCGTCATGGTCCGATCGCGCTGCCGCGCGGCCTGAAGCGCGGCCGCTGGGAAGAGCTCGAGGACAATCAGGTGCGCAGCCTGATGGCGTCGGTCGGGCTGAAATTGCCGACGGCCGAGAAGGGCGGACGCAGCGCCGCGCCGCGTGTGCAACCCGATCCGATGCAGACGTCGATGGGCTTCATCACGCGCGAGCCGGTGCTGAGCTCGCACTCGCGCATGACGCAGCAGCAGACGCCGGGACGCGGCGGCCGGCGCGGCCAGCCGGGCGGTGTGTCGGGCAGCTTCGGGCTCGGCGGCATGGGCGGATTCGGCGGCAACACGGGCAATGCAGGCAACGGGGGCGGCATGGGCCGTCGCGGCGGCGGGGAGCCGAACGGCAACCGCATCGCAAACGAGCCCAACGGCAATCGCGCAACCGCCCCACGGCCGGGTCCGCGCGGCGCGCGTCCGCAAGGCGGCGGTCCGCAGGGCGCGGGCGGCGCCGGCAAGCGTGCCGCCGGTGGCAACGCACCGCGGGGCAATCGCCAGGGCGGCGGACAGCAGGGCGCTGGCCAGAACAAAGCCGGCGGCGCGGGCCGGGGCGCGCGTAATCGCTCGCGCGGCCGCTGAGCGCGATACGTAAAAAATCGCAAAGACGTCGCCGGGGGAAGTCCAAAAGCGGGATGCGAAGCATCGGTCCGCCCCCGGCGACGAAAATCTCGCGTTTCGCTCGTTCTGATCGTTAGGACAAACCGGCGTGAAACCGGGTCCAACAGGGGCGAAAGTGCGCGTTACGTTTGCGTTTATCCTGAAAAATGGCTAAAATCATGAAGTCGCTGGGCACGTAGTTTTCTTTCGCTGCCCTGAGTGCGACCTCGGTTGAAAAATGTGGGCGTTGCGCCCATTTTTTTTTGGCTATTCGGTTCGGCATCTCGGGAGCAGGGGTGCGCGCCCGCATGAAGGCGCTCGCCCGCAGGTGTTTCGGCGTGGAGCGCGCGAACACCTTGGAGTTACTGTGCAACTGACGGAATTGATTGAAACCACGGTCTCGAGCCTTGGCTACGAGCTTGTCGATCTCGAGCGTTCGGGAGGCGGCATGCTGCGTGTCTACATCGACCAGCCGGCTGGTATCGCGATCGAAGACTGCGAGAAGGTCACCCGTCAGCTCCAATATTTGTTTGAAGTCGAGAACATCGACTACGACCGGCTCGAAGTATCGTCGCCGGGGCTCGACCGCCCGCTCAAGAAACTGGCGGATTTCGAGCGCTTCGCGGGGAGCGAAGTCGCCATTACATTGAAGAAGCCGCTGGACGGGCGCAAGTCGTTCCGCGGCATCCTGCACGCCCCTGACGGCGAAACGATCGGATTGGAATTTGAAGGGAAGGACGGCGCTGCGATGCTCGATTTCACGCTCGCGGACCTCGATAAGGCACGTCTCGTCCCCAAGGTTGACTTTAGGAGCCGCAAACAATGAGTCGCGAAGTATTGATGCTGGCGGATGCGCTGGCACGCGAAAAGAACGTCAACAAGGACGTCGTGTACGCAGCGCTGGAAGCTGCGCTTGCTTCGGCAACGAAGAAGCTCTTCGAGGAAGACGTGGATATTCGTGTCGCCATCGACCGTGAGAGCGGCGAACACGAGACTTTCCGCCGCTGGCGCGTCGTGCCGGACGAGGCCGGCCTGCAAGAGCCGGATCAGGAAATCCTGCTGTTCGAAGCGAAGGAGCAAAAGCCCGACGCGCAGGTGGACGAATTCATCGAGGAGCCGATTCCGTCGATCGAATTCGGCCGTATCGGCGCGCAGGCCGCCAAGCAGGTGATCCTGCAGAAGGTGCGCGACGCCGAGCGCGAACAGATTCTGAACGACTTCCTCGAGCGCGGCGAAAAGATCATGACCGGCTCGGTGAAGCGCCTGGACAAGGGTAATTTCATTGTCGAGTCGGGCCGTGTCGAAGCGCTGCTGCGCCGCGACCAGCTGATTCCGAAGGAAAACCTGCGCGTGGGCGACCGCGTGCGCGCGTACATCGCGAAGGTCGATCGCACCGCGCGCGGCCCGCAGATCGAACTCTCGCGCACCGCGCCCGAGTTCCTGATGAAGCTGTTCGAACTCGAAGTGCCGGAAATCGAGCAAGGTCTGCTGGAAATCAAGGCCGCCGCGCGCGATCCCGGCGTGCGTGCGAAAATCGGCGTGATCGCCTACGACAAGCGGATCGATCCTATCGGCACTTGCGTCGGCATCCGCGGTTCGCGCGTGCAGGCCGTGCGTAACGAGCTCGGTGGCGAGAACGTCGACATCGTGCTATGGTCGGAAGATCCCGCGCAGTTCGTGATCGGCGCTCTCGCGCCGGCAGCCGTCCAGTCGATCGTCGTCGATGAAGAAAAGCATTCGATGGACGTCGTGGTGGACGAAAACGAGCTCGCCGTCGCCATCGGCCGCGCCGGCCAGAACGTGAGGCTCGCAAGCGAACTCACCGGCTGGCAAATCAATATCATGACGCCGGACGAGTCCGCGCTGAAGCAGAACGAAGAGCGTGGCAAGTTGCGCGACCTCTTCATGGCGCGTCTGGATGTGGACGAGGAAGTCGCCGACATCCTGATCGACGAAGGCTTCACGAGTCTCGAAGAAATCGCCTACGTGCCGCTCAACGAAATGCTCGAAATCGAAGCGTTCGACGAAGACACCGTGCACGAGCTGCGCAATCGCTCGCGCGACGCGCTCCTCACGATGGCGATCGCCAACGAAGAGAAGGTGGAAGGTGTCGCCCTCGATTTGAAGAGCCTCGACGGCATGGACAACGAGCTTCTCGCAAAGCTCGCCGAGCACCAGATTCAGACCCGCGACGATCTCGCGGAGCTGGCAGTAGATGAACTGGTCGAAATGACCGGAATGCAAGAGGATGCCGCTAAGGCGTTGATCATGAAAGCACGTGAACACTGGTTCCAGTGAGAAATGACCATGGCGCACTGATATTTGGCGGCCTGTCTGGCCGCGTGACCCCGATCTAACCGCAAGGATTGGTCCTTGCATCAAGAGGAATGAATGGCGAGTAACAACGTAGCCCAATTTGCCGCGGAACTCAAAATGCCTGCGGGCGTCCTGCTCGAGCAGTTGCAGGCGGCTGGCGTCCAGAAAGCGAGCGCGAACGACGACCTGTCCGAGACGGACAAGGCGCGTCTGCTCGATCATTTGCGCAAGTCGCACGGTTCCGCCGACGCCGACAAGCGCAAGATCACTTTGACCCGCCGGCATACGTCGGAAATCAAGCAATCCGACGCAACGGGTAAAGCTCGCACCATTCAGGTCGAGGTGCGCAAGAAGCGTGTTTTCGTGAAACGCGACGAAACCGGTGTGGAGCAGGCCGAGGCCGCGCCGAATCACGTCGAAGAGCCGGAAGTCGACGAAGCCGAACTGCAGCGTCGCGAGGAAGAAGCGCGCCGTGCCGCCGAGCAGCTCGAGCGCGAAGAGCGCGAGCTGAAGGAACAGCAGGCGAAGCTGGAGCGCGAAGAAGCCGAGCGCCGCGCTCGCGAGGAAGCGGCGGAAGCCGAGCGCAAGAAGCAGGAAGAGGAAGCGGCGCGCCGCGCGGCGGCTGCGGCTCAGGCTGCCGAAATCTCGCGTGCGGCGCAGGCTGCGCGTCAGGAAGCGCGCACGCAACCGGCCGTCGAAGCGAAGCCGGAACCGAAGCAGGACGACACCGCGCAGCGCGAAGCCGCCGAAAAGGCAGCGGAAGAGAAGGCTGCGAGCGAGCGTGCCGCGCAGCGTGAAGCCGCGAAGAAGGCGGAAGAAGACGCGAAGGCGAAGGCCGAAAAGGCTCGCCTCGAGCAGGAAGCCATCGCGAAGCGCCGTGCGGCGGCGGAAGCCGAAGCCCGCGCGATCCGCGAAATGATGAACACCCCGCGCAAGGCGCAAGTAAAGGCGCCGGAACCCGCGCCCGCACCGAAGCCCGCCGAAGCGGCGAAGGCCGCCGAAGCGAAGGGCACGCTGCACAAGCCCGCGAAGCCGGAAGGCGCGCAGGCGGCACGTCCCGCAGCGGCGAAGAAGCCGGCTGCAGGCGCGCCGGCACCCGCATCGACGGCTCCCGCAGGCGCCGGCGACAAGAAGAAGGCTGGCAAGGGCGGCTGGCAGCAGGACGACGCATCGAAGCGTCGCGGCATGAAGACGCGTGGCGATTCGAGCGGTGGTGTCGATCGCGGCTGGCGCGGCGGTCCGAAGGGTCGCGGCAAGCATCAGGAACAGACGTCATTCCAGGCGCCGACCGAGCCGATCGTCCGTGAAGTGCACGTGCCGGAAACCATTTCCGTCGCGGACCTCGCGCACAAGATGTCGGTGAAGGCTTCGGAAGTCATCAAGGTGATGATGAAGCTCGGCCAGATGGTCACGATCAACCAGGTGCTGGACCAGGAAACGGCGATGATCGTCGTCGAGGAACTGGGCCATCGCGCGGTCGCGGCGAAGCTGGACGACCCGGAAGCGTTGCTGATCGAAGGCGAAACCACCGAGGAAACGGCAGAGAAGCTGCCGCGTCCGCCGGTTGTCACCGTCATGGGTCACGTCGACCACGGCAAGACCTCGCTGCTGGACTACATCCGTCGCGCGAAAGTGGCGGCGGGCGAAGCGGGCGGCATCACGCAGCATATCGGCGCATATCACGTCGATACGCCGCGCGGCGTCATCACCTTCCTCGACACGCCGGGTCACGAGGCCTTCACGGCCATGCGTGCGCGCGGCGCGAAAGCGACCGACATCGTCATTCTGGTGGTCGCAGCCGACGACGGCGTGATGCCGCAGACGAAGGAAGCGATCGCTCACGCGAAGGCGGGCGGCGTGCCGATCGTCGTTGCGATCAACAAGATCGACAAGCCGGAAGCGAACCCCGACCGCGTGAAGCAGGAACTCGTCGCGGAAGGCGTGGTGCCGGAAGAGTACGGCGGCGATTCGCCGTTCATCGAAGTGTCGGCGAAGACCGGCCGGGGCATCGACGATCTGCTCGAAAACG
Organism: Caballeronia sp. NCF2; assembly: GCF_023631205.1. Taxonomy (NCBI): domain Bacteria; kingdom Pseudomonadati; phylum Pseudomonadota; class Betaproteobacteria; order Burkholderiales; family Burkholderiaceae; genus Caballeronia; species Caballeronia sp. NCF2. The sequence continues at coordinate 125,423 of NZ_JALQDN010000018.1, read as the reverse complement.
TGTCGCTGCAAGCCGAAGTGCTGGAACTCACCGCGCCGGTGGAAGCCGCTGCGAAGGGTCTCGTCATCGAAGCGAAGCTGGACAAGGGCAAGGGCCCGGTCGCGACCATTCTGGTGCAGTCGGGCACGCTGAACCGCGGCGACGTGGTTCTCGCGGGCAGCGCCTACGGTCGCGTGCGAGCCATGCTCGACGAAACCGGCAAGCCGACGAAGACGGCGGGTCCGTCGATCCCGGTGGAAATCCAGGGTCTGTCGGAAGTGCCGGCGGCGGGCGAGGAAGTCATCGTGCTGCCGGACGAGCGCAAGGCGCGCGAAATCGCGCTGTTCCGTCAGGGCAAGTTCCGCGACGTCAAGCTTGCGAAGCAACAGGCCGCCAAGCTCGAGAACATGCTCGAGCAGATGGGCGAAGGCGAAGTGCAGAACCTGCCGCTCATCGTCAAGGCGGACGTGCAGGGCTCACAGGAAGCGCTGGTCCAGTCGCTGCAGAAGCTGTCGACCAACGAGGTGCGCGTGCAGATCGTGCACAGCGCGGTCGGCGCGATCAGCGAATCGGACGTCAACCTGGCGACGGCATCGAAGGCGGTCATCATCGGCTTCAACACGCGTGCGGATGCTCAGGCGCGCAAGGTGGCCGAGGCGAACGGCATCGACATCCGCTACTACAACATCATCTATGACGCAGTGGATGAGGTGAAGGCGGCGATGTCCGGCATGCTCGCGCCGGAGAAGCGCGAAACGGTGACGGGCATGGTCGAGGTGCGCCAGGTCATCCGCGTGCCGAAGGTCGGCCTGATCGCGGGTTGTATGGTCACGGACGGCGTGGTCAAGCGTTCCTCGTCGGTGCGCGTGATCCGCAACAACGTCGTGATTCACACCGGCGAGCTCGATTCGCTCAAGCGCTTCAAGGACGACGTCAAGGAAGTGCGTCAGGGCTTCGAGTGCGGTATGTCGATCAAGAACTTCAGCGATATCGTCGAAGGCGATCAGTTCGAAGTCTTCGAAGTGACGGAAGTGGCTCGCACGCTGTAATGCGCTAGCCGCTGAAAAAAGGGCGGGGTGAGCCTTGCGGCTCGCTCCGCCCTTTTTGCTTCAGGCGGCGCGACAAGAATACGGAAACGAAATCATGGCTAAAAAACGGACATCCGCGAACCGCAACGTGCAGATTGCGGATCAGATCCAGCGCGATCTTTCGGAACTGATGCGCGAGGTGAAAGACCCGCGCGTCGGACTCGTGACGATTCAGAGCGTCGAGCTCACGCCTGACTACGCGCACGCGAAGGTCTACTTCACGACGCTGACGGGCGATCCGAAGCAGACGCAGGAAGGGCTCAATCATGCGGCGGGACATCTGCACAATATGCTGTTCAAGCGCCTGCACATCCACACGGTGCCGACGCTGCATTTCCACTATGACCAGACGATCGAGAAGGCCGTCGAGATGTCGCGCCTGATCGACGAGGCAAACGCGACGCGCGCAAAAGATGACGAAGAAGGTGCGTGAGTGAAGGGCGGTCCGAAGATTCCCCGCCGCGCGCTCGACGGCGTGCTCTTGCTGGACAAGCCGCTCGGGCTGTCGAGCAACGATGCGCTCATCAAGGCAAAGCGGATTTATCTGGCGAAGAAGGCGGGCCACACGGGTACGCTCGATCCGCTCGCAACCGGTCTGCTGCCGTTGTGCTTCGGCGAAGCGACGAAGTTCTCGCAAGACCTGCTCGATGCCGACAAGACCTACGAAGCGACGATGCGCCTCGGTATCCGCACGACGACCGGCGATGCCGAAGGCGAGGCGGTGGATACCCGCGACGTGACGTGCGACGAAGCTGCCGTCGTCGAAGCGATGACGCGGTTCATCGGCGAAATCGTGCAAGTCCCGCCGATGTACTCGGCGCTCAAGCGCGACGGCAAGCCGCTCTACGAATACGCGCGCGCCGGTCAGACGGTCGAGCGTGAGGGCAGGCAAGTGACGATTCACGCGCTGCAGTTGATCGCGTGCGCGCTGCCCCTCGTGACGTTTCGCGTGACGTGCAGCAAGGGCACTTACGTACGGACGCTGGCCGAGGACATCGGCGAAGTGCTCGGCTGCGGCGCGCATCTGACGGCGTTGCGGCGCACCGGTGTCGGCGCGCTGACGCTCGAACACGCGGTCACGCTCGATCAGCTCGCGAGCCTGAGCGAAGCGGAGCGCGACGAGCGGCTTCAGCCCGTCGATGCACTGCTATCCACGTTTCCCGCGGTTCAGTTGAACGACGAAGCGACGCAGCGCTTCCTGCACGGCCAACGTCTGAAGCTCGCGGACGTCGTGAAAACGCGTCTCGAAGCAGGCCGCGTGCGCGTTTATGCGCAAGAAGGCGGCCGTCTGCTGGGCGTGGCGCGCGCGGGCGAGGGTGTGCTCGCGCCGGAACGGCTCATCGTCACGGCGCAATGAAAAAGAGCCCGGTCGATGTCGACCGGGCTCTGTTCTTTTGGGAGCAGTCAGGCGATCAGTGCGCCGCCGATGCCGCCGCCGCCGAATCTCCACCGCCCGAACGCTCGGGCCGCGTGATCCAGATCAGCACGATCAGCGCGACGAAAATCCCCGCCGAAATATAGAACATGTCGTTCACGCCGAGCTGCGCGGCCTGCTGCGTCGCCATGCTGTTATAGAGGCCGACGGTCTGCTCGTGCGTCAGGCCGAGCGCGCCCATCTGCTGCATCGAATTCGCGAACACCGGGTTGTACGAATTGGCGCTTTCGACGAGTTGCGCGTGATGCACGATCGAACGATGCTCCCACGCCGTCGAGAAGATCGACGTGCCGATGCCGCCGCACATGATCCGCACGAAGTTCGACAGCCCCGACGCCGCCGGAATTCGATGTCCCGGCAAGCCCGACAGCGTGATCGACACGAGCGGAATGAAGAAGCCCGCCATGCCGATGCCCTGAATCAGCGTCGGTATCGTGAGCGCCCAAGTGTCGACGCCGGTCGTGTAGCGTGAACGCATCCAGAAACACAGCGCGAAGACGAGGAACGCGGCGGTCGCGATGTAACGCGGATCGGTGCGCGGCAGGAATTTGCCGGTGATCGGAGAAAGCAGGATCGCGAACACGCCGACGGGCGCCATCACGAGACCGGCGTTCGTCGCCGTGTAGCCGATATCCGTCTGCAGCCACAGCGGGAGCAGAACGAGATTGCCGAAGTAGAGCCCGTATCCGATCGACAGCGCGATCGTTCCGCCGGTGAAGTTGCGCAGCTCGAAGAGCGACAAATCCACGACCGGATGCTCCGCCGTCAGCTCCCACACGATGAAGAACGCGAACGCGATCACGGCGATGAGCGCGAGCACGACGATCGTCGTCGAGTTGAACCAGTCGAGATCCTTGCCTTTGTCGAGCATGATCTGCAGCGAGCCGACCCAGACGACGAGCAGCCCGAGCCCGACCGTGTCGATCGGCGCCTTGCGGATCGCGGAATCGCGGTCGCGGAAGATCGCGAACGTAGCGAGCGCCGCCGCGATGCCGACCGGAATGTTCACATAGAAGATCCACGGCCACGAGATGTTGTCCGAGATCCATCCGCCGAGGACCGGCCCCGCGACCGGCGCGATCAGCGTGGTCATCGACCACATCGATAGCGCCATCGGCGCTTTTTCGCGCGGATAGCTCGCGAGCAGCAGCGTTTGCGACAGCGGGATCATCGGGCCGGCGACCGCGCCCTGGAATACGCGCGCGGCGAGCAGGAAGGGGAGCGTCGGCGCGAGACCGCAGAGCCACGACGCGATCACGAACAGGATGATCGAGCCGAGAAAGAGCCGCACCTGCCCGAGACGCTGCGTGAGCCAGCCGGTCAACGGCACCGAGATCGCGTTGGCGACCGCGAACGACGTGATGACCCACGTGCCCTGATCCGACGACACGCCGAGATCGCCGGAGATCGACGGAATCGAGACGTTCGCGATCGACGTGTCGAGCACGTTCATGAACACCGCGAGCGATACGGCGATCGTGCCGATGACGAGCTTTCCGCCCGACAGCGGCGGATGTACGACGTTTTGCGAAGACATGTGGCGAGTCCGCTTACATCAGCTTGGCGGCCGACGCCGACTTCGTCGCGCGCCCGTGCGCCGGCGACGCGCTCTGCGCCGACGACCCTGCGCCCGCACCCGTACCCGCGTTCTGCTGGATGATGCGCGCGATTTCCTGATCGGCCTGCGCGCCGTAGTTGTCGAACACATTCGTCTGGTAGACCGTGTTCTGCGCGTTGCCGAGCTGGCCGCCTTGCTCGTCCTTGATGGTGACGTCGACGTTCATCGACAGGCCGATACGCAGCGGATGCGCGTCCAGTTCCTTCGGATCGAGCTGGATGCGCACCGGCAGGCGCTGCACGACCTTGATCCAGTTGCCGGTCGCATTCTGCGCGGGCAGCAGCGAGAAAGCCGAGCCCGTGCCGGCCGAGAAACCGACCACCTTGCCGTGATACACGACGCCCGAACCGTACAGATCGGCCGTCAGCTCGACCGGCTGGCCGATCCGCATGTGCTTGAGCTGCACTTCCTTGAAGTTCGCATCGACCCATACGGCGTTGAGCGGCACGATCGCCATCAGCGGATTGCCCGGCGACACGCGCTGGCCGACTTGCACCGAGCGCTTGGCGACATAGCCCGTGACCGGCGCGGGCAGCGTGTTGCGCGCGTAGTTGATGTAGGAATCGCGGACCTTCGCGGCGGCGGCGAGCACGTTCGGGTGATCGGCGATCGTCGTGTTGGCCGTGAGCGAGCGGTTCGACGCGAGCTCCTGCTCGGCGGCGTCGAGCGCGGCCTGCGCGCTGCGTACCGCGTCGCGGGCGTGCGAGATTTCTTCCTGCGACACCGCACCCGTCTGCGCGACCTGCATGCGGCGCTTCAAATCGTCCTGCGCGCGCGACAGATCGGACCGGCGCAACGCGATCTGCGCTTCGTACTGGTTGTTGTTGACGAAGAACGTGCGTACCTGGCGCACCGTCTGCGCGAGATTTGCCTCGGCCTGATCGAGCGCGACCTTGGAGTCGGCCGGATCGAGCGCGACGAGCGGATCGCCGATCTTCACGGTCTGCGTGTCGTCGGCGTTCACCGAGATCACCGTGCCCACGACCTGCGGCGTGATCTGCACGACGTTGCCATTCACGTAGGCGTCGTCGGTGGCTTCGTGGAAGCGCGCGACGAGGAAGTAGTACAGCCCGTACGCGATAGCCGCGATGATGATGACGAGCACGATCAGCGTCATCAGCGCTCGGCGTTTGCCGTTGCTCTGTTTCGGCGCGGGCGCGGCGGCCGCGGCTGCGTTTTGTTGAGGGTCGCTCATGAAAGACTCCGAAAATTCCGTTTTTGGTCCGATGCGTGTTCTTGTGGGCGCTTAGTTCGACGGCGTGGCCTGATTGGCCGCCTGCGTCGTCGTCTGACTTTGTCCGCTGCCGCCGATCGCGAGATTGCTGCTCGTCGCGTCGAATCCGCCGCCGAGCGACTTGATCAGCGCGATCTGCAGATCGGTGCGCTTCAGGCGCAGATTCGTCACGGTCTGCTCGTTGGCGAGGCGGTTTTCGTCGGCGTTGAGCACCTGCAATTGCGGCGACAGGCCGGCCTTGTAGCGGATCACGGCGAGCTGATACGCGCTCGACGCCGCCGCGAGCGCGCGCTGGGCGTCGGCCATTTGCTTGTCGAGCGAGCGGATTGCGGAGATGTTGGTCGCGACATCGTTCATCGCGTTGATGAGCGTCTGGTTGTAGTTCGCGACGTCGCCTTCGAAGTCCGCGTAACGGCCCTTCAACTGCGCGCGCAAGGCGCCGGCGTCGAAGATCGGCAGATGGATCGCCGGACCGGCCTGGATCTGGCGGCTGCTCGCCTGCAGGAAGCGGCTCCAGCCGAACGCGTCGAAACCGAAGGCCGCCGCGAGGTTGATGTCCGGGAAGAACTCGGCCTTCGCTTCCTTGATGTTGTGGGTCGCGGCTTCGACCTGCCAGCGCGCGGCGACGATATCCGGGCGGCGCGCGACGAGATCGGCGGGCACGTTGTCGGGCAGCGTCACGTTGACGTTCGGGTCGATCACGGGTTTCGCGATCTTGAGGCCGCGATCCGGGCCTTTGCCGAGCAGCGCCGCGAGCTGATAGCGGACGGTTTCGATCTGGCCGTCGAGTTCCGTCGAGTTCGTCTGGCTCGTCGCGACGTTGCCTTCCGCCGTTCGGCGCTCGACGTTGGTGTCGAGCCCGGCCGCGACGCGCCCGTTCGTGATGCGTCCGACGTCCTGACGGTTCGCGATTTCGCGTTGCGCCACGTCACGCAGCGCGTAGAGCAGCGCGAGCTGGTTGTACGTGCGCGCGACCGACGCCGCAAGCGTCACGCGCGCCTGCTGCATGTCGGCTTCGGCGGCTTTCTGCTGCGATACTGCCATGTTGAGGCGCGAGCGGTTCTTGCCCCACAGATCCAGTTCCCACGACGCGCTCGCGAGCACGTTGTTCTCGCTGAACCACGTCCCGCCATAAGGCGGCGGGAAGAGGGCGTTGGCGGAATAGAGTTCGCGCGTCCACGAATAAGAGCCGGTGACCTTCGGATAAAGCGCCGAGCGCGACGTCTCGATATACGACGACGCCTTCGCGATGCGCGCTTGCGCCTGCGCGATGCTCGGATTGTCGGCGAGCGCTTCGTCGATCAGTTGCGGCAGTTGCGGATCGCCGAACTGCTTCGCCCAGTCGAGCGTGGGCCATTGGCCGCCTTGGCCCGGCACGCTTTGCGTGGCCTCGAAGTTTTCCGGCGCGGCGATCTGCTTGTCGCTCGAAATGCCCGAATAGTTCGCGCAGCCGGCGAGCGCAAGCGCGGCCACCGCGGCGGCGACGGCGCGCTTCGCACGGCTTTCGCCGCGCATAGCGGACAGGAAGTGCTGGTTCATATCTCGTCTCTCGAGATGCAAATTAAAGGTGGACGTTGCAATCTTTTTGTAGGGTTGCGATGACGAATTTGCTTGTCATCGCAATGACGTACCAGGCTTATCGTTGCCGCCCAGCAGTGGTGCGACGGATGGATCGCACGAGTTCGCGAGAATCCGCCGCAGCATGCTTTTCAGGAAGCCGACTTCCTCCGGCGTGAAACCGGCAAGCAGGTTGTCCAGTACGCGCGTGAAGATGGCGGGTATCTTTTCCGCGGTCGCGTGACCTTCGTCCGTCAGCGCGAGGCGCACGACGCGCCGGTCTTCCTCGCTGCGCACGCGCGAAAGCAGGCCGCGCTTTTCCAGTCTGTCGATGAGACGCGTGACCGCGCTCGCATCGATGCCGTATTCGCGGGCAATATCCGCCGCCGTCAGGCATTTGCCGACCGCCAGCATGAACAGGATGCTTGCCTGCGTGCTCGTGATGCCCAGTTCGGACGTCGTGTGTTGCGTGACCATGTTCCACATGGTCGAGCGGACCCGGCTGATCAGATAGCCGACGCTCTCGGCGAGCACGTAGTCGCCGATCGCCGCGGATTTCGGAGCGTCGCTCATAGAATATTTGTGCGATTGCAATAGTTGACTAGGCAGGATTATAGGGAGGCGTTTCGCACCGTGCAAGGATCTTTTCTGAATATGCTTAACAATCCGCCCACGCCCGGCCTGCGGTTCGTCGCGACCCGACGCCGCGGACATGCTGCGGTTGCTGGCCCGATTTACGGGTTGAGTCCTATTGCCAGGTTTAGACATCCGTGCGTGCTATACTCTTCGGTTCTCACCGCGCCGGGCCCGCGTAGTCATGCTTGCATGACGCTTTCCAGAGGGGGCTTGCCGAGCCACGGAGTCTCGCAACAGAAGGGACTCGCTCTTACGGCGCACAACCAAGACACTTTCTATGACTCGCGCCCTCCGCAATATCGCCATCATTGCCCACGTCGACCACGGCAAGACCACGCTCGTCGACCAGTTGCTCCGCCAGTCGGGCACCTTCCGGGAAAACCAACAGGTCGCCGAGCGGGTCATGGACTCGAACGACATCGAAAAGGAACGTGGCATCACGATCCTGGCGAAGAACTGCGCCGTCGAATACGAAGGCACGCACATCAACATCGTCGATACGCCGGGACACGCGGACTTCGGCGGTGAAGTGGAGCGCGTGCTGTCGATGGTCGATTCCGTGCTGCTGCTCGTCGACGCCGTCGAAGGCCCGATGCCGCAAACGCGCTTCGTCACGAAGAAGGCGCTCGCGCTCGGCCTGAAGCCGATCGTCGTCGTCAACAAGGTGGACCGTCCGGGCGCGCGTATCGACTGGGTGATCAACCAGACCTTCGATCTGTTCGACAAGCTCGGCGCGACCGAAGAGCAGCTCGACTTCCCGATCGTCTACGCGTCGGGTCTCAACGGCTTCGCCGGCCTCGAACCCGATGTCCGCGAAGGCACGATGCGCCCGCTGTTCGAAGCCATTCTCGAACACGTTCCCGTGCGTCCGGCCGATCCGGACGGTCCTTTGCAGCTTCAGATCACGTCGCTCGACTACAACTCGTACGTCGGCCGTATCGGCGTGGGCCGTGTCGCGCGTGGCCGTATCCGCCCGGGCATGCAGGTGGCCGTGCGCTCGGGTCCGGACGGCGCGATCCTGAATCGCAAGATCAATCAGGTGCTGTCGTTCCACGGCCTCGAGCGCGTGCAGGTGGAAGAGGCGCAGGCCGGCGATATCGTGCTCATCAACGGTATCGAGGAAATCGGCATCGGCGTGACCATCTGCTCGCCGGACAATCCCGAAGCGCTGCCGATGATCACCGTTGACGAGCCGACGCTCACGATGAACTTCCTCGTGAACTCGTCGCCGCTCGCAGGCAAGGAAGGCAAGTTCGTGACGAGCCGCCAGATCCGCGATCGTCTGACGAAGGAACTGAATCACAACGTCGCGCTGCGCGTGAAAGACACCGGCGACGAAACGACGTTCGAAGTGTCGGGCCGCGGCGAACTGCATCTGACGATTCTCGTCGAGAACATGCGCCGTGAAGGTTACGAGTTGGCCGTGTCGCGTCCGCGCGTGGTGCTGCAGGAAATCGACGGCGTGAAGTGCGAGCCGTATGAAAACCTGACGGTCGATATCGAAGACCAGCATCAGGGCGGCGTGATGGAAGAGCTCGGCCGCCGCAAGGGGGAAATGCTCGACATGACCTCGGATGGCCGTGGCCGCACGCGTCTCGAGTACAAGATTTCGGCGCGCGGGCTGATCGGCTTCCAGAGCGAGTTCCTGACGCTCACGCGCGGCACGGGCCTGATGAGCCACACCTTCGATTCGTACGCGCCGGTGAAGGAAGGTTCGGTCGGCGAGCGCCGTAACGGCGTGCTGATCTCGCAGGACGATGGCGCTGCCGTCGCCTATGCGCTGTGGAAGCTGCAGGATCGCGGCCGCATGTTCGTGTCGCCGGGCGATGCGCTCTATGAAGGCATGATCATCGGCATTCACAGCCGCGACAACGACCTCGTCGTGAATCCGATCAAAGGCAAGCAGCTGACCAACGTGCGCGCATCGGGCACTGACGAAGCCGTGCGTCTTGTTCCGCCGATCCAGCTTTCGCTCGAATACGCGGTCGAGTTCATCGACGACGATGAGCTCGTCGAAGTCACGCCGCAGTCGATTCGTCTGCGCAAGCGTCATCTGAAAGAACACGAGCGTCGCCGCGCAAGCCGCGAAGCCAACGCCGAATAAGCTGCGCATGCATCTGTGAGCAACGTCGGAACAAAAGCCGCCTTCGGGCGGCTTTTGTCATTCTTCGATGCCTCGCAACGCACCCTTGCTTATCTCAGAAACGCCCGCACATCCTTGTTGCGTAAAGGATGGCGAGGCGACGACGAGGCGAGGGCACATGCGGCGATACGTCATATGACTATTCGTTCTGTGCTATGCTTCTCGGATTAGCTGTCGCTTTTTAGGTCCTTCCAAGCAGACTTGATTCGCGCAATCCGCTAAACGGTCAGGCCGTGGCGCGGAAGGTTTCGTAACCCGCACTTCCTCGAGAAACTCGAAGAAAGGTGAGCGTAAAATGATGAAGCAATTCCAGTCGAACTCTTATCTGTTCGGCGGTAATGCTCCGTACGTCGAAGAGTTGTACGAGCAATATCTCGATAATCCCGCGTCAGTGCCCGAGACCTGGCGCGCCTACTTCGACGCGTTGCAGAACGTGCCCGCTTCGGACGGCACGGCTCACAACGACGTGGCTCACGGCCCCATCGTCGAATCTTTCGCTCAGCGCGCGAAGGCCAACGCCTTTCTGCCGCGCGAAAGCACCGGTGATCTGACCACCGCGCGAAAGCAAGTCTACGTCCAATCGCTGATCGGCGCGTATCGCTTCCTTGGCACGCAATGGGCCAATCTCGATCCGCTCAAGCGCCGCGAGCGTCCCCCCATTCCCGAACTCGAACCCGGCTTCTACGATTTCACCGAAGCCGACATGGATCAGGTGTTCAACGCGAACAACCTGTACTTCGGTTTCGAGCAGGCATCGCTGCGCGACATCGTCAAGGCGCTGCGCGACACGTACTGCGGCACGATCGGCGCCGAGTTCATGTACATCAGCGATCCGGAACAGAAGCGCTGGTGGAAGGAGCAGCTCGAGTCGATTCGCTCGACGCCGAATTTCTCGAACGACAAGAAGAAGCACATCCTGAATCGCCTGACGGCTGCCGAAGGCCTCGAGCGTTTCCTGCACACCAAGTATGTCGGCCAGAAGCGCTTCTCACTGGAAGGCGGCGAGAGCTTCATCGCGTCGATGGACGAAGTCGTGCGTCACGCGGGCAAGAACGGCGTGCAGGAAATCGTCATCGGCATGGCGCACCGCGGGCGTCTAAACGTGCTGGTCAATACGCTCGGCAAGATGCCGGCGGACCTTTTCGCCGAATTCGAAGGCAAGCACGTCGATGACCTGCCGGCCGGCGACGTGAAGTACCACAAGGGCTTCTCGTCGGACGTCGCCACGGAAGGCGGCCCGGTTCACCTGTCGCTCGCATTCAACCCGTCGCACCTCGAAATCGTGAATCCGGTGGTCGAAGGCTCGGCCAAGGCGCGTATGGATCGTCGCGGCGACGAAGAAGGCCTGCAAGTGCTGCCGGTGCAAGTGCACGGCGACGCGGCCTTCGCGGGCCAGGGCGTCGTGATGGAAACGCTGAACCTCGCGCAGACGCGCGGTTACGGCACGCACGGCACGCTGCACATCGTCATCAACAACCAGATCGGCTTCACGACGTCGGATCCGCGCGATGCGCGCTCGACGCTGTATTGCTCGGACGTCGTCAAGATGATCGAGGCGCCGGTGCTGCACGTGAACGGCGACGATCCCGAAGCCGTCGTGCTGGCGACGCAGCTCGCCATCGACTTCCGCATGAAGTTCCACAAGGACGTGGTCGTCGACATCATCTGCTTCCGCAAGCTCGGTCACAACGAGCAGGACACGCCGGCGGTCACGCAGCCGCTGATGTACAAGACGATTGCGAAGCATCCGGGCACGCGCGCCGTCTACGCCGAAAAGCTGGTGCAACAGGGCGTCATCACGGCCGAGGAAGCGGACAACTTCGTCAAGGAATATCGTCAGGCGATGGACGAAGGCCATCACACGATCGATCCGGTGCTCTCGAACTACAAGAGCAAGTACGCGGTCGACTGGGTGCCGTTCCTGAACCGCAAGTGGACCGATGCGGCCGACACGGCGGTGCCGCTCGCGGAACTCAAGCGTCTGGCCGAGCGCATCACGACCATTCCGGAAAACTTCAAGGTTCACCCGCTCGTCGAGCGCGTCATCAACGACCGCCGCGCGATGGGTCTCGGCGAAGCCAAGCTCGACTGGGGCATGGGCGAGCACCTCGCGTTCGCATCGCTGGTCGCATCGGGCTATGCCGTGCGTCTGACGGGCCAGGACTCGGGCCGCGGCACGTTCACGCACCGCCACGCCGTTCTGCACGATCAGAACCGCGAGCGCTGGAACGACGGCACGTACATTCCGCTGCAGAACATCGCGGAAGGCCAGGCCAAGTTCACGGTGATCGACTCGGTGCTGTCGGAAGAAGCGGTGCTCGGTTTCGAGTACGGTTATTCGACCGCTGAACCGAACACGTTCGTCGCGTGGGAAGCGCAGTTCGGCGACTTCGTGAACGGCGCGCAGGTCGTGATCGACCAGTTCATCTCGTCGGGCGAAGTGAAGTGGGGCCGTGTCTCCGGTCTCACGATGTTGCTCCCGCACGGCTACGAAGGTCAGGGTCCGGAGCACTCGTCGGCGCGTATCGAGCGTTTCCTGCAACTGTGCGCGGATCACAACATGCAAGTGGTCCAGCCGACGACGCCGGCGCAGGTTTTCCACCTGCTGCGCCGTCAGATGATCCGCCTGTTCCGCAAGCCGCTCATCATCTTCACGCCGAAGTCGCTGCTGCGTCACAAGGAAGCCGTGTCCGATCTGTCGGAACTGGCGAAGGGCTCGTTCCAGCCGGTCATCGGCGAAACGGACGAAGCCATCGAGGCGAAGAAGGTCAAGCGCGTGATCGTGTGCTCGGGCCGTGTCTATTACGACCTCATCGCGCATCGCCGCGAAGCGAAGAGCAACGATGTCGCGATCGTGCGTATCGAGCAGCTGTACCCGTTCGCGCACAAGCAGTTCGACGCGGAACTCAAGAAGTACGAGAACGCGACCGAAGTCGTGTGGGTGCAGGACGAGCCGCAGAACCAGGGCGCCTGGTTCTACGTCGAGCACCATCTGCGCGAAGGCATGCGCGAAGGCATGAAGCTGGCCTACAGCGGCCGTCCTGCATCGGCATCGCCGGCGGTCGGCTACTACGCGAAGCACTACGAGCAGCAGAAGGTGCTCGTGGAAGGCGCGTTCGGCCGCCTCAAGGGCGCGCAGGTCATCGCCAAGTAAGCATTGCTTGATCGAAACCGGGCGAACGGACGTTCCCCGGTTTCGCTGCTCGTACACACAGACACGCATCAGGAAAATACAGAAATGGCTATCGTAGAAGTCAAGGTTCCCCAGCTTTCCGAGTCGGTCTCGGAAGCGACCATGCTGCAGTGGAAGAAGAAGCCGGGTGAGGCTGTCGCCCAGGACGAAATCCTCATCGAAATCGAGACCGACAAGGTCGTGCTCGAAGTGCCGGCTCCGTCGGCCGGCGTGCTGGCGCAAGTCATCAAGCACGACGGCGATATCGTCACCGCCGACGAACTCATCGCCAAGATCGACACCGAAGCGAAAGCGGGCGAAGCGCCTGCCGCCGTCGCCGCTGCCGGCGACGCCGAAGTGAAGCCCGCGCCGGTCGCGGAAACCGCCGCTGCCACGTCGGCTCCGGCTGCTGCGCAAGCATCGACGGGTGGCGCCGCATCGCCGGCCGCGACGAAGATCTTGGCCGAGAAGGGCGTGTCGGCGGATCAGGTGTCGGGCTCGGGCCGCGACGGCCGCATCACGAAGGGCGACGCGCTCGCCGCTCAAGCCGGCGCACCGGCTGCCGCACCGGCCAAGCCCGCCGCCGCACCGGCTCCGGCCGCCGCGCGCGCCGCGAAGCCGTCGCTGCCGCAAGTCAACACACCGGCATCGGCCGATCAGTGGCTGAAGGACCGCCCGGAACAGCGCGTGCCGATGTCGCGTCTGCGTGCGCGTATCGCCGAACGTCTGCTCGAATCGCAGCAAACCAACGCCATCCTGACGACGTTCAACGAAGTCAACATGGCGCCGGTCATGGATCTGCGCAACAAGTACAAGGACCGCTTCGAGAAGGAACACGGCGTGAAGCTCGGCTTCATGTCGTTCTTCGTGAAGGCCGCCGTCCACGCGCTGAAGAAGTTCCCGCTCGTGAACGCATCGATCGACGGTAACGACATCGTCTATCACGGCTACTTCGACATCGGTATCGCGGTCGGTTCGCCGCGCGGTCTCGTCGTGCCGATCCTGCGCAATGCGGATCAGATGAGCCTCGCCGACATCGAGAAGAAGATCGCCGAATTCGGCCAGAAGGCGAAGGACGGCAAGCTGTCGATCGAAGAAATGACCGGCGGCACGTTCTCGATCTCGAACGGCGGCGTGTTCGGCTCGATGCTCTCGACGCCGATCATCAACCCGCCGCAATCCGCGATTCTCGGCGTGCACGCGACGAAGGAACGCGCGGTCGTCGAAAACGGCCAGATCGTGATCCGTCCGATGAACTACCTCGCGCTGTCGTACGACCACCGCATCATCGACGGCCGCGAAGCCGTGCTGTCGCTGGGCGCGATGAAGGACGCGCTGGAAGATCCGGCTCGTCTGCTGCTGGACCTGTAATACAAGCTTAGTTGCCTCGATGCGCGCGATAGGCTCGCGCGCATCGCAAGAGGCTGCTCCGCAAAAGCGGAGACACACCAAGGAAAGTCATGTCCAAAGAATTTGATGTCGTCGTGATCGGCGCGGGCCCTGGCGGCTATATCGCGGCGATTCGCGCAGCGCAGCTCGGCAAGTCGGTTGCGTGTATCGAGAAGTGGAAGAACCCGGCAGGCGCATTGAAGCTCGGCGGCACGTGCCTGAATGTAGGCTGCATTCCGTCGAAGGCGCTGCTGGCGTCGTCGGAAGAATTCGAGAATGCGTCGAAGCATCTGGCCGATCACGGCATCAGCGTGTCGGACGTGAAGCTCGATGTGTCGAAGATGCTCGCGCGCAAAGACGGCATCGTCGAAAAGATGACGAAGGGCATCGAGTTCCTGTTCCGCAAGAACAAGATCACGTGGCTCAAGGGTCATGGCAAGTTCACCGGGAAGAACGCGGCCGGCGTGCAGATCGAAGTGTCGGGCGAAGGCGAGACGGAAGTCGTCACGGCGAAGAACGTGATCATCGCGACGGGTTCGAAGGCGCGCCATCTGCCGAACATTCCGGTCGACAACAAGCTGATCGCCGACAACGAAGGCGCGCTGTCGTTCGATTCCGTGCCGAAGAAGCTCGCCGTGATCGGCGCGGGCGTGATCGGTCTGGAGCTCGGCTCGGTGTGGCGTCGTCTCGGCGCGGAAGTGACCGTGCTCGAAGCGCTGCCGCAATTCCTCGGCGCGGCGGACGAGTCGCTCGCGAAGGAAGCCGCGAAGCAGTTCAAGAAGCAGGGTCTCGACATTCACCTCGGCGTGAAGATCGGCGAAGTGAAGACGAGCGCCAACGGCGTTTCGATCGCTTACACGGACAACGCAGGCAACGCGCAGACGCTGGAAGCGGATCGTTTGATCGTGTCGATCGGCCGCGTGCCGAACACCGATAACCTCGGTCTGGAAAGCATCGGCCTGAAGGCGAACGAGCGCGGTTTCATCGACGTGGACGATCATTGCGCGACGAGCGTGCCGGGCGTGTACGCGATCGGCGACGTGGTGCGCGGCCCGATGCTCGCGCACAAGGCGGAAGACGAAGGCGTGGCGGTGGCGGAGATCATCGACGGTCAGAAGCCGCACATCGATTACAACTGCGTGCCGTGGGTCATCTACACGGAACCGGAAATCGCGTGGGTCGGCAAGACCGAGCAGCAGCTCAAGGCCGAAGGCCGCGAGATCAAGACCGGCCAGTTCCCGATGATGGCCAACGGCCGCGCGCTCGGCATCGGCCGTGCCGAAGGCTTCGTCAAGATGATCGCGGACGCGAAGACCGACGAAATCCTCGGCGTGCACGTCATTGCTGCGGACGCGTCGGATCTGATCGCGGAAGCGGTCGTGGCAATGGAGTTCAAGGCGGCGTCGGAAGATATCGGCCGCATCTGCCATCCGCATCCGTCGCTGTCTGAAGTGATGCGCGAAGCGGCGCTCGCCGTCGACAAGCGCGCGTTGAACATGTAATACCGTTTGCCTTGGCAGTAAGGCAGCACAACAAAGGCGAGCGGGTTGATCCGCTCGCCTTTGTCACATCGAACGGCCGAAGATGAACGTCACCGAATACTACGAAAACGAACTGCGCACGCGGGGTTATCAATCGGACGAGGCGCAGCTCGCGGCGGTCGCGCGTCTTCAACAGTGCTATGAAGAGTGGGTCGCGTACAAGGCGCGCCGCTCGAACGCGCTCAAGAAGTTTCTCGTGCGTCCCGAGTTGCCGCGCGGCGTCTACATGTGGGGCGGCGTCGGGCGCGGCAAGAGCTTCCTGATGGACAGCTTCTATGCGGTCGTGCCGGTGCAGCGCAAGACGCGTCTGCATTTTCACGAATTCATGCGCGAGGTGCATCGCGAGCTGGAGGAACTGAAAGGGCAGTCGGATCCGCTGGACGAACTCGCCAAACGCATCGCGAAGCGTTATCGGCTGATCTGTTTCGACGAGTTTCACGTCTCCGATATCGCCGACGCGATGATCCTGTATCGCCTGCTCGACCGTCTTTTCAAGGCCGGCGTGCAGTTCGTGATGACGTCCAATTACCAGCCCGACACGCTGTATCCGGAAGGGCTGCATCGCGATCGTCTTCTGCCCGCGATCGAGCTCATCAAAGAGCATCTCGACGTGCTCAACGTCGATGCCGGCACCGATTACCGCAGGCAAACGCTCTCGACGGTGAAGGCGTATCACACGCCGCTTGGTGCGTCGGCGAGCGAGGCGTTGCGTGCGGATTTCGCGAAACTCGCGGCCGTGCCCGACGAAAGCCCGATCCTGCACATCGAGAAGCGCGAGATCAAGGCATTGCGCAAAGCCGACGGTGTCGTTTGGTTCGACTTTGCGACGCTATGCGGCGGCCCGCGCTCGCAGAACGACTATCTCGAACTGGCGAACCGCTTTCACGCGGTCATCTTGTCGGACGTGCCGCAAATGACGCCGCGCATGGCATCGGAAGCGCGCCGCTTCACCTGGCTCATCGACGTGTTCTACGACCACAAGGTCAAGCTGCTGATGTCGGCGGCCGTGCCCGCGGAAGAACTGTACGTCGAAGGGCCGATGGCCAACGAGTTCACGCGCACGGTGTCGCGTATCGTCGAGATGCAGTCGAAGGAATATCTGGAGGCGCCGCGCCGCGTCACCGATATTTCGCTGACCTAATACGAGTATCAAAAATCTGCGGTAGGCCAATCGGCATAAGGTTTTGCGAGCAATTTCAAGATTCGGACCACTCCGATTTGCTGGCTTTCAGGTACTCGGTATCGTCGATACCGGTTATCAGTCAGTAAATTGGAGAAACTACCGTGAAGCCCTATCGCGACATGTCCGACGAAGAATGGCAGATGGTTGCACCGCTGCTTCCCGAACTGCGTCCGCGTTCGGAGTTGCGGGGCCGGCCGCTCGCCAATACCCGCGCCGTGCTCAACGGTGTGCTCTGGGTCATGTACAGCGGGGCGTCATGGTCCACGCTGCCGCGCAAATATCCGTCGTATCAGACGTGCCATCGGCGCTTCAAGGCGTGGCACGAATCGGGCGTCCTGCTGCGCGTCATGACGCAGTTGTTCGGGCCGGCCGGCGAATCGCTCTATGCGTTGATGACATCGCGCATGCGTGTGCCGGGGGAATTCAAGCCGGAAGAGCCGAACCTGCCCGCCGAAGCACAAGCGGAAGAGGCGCAACATCGTCACGCCGCATGATTGCTCGAAGCGTGCTCGCGAGATGAGCAAAGCCGGTCGAAGATCGACGTCTTCGACCGGCTTTGTCTTTGTATAAAGCTATTGCTGGCGCACCCAGGTTTGCGAGCGCCCCAGCAGCGAAACGCCGATATACCCGCGCACGACGAGCTTCTTGCCACCGTCTTCAAGTTTCATCTTGCACTTGTAGAGCTTGCCGCTGTCCGGGTCGAGAATCTGGCCGCCTTGCCACTCGTCGCCGTCCTGACGCATGCCGGTGATGATCGTCATGCCCTTGATCAACTGATCCTTGCGTTCGTCCGTGCAGGCCGTGCAGCGCCGTTCCGGATGATCGAATTCGCCGATGCCACGCGCGACCTTGCCCGACAACTGCCCGTTGCCGTCGTCGGCGATCTGGATGATCGCTTTCGCTTTGCCGGTCTGATCGTCGATGGTCTGCCAGGTGCCGACGGGCGTCGCCTGCGCGAAAACGCTCGCGGCGAAAGTGGCGCACAGCGCGCCGAGCGTCACGCGTGCACCGCGCGAGCCGATGAAACGGGTCATGTCGTCTCCTTGTCGTGAACGGCCGAGCATACGAGAAAGCGACCGTTCCCGTCTGAGAAGAATCGTTCTAGACGCGCGCGGACCGAAAACTCAGACGGCGCGTTCAAGACCCGCTTCGAGCGTGGCGAACGTGCGCTCGTCGGTGCGATCGAAATGGAGCGGCGTGACCGACACGCTGCCTGCCGCCACCACCGCCGTTTCGCTATCGGGCGAATTCGGGCGCGGGCCACGCTGAAAGCGCTGCCAGTGATAGTCGATGCCGCGCGGATCGACGAGCGGCAACACGTCGATGCCTTCCACGAGCCCGATGCCTTGCCGCGTCACGGTGAGCGGACCCGCGGCAGACGCGTCGCAATCGGGGAAGTTGACGTTCAGGCACGTCGGCGCCTCGTGGGAAATCGAGAGCAATTGGCGGATCACGCCCGGCGCCAGCGCGCGCGCCGTGTCCCAGCGCACGTTCTCGCGGTCCGTGAAAGCCTGACTGAGCGCGATCGACGGCAAGCCGAGCAAGAGGCCCGTCATCGCCGCGCCGACGGTGCCGGAGAACATCGTTTCGACGCCGAGATTCGCCCCGCGGTTGATGCCGGACAGGACAAGTGTGGGCGGCGCGTCTTTCATGATGTGGCGCACGCCCATCACGACGCAGTCGCCTGGCGTGCCCTGTACGCCGAAGCGCCGTTCGCCCTGACGCGAGATGCGCAGCGGCGAATGCAGGCTGATGGAATGCGAAGTGCCGCTCTGATCGTGCTCGGGCGCGATGACCCAAACTTCGTGCGCGAGTTCGGCGGCGACCGCTTCGAGCACGGCGAGGCCGGGCGCGTCGATGCCGTCGTCGTTGGTGATGAGCACACGCTGCACGATGGGTGAGAGGGCGGACATCGCGAATCACTCCTTGGTCGGTGATGAAAAAGTATCGACCGATTATTACAGAGTTCGCGTTCCCGGGCGTCCGCGGCCCGTATCGAAATGAAGCCTTACTTGACGCCGAGTCCGCGCAGCACGGCGTTGCCGTCTTCGGTCAGGCGCACTTTCGGGGTGCCGGCGTCCGGCGACACGATCTCGACATAGCCGTATTCCTGCAGCGAGGCGACATCGGGCGTGGCGGCCATCACATCGATCGGCGCGTGCATCAGCAGGAGCAGCGTGGCGATTTCGTGATGGCTCAGAAGCTTTTTGATGGCTCGCACGGGTGCGGAAGCCGGACGGCGGAGGTTCATGAACGATGTCCTCAGGTTTGCATGACGATGTGCGGCGCTTTCGGCTTGACGCTTCGCGCGGACCTTGATGTCGATGGAGTGCGGGCAGGTTATCGGCCGACTCTTAGGCGAAACTTAAAACGCGCGCCGCGCGGTGCGACGAGTTGTTACACGGGATGTCACGAAGTCAGCGCGCGCTTCAAATCAGAAGGAAATCAGAAGCGATAGTCGGGATTTTTCGGGTCGAACGTCAGGTCGTCGAAGGGTTTCGTCTCGATGCGCTCGAACACGACGCTTTCGAAAATCTCGCCGTCGTTGTCGTACGACTCCAGCGTGCGGAAAAGCGGCCGTTCGAGGTCGAGTCCGAGCACTTCCTTTTTCGCATAGAAGGTGGGTTGGCCTTCGACCGTTTCGTAGGTGAGCGCGATCACGCGCAGTCCGTCGACGTTCTTCACTTCGATGTTCGTTGGTTTCGTGATGCCCGCTTCGGCGAACTTGCGCCCTTCGTCGATGAAGCGTTGCGTGATCGCGTCGATGCCGAGCTCGCGGATCGAATGATTCGACTGCGCGCGGGCGAGCGCGCCGTTCACCGATGCCCACATCGGCACGACGCCCAGAAAGCCGCCGAGATGACCGTAAAGCTGATCGGGACGCTTCGAATCGTCGTAGATGACTTCCTGGCCCGCGTGCCCGCCATCCGGCAGCCATTTCGCATAGATGCGCAGCGGCTCGCGCGTGACGCGCACGAGCATGTGATCCGCGCGCTTCGGCCATTTGCCTTTGATGCGCTCGCGGCGGCGCATCGTGAACTCGCACGAATCGAAATCGCGTAAGCCGTCTTGCAGATAGCGCGGCAGCGTGCGCGCGTCGAGCGAGCGGAAGAGGGCGACGAGTTGCGCATCGTCGAGACTGGCGAGCGCGCCGCTTCCCGCCGATCGCGACAGCCATTGCACCTGCTGCTCGACGCCGAGATCGCCGATGCGCGCAACGTCATCGGATGGATCGGCGCGTGCCGCGAAAGACGCGAGCGCGAGACACAACAGGCTCGCGCAAGCGAACCGCAAGCCGGAAGCCGAGCGCGGCATGGGTATCTCCGTGAGGGCTAGCCCTGCGATGTGGATCCGGCGTCGCGCAGTTCGCGCCTGAGCACCTTGCCGATCGGCGTGAGCGGCAGCGCGTCGCGGAACTCGACATAAGCAGGCACCTTGTAGCCGGTCAGGTGTAAACGGGCGAACTTCAGCAGTTCTTCCACCGTGAGCGTGTCGTCGCGACGCACGACGAATGCCTTCACGCGCTCGCCCGTCACCGGATCGGGCACGCCGACGGCCGCGACCGCGCGCACTTTCGGATGCGCCGCGAGCACGTCCTCGATTTCGTTCGGATACACGTTGAAGCCCGACACGATCATCATGTCCTTCTTGCGGTCGATGAGCCGGATGATGCCGCGCGCATCCATCACGCCGATGTCCCCGGTCGCGAGCCAGCCGTTCGCGTCGATGGCTTTCGCCGTGTCTTCCGGACGGTTCCAGTAGCCCTTCATCACTTGCGGACCCTGGACGCAAAGCTCGCCCGGTTCGCCGACGTTCGCCCACGCGCCATCTTCGCGGCGCAGGCGCACGAGCGTGGACGGCACCGGCACGCCGATGGTTCCATCGAAAGCGCTGTCGCCGTGCGTATCGAGCGGCGTCGCGGCGACGAGCGGCGAACACTCGGTCAGGCCGTAACCTTCGACGAGCGTTTTGCCCGTCAGCGCCCTGAAGCGCTCGGCGATCACCCGCTGGGTCGCCATGCCGCCCGCCATCGCGAGCTTGAGCGACGAGAAGTCGCGCTGACGGAAGGCTTCGTTGTCCATCAGCGCGCTGTAAAGCGTGTTGAGCGCGGTGATCGCCGTGAAATTCTCGTGACGCAGCGCGCGCACGAGGCTGCCGATATCGCGCGGATTGACGATCAGCACGTTGCGCGCGCCGATCGCAAGAAACGCGAGCGCATTCACCGTGAGCGAATAGATGTGATACAGCGGCAACGGCGTGACGACGGTCTCTTCGCCCTCGACGAGCCGCGCGCCCGCCCATGCAAGCGCCTGCATCAGATTGGCGATCACGTTGCGATGCGTGAGCATCGCGCCCTTGGCGATGCCTGTGGTGCCGCCGGTGTACTGAATGAACGCGATATCGCCGTGACCGACGCGCACCGGCTCGAACTTGCGCCGCGCGCCGAGCGCGAGCGCTTGCGGCAGGCGCACGGCATCGGGCAGCGCGTAGGCGGGCACCTGCTTTTTCACATAGCGCAGGATCAGATCGATCGCGCGGCCTTTCACGTTGAGACCGCTGCCGAGCAGATCGCCGAGCCCGGTCACGACGATGTTCCTTACGCGCGATCCCGGCCGCGCGTCCTGCACGGTCTTGGCGAAGTTCTCGAATACGACGATCGTCTGCGCGCCGCTGTCCTTCAACTGAAGGCCGAGCTCGCGCACCGTATAGAGCGGATTCACGTTGACGACGATCGCGCCCGCGAGCAGCGTGCCGAAGAGCGTCACCGGATAGACGAGCGTGTTCGGCATCATCAGCGCGACGCGATCGCCGGGCTTCACGCCGATGCCCTGCAGATACGCCGCGAACGCATGCGCCTTCTCGCCGAGCGTCGCGAACTTCAGTTCCGAGCCGAGGCTCACGAACGCGACATGACCGGCAAAACGCGCGACGCATTCGTCGAAGAAATGCGCGAGCGAGCGATAGCGCGAAGGATCGATCTCATGCGCGACATCCGGCGGATACGACGCATACCAGATGCCGTCCGTCGCGTGCGGCTCGGAAGTCCCGCGCGGCGCTGCCTGTCCCGGGCTCATGTGGTGTCTCCGTCGGCTTGTATTTTTTTGGCCGATATTTCCGGCTACCGCTCCAGTATCGCGACGACGCCTTGTCCGCCCGCCGCGCAGATCGAGATCAGTCCGCGCAACGGCTTGCCGTCGCTGCGCGCGGGCGCGTTCGCGAGCATCTTTGCCAGCGTGCCGATCATGCGCCCGCCCGTCGCCGCGAACGGATGCCCCGTCGCGAGCGAGCTGCCGTTCACGTTCAGACGCGCGCGGTCGATCGAACCGGGCGGCGCGTCGAGTCCGAGCGCGGTGCGGCAGTATTCGTCGTCTTCCCACGCGGCGAGCGTGCACAGCACCTGCGCCGCGAATGCTTCGTGGATCTCGTAGAAATCGAAGTCCTGCAATGCGATTCCGGCGCGCGCGAGCATCGGCGGGACCGCGTAGACGGGCGCCATCAGGAGGCCTTCGCGCTTGTCGAAGAAATCGACGGCGGCGGTCGCGGAAAACGTCAAGAACGCCTGCACCGGCAAGCCACGCTCGGCGGCCCATTGCTCGGACGCGAGCAGCACCGCCGATGCGCCGTCGGTGAGCGGCGTCGAGTTGCCCGCGGTGAGCGTGCCCGCGTCGCGATCGAAGACGGGCTTGAGCGCCGACAACTGATCGAGCGATACGTCGGGCCGCAGCGTGTTGTCGCGCGCGAGGCCTTTGTACGGCGTCATCAGATCGTTGAAAAAGCCGCGCCCGTACGCCGCCGCGAGCTTGCGATGACTCTCCTGCGCGAGCGCATCCTGCGCCTCGCGCGAAATCTTCCAGCGCTTGGCCATCAGTTCGCAGTGCTCGCCCATCGAAAGGCCCGTGCGCGGTTCCGCATTGCGCGGCAGGAGCGGCCTGAAGAACATGCCGGGCCGCAGTTTAGCGAGCGCGCCCACGCGCTGTCTCGCCGAGCGCGAGCGATTCGCTTCGAGCAGGATTCTGCGCATGCGCTCGTTCACCGCGATGGGCGCGTCCGACGCCGTATCGACGCCGCCCGCGATGCCCACGTCGATCTGTCCGAGCGCGATCTTGTTCGCGACCAGAATCGCCGTTTCAAGGCCGGTGCCGCAGGCTTGCTGCACGTCGTAGGCGGGCGTTTCCTTCGCGAGCGTCGTCGACAATGCGGCTTCGCGCGTCAGATTGAAATCGCGCGAATGCTTGACGACCGCGCCCGCCGCCACTTCGCCGAGGCGCATGCCGTGCAGGTCGAAGCGATCGACGAGTCCTTGCAGCGTGAAGCTCAGCATGTCCTGATTCGACGCGCTCGCGTACGCCGTGTTCGAGCGCGCGAACGGAATGCGATTGCTGCCGATTACCGCGACACGACGCGCTTCGCTCATGGCAGCTCCCATTCGAAATGGCCACGCAGATGCGGCCGGTCGCCGGCGAGATCGCGCACTTCGAAATCGCGCGCGACGGGCGAGGGCGCGGCGGTCCACAGCGTCGCATCGCCGGGAATGTATAGCGGCGTCTTGAAATCGCCGTGCGCGTAACCGGAAGCCAGCGCCTTGACCGGATGCAACGCGGCGAGCGTGCGCGCGAGCGTCCACATGCCATGCGCGATGGCGCGTGGAAAACCGAACGCTTTCGCGCTCAGCATGTGCAGATGGATCGGATTGAAGTCGCCCGACGCCTTCGCGTAGTCGCGTCCGAGTTGCGGCGGAAGCTGCCAGCGCGCTTCGCGCGCGAGCAGCGGCACGCGTACGTCGGCGGCATCGGCGATCTCGATCGACGGCGCCGCGCGCTCGCTGCGCGCGCCGCGCTTCAGATACACGCTGTCGCCGTCCCACACCGCCTCGCCGCGCCGATAGATGCGCGTATGCAGCGTGAACGCCTGGCCCTTCTGATGCGGCACGAGCGGCCCGCATTCCACTTCGATGCGCAACGCCTGACCGGCCGCGAGCGGACGCCGCAGCCGCACGCTGTTCGACAGATGCACGACGCCGAGCGCGGACCACGGAAACGACGGATCGGTGAGCATCATCAGATGCAAGGGAAAAGCGAGAACGTGCGGAAACGTGAGCGGCACGCCGTGCTCCGGAATGAAGCCGCACACGCGCGCGTATCGGCCGACCTGTTCGGCGTCGATCCTCACATTCGGGCGCACGAGCCGCAACGCGGGCAGCTCCGGCGCACGCGCGCGCCGGAAAAGCGCGGGCAGCGCGCGGCCGTAGAGCTTCGCGGGCGGCGGCAGCGTTTCGACGACGACGGTGCGGGCGCGCGGCATGGTCGGTGCGTGCATCGCGTTCTGCCTCCTCACGCGCCGATCAGGCTCTGGCCGCACACGCGCACCACGTTGCCCGTGATGCCCGCGCTGCCCGGACTCGCGAGCCACGCGACGGTCTCGGCGACATCGACGGGCAAGCCGCCTTGTCCCATCGAATTGAGGCGTCTGCCGGCCTCGCGCACGCCAAAGGGCATACGCGCGGTCATATGCGTTTCGATGAAGCCCGGCGCGACCGCGTTGATCGTGATGCCGCGCTCGCGCAGCAACGGCGCCATCGCGTGCACGCGGCCGATCACGCCGGCTTTCGACGTCGCGTAATTGGTCTGCCCGCGATTGCCCGCGATGCCGCTGATCGACGACACCGCGACGATGCGCCCGCCCGCGCGCAACACGTTCTGCGCGAGCAGCACGTCGTCGATGCGTTCCTGCGCGAGCAGATTGATGTCGATGACGCTGTCCCACATGTCGGCGGTCATGCGCGCGATGGTCTTGTCGCGCGTGATGCCCGCGTTATGCACGACGATATCGATGCCGCCCGACGCAGCCAGCGCCGCCGCGATTTCGGCGGGCGCTTCGGGCGCGGCGATATCCGCGACGAGCGCCGCGTGCGCGCCCGATGCCGGCGACGCGTCTTCGATCGCGAGCATGGTCTGATCGAGCGCATCGCGGGCGGCGTCGATATCGAGCCCGGTGACGATCGCGCCGTGCTCGGCCAGCACCGCCGCGATCGACGCGCCGATGCCGCGCGCCGCGCCCGTCACGAGCGCGCGTTTGCCGGCGAGCGGCTTGGCCCAGCTTGGCGGCGCGTCGGCGGGCGCATCGATGGTCACGACTTGGCCCGAGACATACGCCGAGCGTGGCGAAAGGAAAAAGCGCAGCGCCGACTCGACATCCGCGCCATCGGCTGCGCGCAGCAGATTCGACGTAATGCCGTTGCGCGCTTCCTTGCCGAGCGAGCGGACCATGCCTTCGAGCGCATGCTGCGCGGTCGCGGCGCGGACGCTCGAGCGCGTGGCGTGCGGACGCCCGAGCACGACGATGCGCCCGTTCTTCGCGAGCGAACGCAGCGCATCGTGGAAGAACGCGTAGAGCGAATGGAGTTGCGCGCTGTCGCCGATGCCGGTCGCATCGAAAATCAGCGCCTCGACGCGGTCGGTCGCGGAAGCGTCGCGCGAGCGCGGCTCGAAGCGGCCGCTCATCGCGCCGTGCCGCGCGGCGACCGGCAGCCAGCCGGACGCGCTTTCGTGCGCGATGCCCGTCATGCCGATCGCCGACAGCACGGCCATCAGATCGTCGAAGAGCGCGGGCGACGGCCCCGCGCCGATGGCGGCCATGCCGCCGAATTCGGCCTGATCCGCGCGATGGCGGCGCAAAACCTCGGGACGCGGAAGGCCGAGCGAGCGTGCAATGCTCGTGCCGAAGGGCGAATTGACGAAGTCGAGATAGCGGTCTTTCATCGATTGTCGATCGGTCGTCGGGCGCGCGGGGCGGTGCCTTTGGTCCTGAATGCTTCAGGCAATGGCTTCGGGCAAGTGCCGCTCGAGCGCCGCGCTGCGCTTTTGCAATGCTTCGAGGATACCGAAGTCTGCGGAAAAATCATCGACTTTCACCGCTTCCTTCGCATGAGCGGCCCATTCGGCGAGCAGCGCGCGTTCGTTTTCGTCGATGAGACCGCGCGCCGCCGCCGTCTGCGACCAGGCTTCGATGTCGTGCGGGCTTTGCGGCAGCGGGGCGGCGGCGCCCGCCTTGACGGCGTCGCGCAGACGCGCCTCTAGCGCCGCGACGGCAGGCGTGAGCGCGAGCAGCTTTTCGCCGCGCGCGATCGGATCGTCTTCGAGCGCCGAAACGTGCGAGCCTGCGACGAGGCGCTCGCGCGCGTCGCCGGGTGCTTGCATCAGCATCGCGATGTCGTTGCCGAGCGCATCGACGCTAGGGGCGTGCGGCAAGCCGAACGGGAACGCGACGATGCGCAGAAACGCCGCCGCCGCGCGGTTCGGATAGTTCGCGAGCAAGCCCTCGAACGCGGCGCGCGCCTGATAAAGCGCGTCTTCGGCGCCCCAGCGCACGAGCGGCAGATCGCTTTCAGGGCGGCCATCGTCCTCGAAACGCTTGAGCGTCGCGGAGAGCAGATACAACTGCGAGAGGATGTCGCCGAGACGCGCCGAAAGACGTTCGCGGCGTTTCAGCTCGCCGCCGAGCGTGAGCATCGACACATCGGCGAACAACGCGAACGCGCTCGACAGACGCGTGGCCGCGCGATAGTACGGCACGAGACGCGCATCGGCGCGCGCGGGCTTCGCGACGGACACGCCGCCGCCGCATGCGTACACGAAGGCGCGCATCGCGTTCGATGCCAGAAACGCCGCGTGTCCGAAGAACGCGGCGTCGAACGCGCGCAGATCGTTGTCGCGCGTCGCTGCCATTTCCTTCAGCACGTAGGGGTGACACCGGATCGCGCCCTGTCCGAAGATGATGAGACAGCGCGTCAGGATATTCGCGCCTTCGACGGTGATCGAGATCGGCATCTGCTGATACGCCCGCGCCAGAAAATTCGACGGTCCCATGCAGATGCCCTTGCCCGCGACGACATCCATGCCGTCGTTGATGACCTTGCGCGCGCGTTCGGTGATGTGATACTTCGCGATCGCCGAGATGACGGACGGCTTCTCGCCGAGATCGACGGCCTGCGCGGAAAGACGCCGCGCCGCGTCCATCACATAGAGATTGCCGCCCATGCGCCCGAGCGCTTCCTGTATGCCTTCGAAGCGGCCGATCGGCGTGCGGAACTGACGGCGCGCGGCGGCATACGCGCCGGTGCCGCGCACCGCGAGCTTCGCCATGCCGACGTTCGACGAAGGCAGCGAGATCGCGCGGCCGGCGGCGAGGCATTCCATCAGCATGCGCCAGCCGTTACCCACTTGCGCGCGTCCGCCGATGACCCAGTCCATCGGGATGAACACGTCCTTACCCCAGTTCGGGCCGTTCTGGAACACGGCGTTGAGCGGCCAGTGCCGCCGTCCGATGTTCACGCCGGGATGGTTCGTCGGAATGAGCGCGCAGGTGATGCCGGGCGCGTCGTCGTCGCCGAGCAGGTGATCGGGATCGAGCGCGCGAAAGGCGAGGCCGAGCACGGTCGCGATCGGACCGAGCGTGATGTAGCGCTTTTCCCACGTGACGCGAAATCCGAGCGTCTCGCGGCCCTCATGCACGCCGCGACACACGATGCCGATATCCGGGATCGCCGCGGCATCCGATCCGGCGTATGGGCTGGTCAGCGCGAAGCACGGAATTTCATCGCCGCGCGCGAGCCGCGGCAGATAGTGATCTTTTTGTTCCTCGGTGCCGTAGTGCAGAAGCAGCTCGGCGGGACCGAGCGAATTGGGCACCATCACCGATACGGCCGCCGCCGACGAATGCGTCGCGAGCTTCATGATGACCTGCGAGTGCGCGTACGCGGAGAAAGCCTTTCCGCCATAGCGCTTCGGAATGATCATGCCCAGAAAGCCCTGTTCCTTGAGGTAAGCCCACGCTTCTGGCGACAAGTCTTGCCAGATGGCGGTCGTATCCCAGTCGTTCGACAGGTCGCACAGACGCGCGCATTCGTTGTCGATGAAGCTTTGCTCTTCCTGCGTGAGCTTCGGCGTGCCGTGTACGAGCAGGCGGTCCCATCGCGGGCGGCCCGAGAAAAGCTCGGCGTCCCACCAGACCGTGCCGGCTTCGATGGCGTCACGCTCCGTCGACGACATCTCCGGCAGGATCTTGCGAAACACGGCGATTACACGGCGGCTGACGAGCGCGCGACGCAGCGGTGTCAGCGTGAGCGCGAGCGCGGGAAGCACGAAGACGATCGCGAGCAGCGTCGCGCCGAGCGGGCCCGTCAAACCGGTCAGCGCGCCGGCGGCGACCCAGACCGCGAACCCGGCGAGCCATGCGAGCGCCGGCGCTTGCAGGAAGGCGAGCGTGCCGGCGAGCAGGAGGAAAGCGATGACATACAGGGCAGGCATCACGAATCTCCGGTATTTGAACACTCGGAGCACACACCATGCCACAGAATAAACAAGAGCATAACGACCGATTAGAACTCTAATTCGGAAGTCTCATTCTTTAGGATGTGTCCACTTCAAGGATTCGAGACTCGGGCGTTATGCTTTTGTTTCGCATTAGCACCGACAAAATCGAATGATTAGTTCGATTTACTAAACAAAATTAAAGCGATTGGATTCTTGACACCCCGCAGTACGCGGGGCGTCAAAGGGGCTGTGGGTCGTTCTTCGCGGGATGCGCCACAGCAGGTCACATCGGAGGGCTTCTAGTGTGACCACCTGCCACGCGTACGGTGGCCATAGGAGCATATTTGGAAATGGAGACGAGAGATCACTTAGTCAGGCTAAGCATGGGCGCCGTTCCTGATGACATCGGTGTTTCTGACTGGATGCTGCTTACGGGGGATGTGCTGTATTTGCTGGCCCGTTGCAGTGGCGAGGTCAGTTATCTGCGTGTGCCGCTGGATCTGGAACTGCTCAATAACGTGCGGAAGTCGACCATGCGAAAGGGAGATGGCGTGTATCGGAATAGTCGAGGTGAGCCGACACTGCTTGCCACGTATCTGGCCTTCGTTTTTCTGCAGCGGGACGTGCCGATTCAGGCTATCAGGCGCGAACTCGGTCTGTCCGAAGCAATGATGAATCTATTGCTCGTTGTCTGGCATTTTGCCGTCGGCGTCATCGATTGCGGTAGCCGATTGCAACTGATTCCCCCGCTGCCGTTCGAGGGAAACGGAGATGTCTAGCTCGTGGGAACGTCGGCAGCGCCAATTCGGAAACATCTGGTGGGGATGGCGGTGAAACGAGCTAAAAATATCGAGAACTCGCACCGCGATTGCCCTGGTCGAGGGGTGCGAGCGAGTATCGGTCCTGACTCCGCTCAGGCGAAGCCAGGACGCGTAGGAATGCCGTGATCGGGTTTGCAGACCCGCGCACGACGATCGCAAACTACAGTCGTCTCCTGTAGGCAGCAATCACCTGCCGTTAACAATCGGCAACAGGAGAGTAAGTGTTCCTAAATAAATGTGTTTACCGAGTCGAGCTAAAAATAAACTCGCTGTACAGAGAGACCGCGCCGATCGATCGGAGCTACGTTTTCGACAGCAAGCTCTATCTCTTCAGCAACGGCACGGACGGCTATAGCTATCGGTCCATATCGCTGGACTGCTCTGCGCCCAGGAAATTGCGCAAGGAGTTTCGGGTCGTCGAGGCGTCGCCGGGCGGCGGCGTCCGAGGACGCGTCGACTTCAAGAGGAAATTCCAGGCGCTGGCATTGCTGCACGATGGCGCGCCGGTCGTCGAGGTTTCGCGCGAGGTCAACTTGTCGGTGACGACGGCTTATCGCTATCGCAGGGAACTGCACGGCCTCGTCGCATTGCGCCCGCAGAACACGAATTCGCTGCTGCGGATGCTTGCCTTTCGGGGCGACGAAGCGCGATAAGCGAGGCGCGTCGGACGCGAGCCGGGTGGCGGAGAAGCGCAGCTATCCGTCGCGCCGGCTTCTTGCGCAAAGCGGGTCATATCGACGCCCCTGCGCTCGCGGCTGAAGAAAGTGAACGCCGCGAGCACTGGCGCGTCGCAGTGTTCGCACGAATATGAATCGGCGAACGCAGATTCGTTTCGATTTCAATTCGACATCCGGGGACCGAATCGGAAACGGAATTGCGAACGGAAAGTGAAGGCGGAAAGCGAAGGCGGAAAACAAAAAACCCCGCGACGATGCGCGGGGTTTTTGCGTGCGATGCGCTCGAACGAGCGTCTCGCGAAAGAGGGACCTTGGTGCCCAGGAGAGGACTCGAACCTCCACGGTGTTGCCACCGCTAGGACCTGAACCTAGTGCGTCTACCAATTCCGCCACCTGGGCCAAGGGGTACAGCAAGCCCGCTATTCTAGCGGGAACGGGCGCCGTGTCAATCGAAAAGTCATACGACTCGTCTACGACAAAAACACGGTCTCCGCATAAAAAGAAAAAGCCACCCGAAGGTGGCTTTTTCAAACATCTGGTGCCCAAGAGAGGACTCGAACCTCCACGGTGTTGCCACCGCTAGGACCTGAACCTAGTGCGTCTACCAATTCCGCCACCTGGGCAAGGGTGCGTGTTACTTCAAATCTGCTGCGCTTTACTGATCGTTCGACTGATTGTTCGAATGAGTGTTCAGCAGCAGAGAACGCAATTATAGCGAGCCTGACGCATCTGTCAAGCGTTTCGATGCGATGCCTGTAACGAGCCGCGAAGCGCGCCGCGTCGGCGTCTCGCGCCCGTGGCGCTTAGAAGACGGGTGTTAGAATGACCCGCAACGATGACCGCATTATTGGTTGCAAAGCACCGCAAAAGTCCCGTCCAACGAGAAAAAACACGACTACGCCCTTGAGCAAATATCCGTATCCGATTCCGAGCCGCGAAGAAATTCTCGGCGTGCTGCGCACGAGCGAGACACCGCATGCCGCGAACGACATCGCCGAAGCGTTGTCGATCAAGCGCCAGGAGCGCGAAGGATTTTTCAAGCGACTGGCGGCCATGGAACGCGACGGGCAAATCCGCCTCGACAAGCGCGGCCACTATCAACTCACGCATCCGTCGAATTTTGTTGCGGGGCGCGTGCAGGGGCATCGCGACGGCTTCGGCTTTCTGATCCGCGATGACGGCCAGGACGATCTCTTCCTCCCCAATGGCGAAATGCAGAAGGTCATGCACAACGATCGCGTGCTCGCGCGCATCGTCGGTTATGACCGGCGCGGACGGCCGGAAGGGCACATCGTCGAGGTCACGGATCGCGCCAACAAGCGCGTCATCGGGCGCCTCGTCAACGAGAACGGCGCGCTGATTCTCGTGCCCGAAGACAAGCGCATCGGGCATGACATCCTCATCACGCAAAATCCGAAGAAGGCGAAGGTCGGGCAGGTCGTGTCCGTCGATCTGACGGATTTCCCGAGCCGCCATTCGCAGCCGCTCGGACGCGTGGTCGAAGTGATCGGCGATATCGACGATCCCGGCATGGAAATCGAAATCGCGGTGCGCAAGTACGGCGTGCCGCACGAATTCAGCGACGCCGCGCTCGCCGCCGCCGCCAAGCTGCCCGACGAAGTGCGCGCGGCGGATATCCGTCATCGCGTCGATCTGCGCGACGTGCCGCTCGTCACCATCGACGGCGAAGATGCGCGCGATTTCGACGACGCCGTGTATTGCGAGCCGGTCGCCGTCGGACGTGGTCAGGGTTTTCGTCTGCTGGTCGCGATCGCGGACGTATCGCATTACGTGCGTCCGAACGAAGCGCTCGATATCGATGCGCTCGATCGCAGCACGTCGGTGTATTTCCCGCGCCGCGTGATTCCGATGCTGCCGGAGAAGCTGTCGAACGGCCTGTGCTCGCTAAACCCCGATGTCGATCGCTGCGTGCTCGTGTGCGACATGGTCATTACCGCGCGCGGCGAGATCAAGGCGTATCAGTTTTATCCCGGCGTGATGCACTCGGCGGCGCGCCTGACATACACCGAAGTCGCGGCCGTGCTCACCAACACGAAGGGTCCGGAAGCGGCGAAGCGCGCCGATATCCTGCCGCAGCTGCAGAACCTCTACGGCGTCTACAAGTCGCTGCATGCCGCGCGCCAGAAGCGCGGCGCCATCGACTTCGATACGACCGAGACGTATATCGTCGTGAACTCGCAGGGCAAGATCGAGCAGATCGTGCCGCGTCATCGCAACGACGCGCATCGGCTGATCGAGGAATGCATGCTGGCCGCGAACGTCTGCGCGGCCGACTTTCTGAAGCGCAACAAGCATCCCGGTTTGTATCGCGTGCACGCGGGGCCGACGGAAGAGAAGCTCGAAAACCTGCGCGCGTTCCTGCGCGGCGTCGGCTTGACGCTCACCGGCGGCGACAAGCCGCACGCGAGCGATTACGCCGCCCTCATCGCGCAGATTCGCGACCGGCCCGACGCGCAGATGCTGCAATCGATGGTGCTGCGTTCGATGCAGCAGGCCGTCTATAGCCCGGACAACATCGGCCATTTCGGCCTCGCTTATGAGGCGTACGCGCACTTCACGAGTCCGATCCGGCGCTATCCCGACTTGCTCACGCATCGCGCGATCTACGCGATCTTGCAGGGCAAGAAGTATCTGCCGGACGTCGGTCACGATGTTTTCCTGAGCACGGGCCTCACGAAAGCCGCGCGCGAACTGCAGAAGGCCGACGACTCCGCGCGTGGCCGCGCTCGCAACAGCGTCGCGATCTGGGAAGAGCTCGGGCTGCATTGCTCGTCGAACGAGCGTCGCGCCGACGAAGCCTCGCGCGACGTCGAAGCGTGGCTCAAGTGCTACTTCATGCGCGACAAGCTCGGCGAGGAATACGGCGGCATGGTGAACGGCGTGACGTCGTTCGGCATTTTCGTGCAACTGGATTCGCTCTTCATCGAAGGACTCGTGCATGTGACCGAGCTCGGCTCGGACTATTTCCAGTACGACGAGATCAAGAAC
Source organism: Caballeronia sp. NCF2 (assembly GCF_023631205.1). Lineage (NCBI taxonomy): Bacteria > Pseudomonadati > Pseudomonadota > Betaproteobacteria > Burkholderiales > Burkholderiaceae > Caballeronia > Caballeronia sp. NCF2. The sequence goes on along the minus strand of NZ_JALQDN010000018.1, from coordinate 92,629 downwards.
GAACTGCGCGGCGAGCGCACGGGCATTCGCTACCGGATGTCCGATCGCGTGCGCGTGCAGGTGAGCCGCGTCGATCTCGATGCGCGCAAGATCGATTTCCGGCTGGTTCGCGATACGCCGGTGAAGCCGCCGTCGCCGCGTCCGTCGACCGGTGCGAGCGATGCAGCGGCTGCCGGCATCGGCGCGGGACCGCGTATCCGTCCGTTCGGCGACGACGACGCCCCGAGCACGCGCGCGCGCGGCGGCACGAAGAAGGGCGCGTCGCTTGCGGCGAGTCCGCGCGGCGGCGCGGCGAAGAAGCGCGGAGCGGCGTCAAAGTCGGCATCGCAGGGACGGCCGGCGCGCAAGAAACGTTAGGGCGGCGCGTCAATACAGCCGCCATCGAATACGCGCGGTCCGATGCTTCGTGCTTCGGACCGCGTCGTGCTTTTCAAGTTTTCACCGAAGGTTCGGATCAGTCATGTCACGTCTCAAGGTTCTATACGGATTTCACGCAGTGACCGCACGTTTGCGCGCGGATGCATCGTCGATCGAGGAGGTGCTGTACGACCCCACGCGCAAGGATCGGCGCATGCAGGACTTTCTGCGGACCGCGAAGGAAGCGGGCGTGCGGCTGATCGCGGCCGATGAAGCGCGTCTCTGGGGGCTGTCGGGCAACGTCCAGCATCAGGGCGTGGTGGCGCGCGCGCACGATCTGCCGCTCGCGCAGAATCTGGCCGAACTGCTCGATGGCATTTCGGGCACGCCTTTGCTGCTGGTGCTCGACGGCGTCACCGATCCGCATAATCTCGGCGCGTGTCTGCGCGTCGCGGATGCGGCCGGCGCGCATGCGGTGATCGCGCCGCGCGATCGCTCGGCGGGCCTGAACGCGACGGCGGCGAAGGTGGCGAGCGGCGCGGCGGAGAGCGTGCCGTATATCACCGTGACGAATCTGGCGCGCGCGCTGCGCGAACTCAAGGAGGCGGGCGTCTGGGTGATCGGCACGGCGGGCGAGGCGACGGCATCGCTTTACGAGACCAAGCTGGATGGTCCGGTGGCGATCGTCGTCGGTGCGGAGGGCGAGGGCATGCGTCGCCTGACCCGCGAGACGTGCGACGAAATCATGAATATCCCGATGGCGGGGACGGTCGAGAGTTTGAATGTGTCGGTGGCGTCGGGGGTTTGTTTGTTTGAGGCGGTGAGGCAGCGGGCGGTGAAGAAGTAAGGGTCAGCGTCCAACGTCATTCATGGCTTTGAAGCGACTTAGTGATCTGATCGCGGTCGGAAGCGTGTACACCCGCGAGCAGTTGAAGGGCATCCTCGATACGCAGGACGCGACGATCAACACAGGCGTATTTCGTCCTGCAGGCTTCGATTCGGTTCTGCTGTTCGTCACGGGATCCAAAACGCCGGACCGAGTTCAATATGTCGATGCACTCGAGGGCGACATCTTGCACTGGCAAGGACAGAACGCCGGGCGCACCGACGCTTTGATCGCTGAACATCGAGCGCGCGATTTGGAACTGCTGGTGTTCTATCGCACAAAAAAGTACGAGTTCGCGGGCGCCGGGTTCAAATTCGAAGGCTTGTTCGACTACGTCTCGCATGAGGGCGCGTTGCCGGCGAGTTTCACGCTTCGACGCGCGGACCGAACTCAGGTTCAAGCCGAACTGGAAGCCGAATCCGAAGCGGAAGCGCGACTCGAAGCAAGCGGTGTTTTCGATCCCGCGAGCATCGAAGATGCGCGCAAGAAGACGTTCGCCGCCATTGTCATGCGCCAGGGCCAACCTGCGTTCCGTAGGAGACTGCTTGAAGCATATGAACGCCGTTGTGTACTGAGCGGCTGTCCGGTCGAGGAAGTTCTCGAGGCCGCCCACATCTGCCGCTATATGGGCGAAGACACGAACGTCGTGGAAAACGGGCTGCTGCTGCGCGCCGATCTGCACACGCTCTATGACCGTGCGCTGATCGCGATCCATCCCGCGACTCATGCCGTGTCAGTTGCACCGGAACTCGCGGATAGCGAGTATGGCTGGTTGGCGGGACGTGTGCTTCGCCTGCCGAAGGATCCCAAACACCGGCCGAGTAGCGAAGCGCTTCACACGCACTGGATGTTAGTGCGCTCCCTATGGGAAAAGCGATCATGACGAGCACGAAGTTTTTGGGCATGGTCGCAGCAATCTCCGCATGCCTGCTCACCGCCTGCACCGCGATGCAAGACCGCACCACCTACATCGCCGACACGCAGTACCACGCGAAGAACGCCGATTCCCGCATCCGTTTCCTCGTGATGCACTACACGGAGATCGACGAAGCGGGATCGCTCGCCGTCCTGACCGGCGATGAAGTCAGCGTGCACTACGTCGTCCCCGACGCCCCGCGCATCGAGAAAGGCGAGCCGGTCGTCTATCAACTGGTGCCGGAAGACAAGCGCGCCTGGCACGCCGGCGTGAGCTCGTGGCAGGGCGCGACGGAGCTGAACGCGTCGTCTATCGGCATCGAGAACGTGAATCTGGGTCCGATCGGCCCGCTGAGCGATGGAAAATGGCAGCCGTATCCGCCCGCGCAAGTCGATGCGCTCATCAAGCTCTCCCGCGATATCGTCGCGCGCTACCACATGCCGCCGACGCGCGTCGTCGGCCATAGCGACATCGCGCCGCAACGCAAGGTCGATCCGGGTCCGCTTTTCCCGTGGCATGCGCTATACGACGCCGGCGTGGGCGCATGGCCCGACGACGCGGCTGTTGCCACGCATCTCGCGGGCCGCGATCCGAAGGCGCCATCGGACGTGCGCGCGCTGCAGGAAAAGCTGAAGCGCTACGGCTACGAAGTCGCGACCGACGGCGTGCTCGACGCCAAAACCCGCCGCGTCTTCAGCGCGTTTCAGATGCACTTTCGCCCGTCGGATCACGCGGGCAACGCGGATGCAGAAAGCGACGCGATCGCCCAGGCCCTGCTCGATAAATACTTCCCACAATGAACGACTGGTTTCCGACACTGCGCGCGATCCACATGACATGCGCCGGCCTTTCCATCGCCGGATTCGTGCTGCGCTGGATCTGGATGCTGACGAATTCGCGCCTCCTCGCCGCGCGCGCGACGAAAATCCTGCCGCATATCGTCGATACGCTTTTGCTCGCGAGCGCCATCGCGCTGGTCGCGATCATCGGCTTTTCGGCGAACGCTGCGTGGCTCGGCGCGAAAATCGCGGGGCTCGTCGTCTATATCGTGCTCGGCACGTTCGCGCTCAAGCGCGGCCGCACGAAGGGCGCGCGCGCCGTTTATGGCGTGCTGGCGATCGTCGCGTTCGCGTTCATCGCGTCGGTGGCGCGCACGCACGATCCGCTCGGCTTCCTGCACGCGTTGGCATGATCCGCGAGGCCGTCGCCCGCGCTCCGATAAAATCTCAGTTTTCACCGATACAGCAGCACCGCTCCCATGACTCAAGACGAACTCAAGCAACTGGTCGGTCAGGCCGCCGCCGACTACGTGAACGCGAACGTGCCGGAAGGCGCGATCATCGGCGTCGGCACCGGATCGACGGCGAACTGCTTCATCGACGCCATCGCGAAGTCCAAGGCGCGTTATCGCGGCGCGGTGTCGAGTTCGCTCGCGACCACGGCGCGGCTCGAATCGCACGGTTTCAAGGTGTTCGATCTGAACGACATCGAGACGCTCTCCATTTACGTCGACGGCGCCGATGAAATCGACGCGAGCGGCGCGATGATCAAGGGCGGCGGCGGCGCGCTCACGCGCGAGAAAATCGTCGCGTCGGTGGCGGACGTGTTCGTGTGCATCGCCGACGCGAGCAAGCGCGTCCCGGTGATGGGCACGTTCCCGCTGCCCGTCGAAGTCGTGCCGATGGCGCGCACGGCGATCGGCCGCAAGCTCGCGGCGCTCGGCGGCGTGCCGATCGTGCGCGTGACGAAGGACGGCTCGCCGTTCATCACGGACAACGGCAACGAAATCCTCGACGTGAAGGGCCTGTCGATCACCGATCCGCGTGCGCTCGAAGCGCAGATCAACGCCTGGCCGGGCGTCGTGACGGTCGGTCTGTTCGCGGCGCGCGGCGCGAATATCTGTCTGCTCGGCACGGAGAACGGCGTCGAGCGCATCGACTACAAGTAAGTCACGCGCGCACCAAGCGAAAGGCCCGGCGATCCGAAAATCGCCGGGCCTTTCGCGTTTTTACGCCGTTCAATACGCGTTGCGTCCGATGAATCCCTTGAACATCGTCATCGCGACGATCTTGATGTCGAACCAGAACGACCAGTTGTGAATGTAGAAGAGGTCGAACTTCACGCGGCTTTGCATCTTCTCGACCTTTTCCGTCGCGCCGCGATAGCCGTTCACCTGCGCCCAGCCGGTAATGCCGGGCTTGATGCGGTAGCGGAACATGTAGCCGTAGACGAGATCCTTGTACAGATCGTCGTGCTCGATCGCGTGCGGGCGCGGACCGACCACCGACATATGCCCGAACAGCACGTTCAGGAACTGCGGCAGCTCGTCGAGGCTCGTGCGCCGCAGGAACGCGCCGACCTTCGTCACGCGCGGATCGTTGCGCGTCGCCTGCGTCACTCGACCGTGCTCGCGATGCACGCCCATCGAACGGAACTTGTAGATGCGAAACGGCCGTCCGTCCGCGCCCTTGCGATGCTGTGTGAAGAACACCGGACCCTTCGAGGTCGTCTTCACGGCGATCGCGATCGCGATCATCAGCGGCGAGAGCGCGAGCAGCGCGGCCGCCGCGAACAGTCGGTCGAAGAGCATCTTCGGCCACATCTGCAGCGTGCTGATCGGAGACGTCGTCAGGTTGATGGTCGCGAGCCCGGCGACATCCGTCATCGAATGATTGAAGAGCGAAATGCTGCGCGTGTCCGGAATCAGCCGCAGATTCACGAAATCGTGCCGCAGCGCATGCACGAAGCGGTAGATCGTGTGCTCCTGCGACAGCGGCAGCGCGAGCCACACTTCGTTGATTTCCTCGGCGCGCACCTTTTCGACGAGTTCGTCGAAATCGTTCAGCACCGGCAAACGATTGCCGCCCATGCCGATCGCGGTCGTCGGCGTGGGCATGCCGCTGATGCCGCTCGCGTGCAGTTCCTCGTCGCCGGTCGTATCGAGAATGCACACCGGAGTAAAGCCCTGTTCGGGCGTGCTGCACAGGTGCGCGAGCAAGGTCCGCGAGAAACCCTGCGCGCCGACGATCGCCACGGTGCGCTGATTCAGGCCGCGGCCGCGCATCAGGCGCAAGGCCGAGTACACGATCAGCTTCGAAGCGATGATGAGCGCGCCGGAAATGAGCGTCGAATACGCGAACCAGAGTCGCGACACCGTATCCATGCGATGTAGCGTGAAGGCGAGCAGCAGGGCGCCCGCGACGACCGCCATCCACGCCAAAGTGACGCGCGCCAGCATCATGGCGAACGGCTTGCCGCGCCAGGTTTCATACACGCCGAAAGCAGGGAAGAGCAGGAGGGCGAGTGCGGAGTTGAACGCGATCAGAAGCCTTTCGATATCGCTGACGAAATCCAGCGACGAAAAGCGTACGTCATGCGCGATCAATCCGCCCGCGATGATGAGACAGACATCCAGAACACGCGCCAGCCATGAGAACAGATCGAGGTTTTTTTCTTGCATTAATCCTAGCCGTTAGACACTTGAGGCCGATATCGCCTCGGTTGCACGAAGACGCGGAAGTAGTCGGTCGAACTCCCGCTTGACGAGCCCGTAGCACTCGCATGCGCGTGCTTCCAGACCCTCGCGATCCACGACCTTGATGCAGCCGCGGCTGTGATGAATGAGACCCGCGTCGTGAAGCTTGCCCGCCGCTTCGGTCACGCCTTCGCGGCGCACGCCCAGCATGTCCGCGATCAGTTGCTGCGTGACCTGCAATTCGTTCGACGCCGTGCGATCGATTTCGATCAGCAGCCAGCGGCAAAGTTGCTTGTTCAGCGAGTGATGCCGGTTGCATGCCGCCGTCTGCGCGACCTGCGTGAGCAGCGCCTGCATATAGAGCAGCATCAGGCGGCGCAGGAAGTCCGAGCGGCCGAACTGCTCGCGCAACGCTTGCGCGCTCATGCGATACGCGAAGCCCGGGCATTGCACCTGCACGCGGGTCGGCATCGTTTCGCCGCCGGTCAGAACCGGCACGCCAGTCATGCCTTCGCGTCCCACCGCGGCAATCTCGACCGAACCGCCGTCTTCCATCGTGTGCAGCAGCGAGATGATCGCCGTCGTCGGGAAGTAGACGTGGTGAATCCGTTGGCCGGAGTCGCACAGCAGTTGCTCGGTGCGCAATTGCACGAGTTCGAGATGCGGCGTGAGCGCCTGCCATTCGTGCGCAGGAAGCGCGCCAAGCAGATGATTGCCGTGCAGGTCGGACTGGAGGGTCAGCATGATTGTTCTCTCTCGTAACTTTCGCGCGTTGCGCTTCAATTTTTATTTACTGATGTGACCGTTTTCGAAGATTGCCGCTTGCGCCGGTTCCTCGAGGAAGGATGACATCAGCCCCGTAGCCGCCCGTTTCGTACTTGAATTGCTTTTGGTTGATCGCACTGGTCTGGGTTGCGTGCTTCTATTAGCGAGGACTGTGCCAATGCGGGCAATCGCAATGCTGGCGGGGCCTCATAACTCGTGCACTTTTTGTGATGCAGCGCAGCGCTGCGTTTTTGTTTCAGTCTTGAACATCGGTGGTCTTAGGAATACGTGCGTGCCCCGATGAGTTTCATCAGCGCATACCCCTCGAATGGCGGTTGAGGATTTTTTGACCACGGTGCGACAGGCCTCACGGGTCGACATCCCTTCGACATACCACCTTCTTTCGTAGGGACAATCGAAAATGATTCATCCGTGTTCCATCGGCTCCGTGGGCTGGCGAACGCGTGTTTATCCGAGCGCTGCTTGATTCCCCACGAAGCCTTGGCGGATAAGGCTTTGCCGGCATCGGGAAAAGTCTTCCGCGCGGCGTTGCGTGAAGCGGAAACGTTGCGCCCGTTGCACGAAGTGAAATCTGCGTGTGCGATTCCTCGCGCATAAGCGCCTCTGTAGCGCGGCTTTCGGCGAGGAGTAGCCCACATAGGCCTTGTAGCGGCCCTCTCGCGAGTTCGGCACGCGACTAGCCGTCGTGAAACGTTTGCGCGTCATTTATCGGATTCATGGTCGGGCGCAGCGCATTTCAGTCGTGCACGCGATGCCCTGAAATGTTTCATCGAGGACAATCTCATGCGGAACTCATTAACGCGGAGAAACCGGTGCGAAGAAATTCTCGCGGCGACATCACGAGGTCATAAAAACCCGCATAAGACGCGAACGTAAGCGAGTGAAAAAACCCTTGAAACAAGGGTTGAAATGTGTCCTTTTAAACAGTCCCTGCCGAGATGAAAGCGCGTGCGAATCGCGGTTCGACATCAACGTTCAGCACACGATGTCCGCAAGCGGAGGAATCACGCGTTCGTACGCATCCTCGATCACGTCGAACGATGTCTCGCAAAGCTCTCGTCGTCCGCGCGAAAGGGCGCGCGCGAGGCGGCACTGCATCACCATGGTTTCGCTCGCGATCTTGCGCGCGCCCGCATACGTCTGCACGGGAATGTCGAAGCCTTGTTCGCGCATCCACTGCAGATAATGCGCGAGCAATTCGAAGTTCGCGCCGAGTTGCCTCATCACGTTGAAGGCGTAATGACGCGCATACGATTCGCCGCGCGCAATCATCGTATCGAGATGCTCGGGAAACGCCGCGCGCCAACGCGTGATCGGATTGTGCATCGGACGCCGCAACAGATGCGCGCACAGCAGATCCGCCGATACTTCCGCGAGCGGCGTGCCCGACAGCGGCTCGCGCACGCGCTTGACAAACTCGACGTGCGGAAAAAGCGCCGGCTCGGGCGTCGCATTCGAGCGCAGCACGCCGTCGTAGTCTTCGCCGTCGAGAAGGTGATAACCCGTGTGATGAAAGTAGCCGAGACGCCGCGCATCGCGATCGATCACATCGATGCCGATGGTCGTCTTCGCATGTTCGCGGCGATACGAAGCAGTGCGCGTGTCCGGCAGATAGAACGCATCGACTTCGACGAGGACGATATTCGCGCGGCGCGTCTGCACGAGCGCGCGCTCTTCGAGCGAATCGAACACGGAAAGCTCCTGCACTTGCAGGCCGTAGAGTTTTTCGATGTCTTCGAACGGCAGCTTGCCGAGCGTGAACTGATCGGCTTCGAAGTCCTGAGCGACGGCGAACGCGAGCGCAGCGCGCGGTTCGAGCCCGTCGCCGTGCAGAATTTCGATCCACAGATCGACGGGCGCGACCGCTTCACGCCAGATGCGCTCGCCGCGATGCAGCGCGTGCGCGTGATGCCGCCGCGCACGCATGCGCAAGGGATCGAGTGACACGACGCGGGAACGACTTGCTCCTGAATCCGTCACACCGCTCGTATGGAACGCGCTCATGCCGTGACCTCGGGCCGGAAAGGCCGGCGTTCGATACCGCGTGCGCAATGGAGCGAATGTGCTTTTAATCGTGCGTCTCTATCGCGTTCGATGGCGGTATGCATTGTGATTTTCCCATGAAGGTGCCGTATTACGCGAGTGCTATCGACGCCATGCGACGCGCGCGCGGCAGCCCGCAACCCGGGCTGTAGCGCGGTCGCATTGATCGTCGGAAAGGCGTCTTTTTTCCCCGGGACGCCTTTGTGCGTGTGGTCGAGCTTATTTGAAAGGCGCGCGCGTCATGGGTCGGTGCGATGGCGCACTGAATTCAGGCGGGTCGGCACGTAACGTTCAATCGTCGCAACGCCGGTAATTGCCGGTAAAGCATGGAGATAATCGATGAACTGGAAAACGCTGGATTTCGAACAACTCACTGCGCGGGAGCTTTATCTGATTTTGCGCGCGCGCAGTGCGGTGTTCGTCGTCGAACAGTCGCATGTCCATCTCGACCCGGATGGTCGCGATGAAACCGGCACGCACGTATTCGCCGCCGAGGACATGAGCCGTTCGATGCCCGTGCTCGCCTATGCACGCATCAACGAGGGCGACGCGGATGATCCGGAAGTCGTGGTGGACAAGATCTTGACGAGCCCGCTGCGTCGCGGCGACGGCACCGCGCACGCACTGATCGAACGCGTGCTCGCGGTGACCGCCGAGCGTTGGCCCGGCCGCCGCGTGCGGCTGACCGCGCCGGTGAGCCTGCGCGGTTTCTACGAGGCGTTCGGCTTTCGCAAGACCGAAGGGCCGTTTCTCGAGCACGGCATGCCGTACATCGGTCTGACGAGAAAGGGCCGGCAATCGCGCGAAGCATCGGGCGCGAGCAAGGCTCCGTTCGCCGCGAGCGACAACGCCACGACGTACGAGTTGCTGTAAGCGCCACCAGAGACGCGCAGCGTGCGCCGCAACCGCGCGCGCGGCGAAAGAACCAACGCGGCAGTCAGCAGCATCGAAGGCGTGGACCGTCCGGGCATCGAGGCAATAACAAAGCGATAACAACGCGATAACAACGCGATCGGCGCGGCGCAGGCCGCTTCGAGACGCGTCCTCGAAACAATAAGATCGACGCCGCCGGCATGGGCCGGCGAGCGCACAAACAGCCTATCTCATGCGAATAGTCCATCTCGCCAATCACGCGCAGACGATCGGCAACGGCACCGTCAACATGATGGTCGATCTCGCCTGCATGCAGGCGCGCATGGGGCAGGACGTCGTGGTCGCATCGTCGGGCGGCGGCTTCGAGCCGCTTTTGCGTCGCCACGGCATCACGCATGTTTCGCTGCAGCAGTCGCGGCAACCGTGGCGCGTGCCGTCGATGATCGCGGGATTCAATCGTCTCATCGATCGTTTCGATCCCGACATCGTGCACGCGCACATGATGACCGGCGCGCTCATTTCGCGTTTCGGCAGCATGCGGCGGCGCTTCGCGCTCGTCACCACGGTGCATCACGAACTGCAGAAAAGCGCGGCGCTGGTGCGCGCGGGCGATCGCATGGTGGCCGTGAGCCGCGCGCTGGCGCTCGATCTGGAGGCGCGCGGCATCGGGCCGGCGCGGTTGTCGACCGTGCTCAACGGCGCCGTCGGCGCGCCGCGGCTCATCACGCGGCCGCCCGCGAAGCCGGTGCGGCTCAAGCATCCGAATATCGTCTGCGTGGCGGGGATGTATCGCAGGAAAGGGATTGCGGATCTTCTGCAGGCGTTCGCGCAGGTGCGCGAGCAGTCCGCGAGCGAGCGCGAATTCATGGCGGAGCCGCATCTGTATCTCGTCGGCGAAGGCCCCGATCGCGGATCGATGGAAGCGCTGGCAGCCGAGCTCGGCATCGCGGAGAACGCGCACTTCACGGGTTTCGTCGCCGATACGCGGCCGTATTTCGCGAGCGCCGATGTATTCGCGCTGCTCTCGCGCCAGGACCCGAGTCCGCTCGTGATCGCGGAGGCGCGCGAGGCCGGCTGCGCGATCGTCGCGACGCGCGTGGGCGGTATCCCCGAAATGCTCGACGACGGCGCTGCGGGTCTGCTCGTGCCCGCCGGCGACATCGGGCAGGCAGCGGCAAAACTGCGCTGGCTTCTGCTCGACCGGCAGGCGCGTGGGCAACTGGCGGCGCGCGCGCGTCACGGCCTGCACCAGCTTTCCGTCGAAAGAGTCTGCGACGAGTACCTCGCGGTGTATCAGCAAGCGCTTACGGAGCGCGAAGCATTGAAGCGCCGGCAGATCGATCTCGACGCGCGCACACCCCGAACGACAGATGGCGCGATTTAAGCATAGGGCTGACAAATCGCCCCGCTTGCACCGCGCCACGGTACTTTCGTCCAAACCATCCGATCATACAAAAGGCAAAAGCGAGCCGGCTTCCGTTCGCGTTCGCACAGAAAGCCTACGAGATGCTTGCTCAAATGGGTGCATGATCGGTCCGATGGCAACAGCGGGCCGCGAAAGAACGCACACGCCGCGACGCGACGCAGCCATTCTTCAGTTTCCCTGATGAATGCCTGCGCGCGCGCGGCGCGAGCGCAAGAGATGCACGTGAAGCGGTAAGAAGTAAAAAACGAAACAGTGACGTCGAAGCCAGAGGGATTACCCTGTCAGGAAATTCCCAACTGGCATTCGAAGCAACGAAGACGCAACGTATCAAGCACGACGAATGGACCTGTCGGGAACCCGTCGTGCCTTTCGCAGCCCGGGAAGCGAAAGCGATGCGCTCATACACACGGCTACGGAACAGGCGAGAAGGGGAGAAGCGAGATGGATGACAACAAAGAGCGATCGCTGGTGGCGAAGGTCATGGACGGACTCGTCTCAGGGATCGTCGAGCAAAAATATGGCGCGATACTGCCACCGCAGGACATCCTCTCGAAGGAGTTCGACGTGAGCCGCACCGTCATGCGCGAGGCGCTCTCGATGCTGCTCGCGCGGCACATGCTGGACGTGCGGCCGAAAACCGGCACGCGCATTCGTCCGATGAGCGACTGGCGTCTCATCGACGAGGACGTGGTGAGCTGGCGTTTTCGCGCCAAGCCGGATCAGACGTTTTTACGCGATGTAATCGAATTCCGCATGCTGATCGAGCCGCGCGCCGCAGCGCTCGCCGCCGCGCGCGCGACGCCCGACGAAATCGCCGGGATTCGCGATGCATTCGACACGCTGTCGCGTCTGCAGGTCGGCGAGCCGGAATATCAGGCGGCTGACGAAGTGCTGCATACGCGCATCGTCGCGGCGAGCGGCAACCAGTTCTTTCGTCAGATGACGGCGATCGTGCGCGGCGCGCTGGTGACGGTCAATCCGATCGTCGACGGCATCGAGTCCGTGCGCGAAGCGACGCTCGCGGCGCAGAAGAGCGTCGTCGAGGCGATCGAGGCGAAAGATCCCGCCGCCGCCGAAGCCGCGACGCGCGCGCTCGTCGACCTGGCCGCGGAAGAAGTCGGGCGCGCGTTCTCGCTGGAGCGCGTGAACAGTCAGCCTGCGTCGCCGAACGTGAACGCGTCCGCGGGTGCGTAGCGCGTCCTCGAACGCATCGGACGATCGAATGTATGGAGCCGGGACATGTCCCGGCTTTTTGCCGTCTGAGCCCGCCGCGCGCAGTCGTCATGCGACGCAATCAGGCACAATGCGTCGCACGACGAATCTGGCGCACGGAGGCAGGCTTGAGCAATACGAATATCGATGAAAAGACGATCCGCTGGGGCATCGTCGGCGCGGGACGCATCGCGCGGCGCTTCGCCGACAGTCTCACGCACGTCGAAGGCGCGCGGCTCGCGGGCGCGTGGTCGCGCCGCGAAGAACCGGCGCGCGCATTGGCCGATGCATTCGATGCCCGCGCATTCACCGATTTCGACGCGCTGCTCGCCAACATCGACGCGCTCTACATCGCGACCTTGCAGGACAGCCATCCGGCGTACGCGTTGCGCGCGTTCGCGGCGGGCAAGCCCGTGTTGTGCGAAAAGCCCGCAGCCGTGAATGCGCGCGAGCTGCAACGCATGATCGACGCGGCGCGCGCGGCGAACGTGTTGTTCATGGAAGCGATGAAGCCGCCGTTCTATCCGCTGTATCGCCGCTTGCGCGAGCATTTGCAAAGCGATCCGATCGGTGAAATCGGTCTCGTTCGGGCCGGCTGCTCGATGGCGAACGTGCCGCTCGATCATCCGTCGTTCTCGCTGGACGCGGGCGGCGGCGCGCTGCTCGATATCGGCATTTACGAGGCGTTTCTCGCGGTCGACTGGCTCGGCGAGGCGCTCGACGTGCAGACCATCGGACGGCTCGGCGCGACCGGCGTCGACGTCTTCGCGAGCCTGAACGTGCGCCACGAACGCGGCATCGCGCAACTGTTCTGCGGACTCGATCTGCAAGGCCGCGGCGATGCGCTCATCGGCGGCACGCTCGGCACGGTGACGATCCACGAGAACTGGTGGAATCCATCGCGCGCGACGATCGCTTATACGGACGGAAGAAAGGCCGAACTCGACGAGCCGTTCTCGGGCGGCGGCCTCAACTACGAAACCGCGCATTTCTGCGAGCTGCTGCGCGCCGGCGAAACCGAGAGCCCGGTCATGCCGCACGCAACGTCGATGCGGATGATCGCGATCATCGACGCCGCGCGGCGCGATTTGAATCTCAGGTTTCCGTTCGAAACCGACTAATGCGAAAAAGCCGCTTTTCAGCGGCCTGTTTGCGATCAGTGCCGCCCCGGCAGCGCGAGACGCCGCTCGAAAATCCGCTGCACGAATTCGAGCACGCTGCAAAGAATCCAGTAGACGAACGCCGCCGCGAGATAAAGCGGCAACGGCTGATAGGTCGCCGCGATCACTTCCTGCGCGCTGCGCAACAGTTCGGTCACCGTGATGACCGACACGAGCGATGTGTCCTTGATCAGACTGATGAGACTGTTCGACAGGCTCGGCACCGCGATGCGCAGTGCCTGCGGCCCGATCACGTAACGCAGCGTCTGCGCGCGCGACAGTCCGAGGCTATAAGACGCGAGCCACTGCCCGGCGTGGATGCCGAGAATCGCGCCGCGCATGCTTTCCGAGAGATACGCGGCCACGTTCGCCGACAGCGCGATCACGCCCGCGGGCGTCGGTTCGAGGGAGATGCCGAGGCTCGGCAGGCCGTAGTAGATGACGAAGATCTGCACGAGCAGCGGCGTGCCGCGCATCACGCTGACATAGCAGCGTCCGATCGCGACGAGCGCGCGGTTCTGGCTGATGCCCATCAACGCCAGTACGACGGCCGCGATGAGGCCGAAGAACATCGAGTAGAGCGCGAACTTGATCGTCAGCAGCGCGCCTTGCGCCAGCACGGGCGCCGATTGAACGAGCAGGGATGTCGTGGACATTTAAGAGACGCGTTGACTGAAACGGTGCTGAAGTGAAACAAACCGGCACATATTAAACCGAGCCGGCAAAAGAGAAGGGCGGCACCGTTACGATGCCGCCCTCGCGACGCCGGAAACGGCGCGTCTTATTTCGCCGGCTTCGTCACGTCGATGCCGAACCACTTGTCCGAAATCTTCGAGAACGTGCCATCGGCTTCGAGCTGGGTCATGGCGTCGTCGATCGCCTTGGCGAACTTCGGATTGCCCTTCTTGAACGGAATGCCGGACGGATTGCCCGCGCCGACATTCGCGCCGGTGCGCAGCGGCAATTGCGAATTCTTCAGCAAGTACGCGAGCATCAGGCGGTCGTTGAGCGCGGCGTCCAGACGCCCGGCGGCGAGATCACGCAGATACTCGGGCGCGCCCGGATACGTCTTCACGTCGATGCCCGGCACCGACTTCGCCATGTCCATATAGTTCGTGCCGAGGCCGACGCCGAGCTTCTTGCCCTTCAGTTCTTCGAGCGACTTGAACTCGCGCTTGTCGTCGCTGCGCTGGATCAGTTGCGCGTTCGAGTACGTGTAGGCGGGCGAGAAATCGAGCGTCTGCTTGCGCGCATCGGTGATGCCGACCTGGTTGACGATCACGTCGAACTTGCCCGCCTGCAGGCCCGCGATGATGCCGCTCCATTCGGTCGTGACGAACTCGGGCTTCACGCCGAGCTTGGCGGCGACGGCCTTGGCGATATCGACGTCGAAGCCGACGAGTTCACCGTTCGGCGCTTTCGAGTTGAACGGCGGGAAGGTGCCTTCGAGACCGACGCGCAGCGTGCCGCGCTGCTTGACCTGATCGAGCAGATCTTCGGCGTGGGCGGCGGTCGTGACGGCCGTGAATGCCGCGCCGATCAGGCTGGCGGCGACGAGCTTCTTGAGCGTGGACAGTTTCATCGTGTTGTTTTCCTCTTGATGGGCACAGCGTCTTTTTTCGATGCGGCGATCATAGTGAAAACGCAATCGCTGCGTAATATCGTTTGCTTATGTCTATATGCCGGATTGGGGCGTCACGCGAGCGCTTCGACGCACTCTTTCACGAGCGCGGGACCGCGATAGATCAGCCCTGTATAAATCTGCACCAGCGACGCGCCCGCCGCGAGCTTCGCGCGCGCGTCGTCGCCCGAGAAAATTCCGCCTACGCCGATGATCGGCACGTCGGTCCCGACCTCCGCGTGCAGCTTGCGGATGACCTCGTTCGACGCGTCGAAGACCGGACGCCCGGACAGGCCGCCCGCTTCGTCGCCGTGCTTCATGCCGGTCACGGCGGTGCGGGAAAGCGTGGTGTTGGTCGCGATCACGCCGTCGATCTTGTGAGCCAGCAACGTGCCCGCGATCGACTTGATCTGCTCGTCGTCGAGATCGGGTGCAATCTTCAGCGCGAGCGGCACGAGCTTGCCATGCAGATCGGACAGCCGCGCCTGCTTTTCCTTGAGCGCGCCGAGCAGCGAATCGAGTTCGCCCGCGCCCTGGAGCTGCCGCAGATTCTTCGTGTTCGGCGACGAAATGTTGATCGTCACATAGCTCGCGAACGGATAGACGCGCTCGAGGCAATACAGATAGTCCTCGGCGGCGCGTTCGATCGGCGTATCAGCGTTCTTGCCGATGTTCAGTCCCAGCACGCCGCGATAATGCGCGGCCTTGACGTTCGCGACGAACTGATCGACGCCGCGATTGTTGAAGCCCATCCGGTTGATGAGCGCGTTCGCCTCGGGCAGCCGGAAGATGCGCGGGCGCGGATTGCCCGGTTGCGCGCGCGGCGTCACGGTGCCCACTTCGATGAAGCCGAAGCCGAGCGCCGCGAGCCCGTCGATGCACGCGCCGTCTTTGTCGAGCCCCGCCGCGAGTCCGACCGGATTGCGGAACGTGATGCCCATGACGGTGCGGGGCGAATCGGGGCCGCGCTTGGCGAGCATGCCGGCGAGCCCGGTGCGGCCAGCCGCGCCGAGCATGCGCAGCGTCAGATGATGAGCGTCTTCCGCATCCATCTTGAAGAGATGCGAACGCGCGATCGGGTAGAGGGAACTGAACACGAAATGAAAGCCGGCGACGGCGAATTTTTTTAAGACCGCTATTTTAGCCGTTTCGGACGGCGTGCCGGTCCGGGCGCGCGGGAGGGACTTCGGCGGCTATTTCGGCTGGCTCGGGCCGTTGATGCGCCCGGGCATCGGCAGCGCGCCCGCGGAGTGAGTGTTCGCGGGATCGAGCAGCGTCCAGCGGCCGTCGATCAGACCTTCCAGCGGCCGGAAATTGGCCTTGTACGCCATTTTTTCGCTTTCGCGGATCCAGTAGCCGAGGTAGACGTGCGGCAAGTCGAGACTCTTTGCCTGCTCGATCTGCCAGAGGATGTTGAAGGTGCCGTAGCTCGTCTTCGGCAGATCGGGTTCGAAGAACGTGTACACGGACGACAAGCCGTCGCCGAGTATGTCGATCATGCTGATCATGCGCAGTTCGCCGGGCTCGTCCGGATGTCCCGGATGCGCGGGTTCGCGAAACTCGACGAGCCGCGAATTGATCCGGCTTTGCAGCAGGAACTGCTCGTACTGATCGCGGCTGTCGCGGTCCATGCCGCCGCCCGCGTGACGCGCCGACTGATAGCGCATGTAAAGCGCGTAATGCTCTTCGTCGTAATGCAGCGGCGCGACGCTCGCGATCAGATTGCCGTGCAGCTTCCAGACGCGCCGCTGCGCCCGGTTCGGCACGAAGCGCGCGACCGGCACGCGCACCGGCACGCAGGCGCGGCAGCCGTCGCAATACGGTCGATACGTGAAGACGCCCGAGCGCCGGAAGCCGGCCTTGACGAGTTCGGTGTAGACGTCGGAGTTGATCAGATGGCTCGGCGTGGCCACCTGCGAGCGCGCAACACGCCCTTCCAGATAACTGCAAGGGTAGGGCGCTGTTGCATAGAATTGCAGCGCGGAAAGCGGTGACAGCGGCAGCTCGTTCGGATGTGTCACGTTGGCGGCTCTCGCAGGCGTCGTCTCGTCGTTGCCGGCCGGCGCGCGAGATCGTTTTCAGGCGCGCGGCGGCTGCATTGCATGTGTCGCTCGGGCATCACGCGTGTAGCGTTTAGCGTGCCAGCACGTCGAGAAGGACGGATTTGTCGAAGCGCCAGCCGATCGCCGGTTCCGCCGTCGCCCGTCTCAGATGCGCGACGAACGCGCGGCGCGCGATCTCGCGGCCGCCCAGCGACGCCAGATGCGACGTGTTCTGCTGGCAGTCTATCATCTCAATTTGATTGCGGCGCAAGTGTCCGACGAGCGCCGCAAGCGCGATTTTCGACGCGTCGGTCTTGTGCGCGAACATCGACTCGCCGAAGAACATGCGCCCGAACGACACGCCGTAGAGTCCGCCCACGCGCACGCCGTCGAACCACGTCTCGACGCTGTGCGCGTTGCCTGCGCGATGCAAGGTCGTGTAGGCATCCACGATATCCGACGTGATCCACGTTCCGCGCTGGCCGTCGCGTGGCGTGTCGGCGCAGGCGCGCATCACGGCGGGAAAATCGTCGTCGACGCGGATCTCCCAGACCGGATCGCGCACCACGCGCTTCAAGGTCTTGCGCAGCGAATCCGACACCTTGAACTCGGCCGGAAACAGCACCATGCGCGGATCGGGACTCCACCACAGCACGGGCTGGCCGTCGGAATACCACGGGAAGATGCCGCGCCCGTAAGCATCGATGAGCCGCGACGGCAGAAGATCGGCGCTCGCGGCGAGCAGGCCCGGCGCGCCGCTCGCCGCGCCGAGCGCGCGCTCGACGGGCGGGAAGGGATCGTCGTCGGCGAGCCAGGGAACCATGTTCTCGGGAGGGCGGCGTTCAGTGAGATTCGTCGGACAGCGGCGGAATCAGCCGTCGCGCAGCGTGCGGAAGATGTCGCCCGTATGCAGCGTGAAGTTGCCGGCGGCGCGATCGGCGAAGAAGAATCGCAGCGTCTGTCCGACCGTCGGAAAGGCGATCTCGTCCCACGGAATCTCGCTTTCCTCGAAGAGCTTCACTTCCAGACTCTCTTCGCCGGGATCGACTTCGATATCGAGCAGCCGCGCCAGATAGAACAGATGCACCTGATGCACGTGCGGCACGTTGAGCAGCGTGAAGAGACTCTGAATCTCCACGCGCGCGCCCGCTTCCTCGAGCGTCTCGCGCGCGGCGCCTTCGCTCGTCGTTTCCTGCATTTCCATGAAGCCCGCGGGCAGCGTCCAGTAGCCGTAACGCGGCTCGATCGCGCGACGGCACAGCAGCACCTTGTCGTCCCACACCGGCACGGTGCCCACGACATTGCGCGGATTCTGATAGTGAACGGTGCCGCAGTTGTTGCAGACGAAGCGCTCGCGGTTGTCGCCGGGCGGAATGGCGAGACCGACCTCGTGGCCGCAGAGGGAACAGAATTTCATGGAAATGGACGTGGGAAGTGTGCTGCGAGTGTATCACCGCACCGCCGCGGCTTTGAGGCGCGCGAATGGATTGCGGTATCGGTCGCGGCGCATGTCCGGCGTGCCCGAGGGCGAAGGTGCGACGCCTGCCTTCTCGCTACAATAGTTGACCGGAATTGCAATGTCCCTTTCACGATCAGGCCGCCGCGCGCGTCCCAACCGAACGCCATGTCATCCACGCCAGCCGCTTCAAGCCGTCCTCCGATGCTCGCCACCGCCGACGCGCTCGGCCGTCTGCTCGACGCCGCGCGTCAGGTCGACGCCCGCGAGCGCGTCGACACGCTCGATGCGCTGAACCGCGTGCTCGCCGCCGACGTGACCTCGCCGCTCGACGTCCCGCCGATGCACACCAGTTCGATGGATGGCTACGCGGTTCGCATCGCCGATCTCGCTGGCGCGAGCGAAGGCGCGCCGGTCACGTTGCGGGTGTCGCAGCGCATCCCGGCGGGGCACGCGGCCGAGCCGCTCGCGGCGGGTACGGCCGCGCGCATCTTCACCGGCGCGACGGTGCCGCCCGGCGCGGATGCCGTCGTCATGCAGGAAATGGCCCAAGCGTCGGACGACGGGCGCGTCGCGTTCGGGCAGGCGCCCACGGCGGGCGAGTGGATCACGCAACAAGGCGCGGATATCCGGCGCGGCTCGGTGATCCTGCCCGCGGGCACGCGCCTGACGCCGCAGGCGCTCGGGCTCGCGGCGTCGGTCGGATGTGCGCAGCTCGAGGTCGTGCGGCGCGTGCGCGTCGCGATCTTCTTCACCGGCGACGAACTGCGCATGCCGGGCGAGCCGCTCGAACCCGGCGCGATCTACAACTCGAACCGCTTCACGCTGCGCGCGCTGCTCGCGAAGCTCGGCTGCGAGGTGACGGATCTCGGCATCGTGCCGGACCGGCTCGATGCGACGCGCGAAACCTTGCGGCGCGCGGCGGCGGATCACGATCTCATCCTGACGTGCGGCGGCGTGTCGGTCGGCGAGGAAGATCACGTGAAGCCGGCGGTCGAGGCCGAAGGACGCATTTCGATGTGGCAGATCGCGATGAAGCCGGGCAAGCCGCTCGCGTTCGGCGCGGTGCGGCGCGGCGGCGCGGTTCGCGATGAGGCGTTTTTCATCGGCTTGCCGGGCAATCCGGTTTCGAGTTTCTGCACGTTCCTGCTGTTCGTGCGGCCGTTTCTGCTGCGGCTCGCGGGCGTGACGAACGTCGCGCCGCGCGTCTATTCGATGCGCGCCGACTTCAGCCAGAAAAAAGGCGATCGCCGCAACGAATTCCTGCGCGCGCGCGTGAACGCGTCGGGCGGCCTCGATCTCTTCGAGAATCAGAGCTCGGCCGTGCTGACATCGACCGTCTGGGGCGATGGTCTCATCGACAATCCGCCGAATCATGCGATCGGCGCGGGCGAGATCGTGCGCTTCATCCCATTTTCAGAACTGACGCGGTAGAGAAATGAAGATCGATTTGAGATTTTTTGCGAGCGTGCGCGAGGCGCTGGGCGTCGCGAACGAGACGGTCAGCGTGCCGGACACGGTGGTCAATGTCGGCGACGTGCGCGCGTGGCTGCGCATGCGCGGCGGCGTGTGGGAAGAGACGCTCGCGGAAGGCCGTGCATTGCGCATGGCCTGCAATCACGTGATGACGAATTCGTCACAGCGCATCACCGAGGGTTGCGAAGTGGCGTTCTTTCCGCCTGTGACGGGTGGCTGAGATGAACACGCGTTCGAAAATCCGCGTGCAGGAAGCCGATTTCGACATCAGCGCGGAAGTGGCCGCGTTGCGCGCCGACAATCCGAAAGTGGGCGCGGTCGCGTGTTTCGTCGGCACGGTGCGCGATCTGAACGAAGGCAGCGCCGTCGAGACGATGGAACTCGAGCATTACCCCGGCATGACCGAAAAATCGCTCGAAACGATCGCCGATCAGGCGCGCGAGCGCTGGCGCGGCTCGGACGTGCTGATCGTGCATCGCGTGGGCAAACTCAAGCCGCTCGATCAGATCGTGCTCGTCGCGACGACGGCGATGCATCGCGCGGAGGCGTTCGAATCCTGCGCCTTCGTGATGGACTATCTCAAGACGCAGGCGCCGTTCTGGAAGAAGGAGAAGACCGAAGCGGGCGAACGCTGGGTCGACGCGCGCGAGTCCGACGATACGGCGCTCGCGCGCTGGCAGACCTGACCGGCGTCATTTTTCGTCGGCCGATTTGCCGATGAACTTCGCGGGAAACGGCGCGGCGTCGGGACGCTCGGGGAAGCGCGGCTCGGGCGCGCCGCCCGTGCGCTGCCGCTTCAGCGCCGCGAGGAGTTCCTGCTGCTCGACGGGAATCTCGTAGTCCCAGCCGAACTTGCTCAACTGCAAGCTCTGCGCGATGCGCAGCGCGGGTTCCATGAACTGCACGGCCGCGGCCGGCTCATAGCGCGACTCGACCGTGTTGAGAAACAGCGACAGCCAGCGCGCGAAGTGTTGCGGCTCGATATCGTCGATCGGGCGATGCGCTTCCTGCACGTTGCCGCGATATTGCTTCGATCCGAGCACGAGACTCGACCAGAAGGTGGTCATTTTGGCGAGATGCTCGTCCCAACGGCCGGCGAGCGCGCGCGAAAAGATCGGCCCGAGGAGCGCATCGTCATCGACGCGCCGATAGAAGGCTTCGACCAGCGCGCGGACATTGGCTTCGCTGGGTGCGCGTTCGCGCGGGGCATCGGCGGAAAGGTGTTCGGTGTTCGTCATCTTTGAAACAGTGAAGGCGGATCAGATATTTTCCGGCGAAGAATGTAAAGATGCCGCAAAATGGCGCATCCATGCGGCCGATTCGTCGACGCGCGTCTCAAGCCGTACGAAAAGCACGCTTGTACGGATTCCGTGCATTTTGGTACGACGCGGGCGAGCGGTGCGCCGATGGTAAGTCAGCCACGTCCGCTCGTGTCATCGTCCCTCGTCTTGACGCGGACTCCTTGACGATACGCGCGTTTCGTCGAAATCCCGAGGCGCTTTTGCATCCACTTTCTCCGCGCGAGATCATGCGACTCACCGATTACACCGATTATTCGCTGCGCGTCCTGCTCTATCTCTCGGTTCGACCTTCCGGCCTTTCGACGATTCAGGAAATCTCGGATGCATATGGCATTTCGAAGAACCATCTGATGAAAATCGTCCAGCAGCTTGGCGAACTCGGGTGGGTCGAGACCGTGCGCGGCCGCAACGGCGGACTGAGACTTTCATCGCGGACGAACGACCTCACGATCGGCGACATCGTGCGCAGAACCGAAAGCGATTTCGCGCTCGTGGGCTGCCTCGTGAATCAGCCGGCGGATCGGCAAGCCTCGTCGCACGCGCGCTGCGTCATTCAGCCGGCCTGCCGGTTGCGCGGCGTGCTGGCAACCGCGCGCGACGCCTTTCTCGCCGAACTCGACAAGCACACGGTCGGCGAGCTCGCTCAACCCGCGAACGATCTGGCGGCTCTGCTCGGCATCGTCAGCATCGCGCCGATTGCGGTGGGTGCGCCCGGGGCGCTTCGCGCGCCTTCGTGATTCCAGCCGGCACGCGTTGAACGAAACCCGGACGCCGTAGGTCAATTCAGAGCCTGGGCGGTTGGCTGCCGCCATTGTCGAAGAGCAAAAAGAGCACTTTCCGGCCCAAACGATGCTTGAAAGTGACAAAAAGCGCCTCATTTTGGTCGTATTCAGAATCGGAGCTTTTAAAAAATGAGAATCGACAAACTCACCACCAAATTTCAGGAAGCGCTGTCCGACGCGCAGAGCCTCGCGGTCGGGCGCGACAACCAGTACATCGAACCGGTGCATTTGCTGGCCGCGCTCATCGCGCAGCAGGACGGCTCCGCGCGCTCGCTGCTGTCGCACGCGGGCGTGCAGGTTCAGGCGCTGCAAACGGCGCTCAACGAAGCGATCAACCGTCTGCCGCAAGTCCAGGGCACCGACGGCAATGTTCAAGTCAGCCGCGAACTCGCGGGCCTGCTCAACGCCGCCGACAAGGAAGCGCAGAAGCTCAACGACACGTACATCGCGAGCGAGATGTTCCTGATCGCCGTCGCGGACGACCGTGGCGAAGCCGGCCGTCTCGCGAAGCAGCACGGCCTGACGCGCCGTGCGCTCGAAGCCGCGATCAACGCCGTGCGCGGCGGCGCGCAGGTCAATAGCCAGGACGCGGAAAGCCAGCGCGAGGCGCTCAAGAAATACACCGTCGATCTGACCGAACGCGCCCGCGCGGGCAAGCTCGATCCGGTCATCGGCCGGGACGATGAAATTCGCCGCTCGATCCAGATTCTCCAGCGCCGCACGAAGAACAATCCGGTGCTGATCGGCGAGCCGGGCGTCGGCAAGACGGCGATCGTCGAAGGACTCGCGCAGCGCATCGTCAATGGCGAAGTGCCGGAAACGCTCAAGGGCAAGCGCGTGCTCTCGCTCGACATGGCCGCGCTGCTCGCGGGCGCGAAGTATCGCGGCGAGTTCGAGGAGCGCCTGAAGGCCGTGCTGCACGACATCGCGAAGGACGAAGGGCAAACCATCGTCTTCATCGACGAGATTCACACGATGGTCGGCGCGGGCAAGGCCGAAGGCGCGATGGACGCCGGCAACATGCTCAAGCCGGCGCTCTCGCGCGGCGAGCTGCATTGCATCGGCGCGACGACGCTCGACGAATACCGCAAGTACATCGAAAAGGACGCGGCGCTCGAGCGGCGTTTCCAGAAAGTGCTCGTCGATGAACCGTCGGTCGAGGCGACCATCGCGATTCTGCGCGGCTTGCAGGAAAAGTACGAACTGCATCACGGCGTCGAGATCACCGATCCGGCTATCGTCGCGGCGGCGGAGTTGTCGCATCGCTATATCACGGACCGCTTTTTGCCCGACAAGGCCATCGATCTGATCGACGAAGCCGCGTCGCGCATCAAGATGGAAATCGATTCGAAGCCCGAAGAGATGGACAAGCTGGATCGTCGTCTCATTCAGCTGAAAATCGAGCGCGAGGCCGTGAAGAAGGAGAAGGACGAGGCGTCGCAGAAGCGTCTGCAACTCATCGAAGAGGAAATCGACCGGCTCAATCGCGAGTATTCCGATCTCGAGGAAATCTGGACTGCCGAGAAAGCGGCGGTGCAGGGCAGCGCGCAACTGAAGGAAGAAATCGAGAAAGTGCGCGCGGATATCACGCGTCTGCAGCGCGAAGGCAAGCTGGAGAAGGTCGCCGAGTTGCAGTACGGCAAGCTGCCGGAACTCGAAGCGCGTCTGAAGCAGGTGACGCAGGCCGAATCGCAGGAGCAGAACAACCCGACGCGTCCGCGTCTTCTGCGCACGCAGGTCGGCGCCGAGGAAATCGCGGAAGTCGTGTCGCGTTCCACCGGCATTCCCGTTTCGCGGATGATGCAGGGCGAGCGCGAGAAGCTGCTGCAGATCGAAGCGAAGCTGCATGAGCGCGTGATCGGCCAGGACGAAGCGATCGGCGCCGTCGCGGACGCGATTCGCCGCTCGCGTGCGGGTCTGTCGGATCCGAATCGTCCGTATGGCTCGTTCCTGTTCCTCGGGCCGACGGGCGTCGGCAAGACGGAACTGTGCAAGGCGCTCGCGGCGTTCCTGTTCGACTCGGAAGATCATCTGATCCGCATCGACATGAGCGAGTTCATGGAGAAGCACAGCGTCGCGCGTCTGATCGGCGCGCCGCCGGGATACGTCGGTTATGAGGAAGGCGGCTATTTGACCGAGGCCGTGCGCCGCAAGCCGTACAGCGTGATTCTGCTCGATGAAATCGAGAAGGCGCATCCGGACGTGTTCAACGTGCTGCTGCAAGTGCTCGACGACGGGCGCATGACGGACGGTCAAGGCCGCACCGTGGACTTCAAGAACACGGTGATCGTGATGACGTCGAACCTCGGCTCGCAGGTCATTCAGGGCATGGTCGGCGAGCCGCAGGAAAGGGTGAAGGACGCCGTATGGGAAGAAGTGAAGCTGCACTTCCGGCCGGAATTCCTGAACCGTATCGACGATGTCGTCGTGTTCCATGCGCTCGATCGCACGAACATCGAGTCCATCGCGAAGATTCAGCTGGCGCGTCTGCACGAGCGGCTCGCCAAGCTCGATATGGACCTCGACGTCTCGGATGCGGCGCTCGCGCAGATCGGCAAGGTCGGGTACGACCCGCTGTTCGGCGCGCGTCCGCTGAAGCGCGCGATCCAGCAGGAGATCGAGAATCCGGTCGCCAAGCTGATTCTCGCGGGCCGGTTCGGGCCGAAGGACGTCATTCCCGTCGATGTGCGGGAAGGCCAGTTCGTGTTCGATCGCGTGGTGCATTGAGGGCGGTTCGGTCGTCGCGGTAGCGCGGCGGCCGTCGGGCGAAAAAGGCAACGGAGCGATTCGTTGCCTTTTTTGTTTCTATAATCTGTGCGATCGCACGGATTCCCGCGCGGAGCACGTGCGATGAATGAAAATCCATTCGATTGCATGGATTATCGTGATCTCATACAATGATTCGGTTTTATCCCTGCGATCGCACGGATTCAAATCATGGAAATCGATATTCGAACGGCGAGCGAAATCGGCGTCGCAGTGCGTGCGGCGCGCAAAGCGCAACGGCTTCGCCAGGACGATGCGGCCGGCAGCATCGGCGTCAGCGAGAGCTTTCTCGGCAAGGTCGAGAAGGGCGCTGAGAGCGTGCATTGGGGCAAGCTGTTCCAAGTGCTCGAAGGCTTGGGCGTGCGCGTGACGGTCGATATCCCGGACGAAGCGGGTGAGCTTTTCGCGGGAGAGGCGGTCAAGCGTTACGTCCGCGTCGAGCGCGCCGAGAAACGTCGTCGCGCACGAGAGGACGCGGATGAGTCCTGAGACCATCGCGACGCTCGAAGGCCGCCGCAATCTGATCGCGAGCATCAACGACGTCGAAGTGGGCGTGCTCAACGCCGACGACGACATCTGGTCTTTCTCCTATCTGCCGGCGTGGCGCGACAGCGTGGACGGTTATCCGCTGAGTCCGGCGCTGCCGCTGCAACCGAACGCGTTGCGCGACGGCAGCACGCGCCGCTCGGTGCAGTGGTACTTCGACAACCTCCTTCCGGAAGAAGGCCAACGCACGCTGCTCGCGCGCGACGCGGCCATTCGCAACGAAGCCGATGCCTTCGCGCTGCTCGCGCACTACGGTGCCGAATCGGCGGGTTCGGTGACGCTGCGTCCACCCGGTGCAAGCGACGAGCAACCGCCCGCCGAGCGCTTGCTGCCCGACGAAGCGTTGCAGGCGCGGATCGACGCGTTGCCCCGCCTGCCGCTCACGCACGACGCACTCAAACGCATGTCGCTCGCCGGCGCGCAGCACAAGCTGGCGGTGGTGTTGCGCGACGACGCGTTGTTCGAGCCGGCAGGCCGCACACCGTCGACGCATATCCTCAAGCCGAATCATCAGGACACCGATGACTATCCGCACTCGGTCATCAACGAATGGTTCGTGATGAAGCTCGCCGACAAGCTGCGCCTCGGCGTTCCGGGCGTGCATCGGCGCTACGTGCCTTCTCCCGTGTATCTCGTGGATCGCTTCGACCGCGAGTCGCGGGCGGGACAATGGCGCCGGCTGCATAGCATCGACGCTTGCCAGTTGCTCGACCTCGCGCGTACGTTCAAGTACGAGCAGGGCAGCGTCGAGCAACTCGCGACACTGGCCGCGCGTTGCCGGAATCAGGCGTCCGCACGCACGCGGCTCTTTTCGTGGCTCGTGTTCAATGTGCTGGTGGGCAATTCGGACGCGCATCTGAAAAACCTGAGTTTCCTCGTCTCGCGCCAAGGTATTCAGCTTGCGCCGTTCTACGACCTGCTGAGCGTAGCCGCATACGCGACGCCGTCGTATCAAAAGGACGCATGGCCGAAGCGGGCATCGTTCGCGTGGGACATCCTCGGCGCGCGCTACTACGACGACTTCGATCGCGCGTTGATGCTGCGGGCGGGCGAAGTGCTCGGTATCGCCAGGACGACGGCCGAACGGCTGCTGGATGCGCTCGCAGGTTCGATCGTGCGCGCGGCCGCCGATCTGTACGCGCGCGTCGAAGAGAAAAACGCGGCGTTGCTCGCCGAGCGGCCGGGACTGGCTGCGACGCTCGGCGGCGAGCTGATGTGTCTGCGTGTGATCCGCTACACGATCATCGAGGACATGACACGCAAGCTTGCAGCCGCCTGAAACACAAAAGCCCCGCTCGGTTCAACGCCGGCGGGGCTTTCGATTCAATGCGTGAAAGCGCGTTCAGCCTTGCTTGGGCTCTTCGCTCTTGCCAAAAAGACCTGCGAGGCCGCCAAGCGAGCCCAGAACGCCGGTCAGATCGAGCTGGCCTTCGGGCGGCACCTCACCGTTCGGCGTTGCGCGATCGACGATATGCGGCAGCACCGCCGCGAGCATGCCGGACAGTTGGTCGCCCGAGACGCCTGCTTTCTGCGCGAGCGCGCCGACGTTGTCCTGCCCGAGCACGTTCGTGAGCGTGTCGGGGCTGATGGGCTTGTTCTCGCCCGTGCCGATCCACGACTGGACCACGTCGCCCGCGCCGTGTTGCTGGAAGCGCTGGATCAGGCCCATGAGGCCGCCGGGCTGGCTGTTGACGAAAGCGAGCGCCGCTGCGATCAGCGCGGCCTGGCCGGACTGAGCCGGTTGGCCGCCCGGTTGTTGCGACGAATTGCCGAGGGTGGAGGCGAGGATATCGAGTAGGCTCATGACGGTCTCACTACGAGAGGTTGCGGGGTGGGTTCGCCTGTGCCGCCGCATTCGGCTCGGAACCGGTCGCGGCGGCGCGGGCATCGGCCGCGAGCGGCCGTTCGACGATGGTGATACGAAGGCAAGTTTCCTTCGACAAGGTTCCCCGAAGAATCACTGACTGGCAGCCGCGTCGCTGGCGGCCTTATCTTTCTTGCTGCGTTTCGATTTTGCGGGCTTCGCTTCGCTCGCGGCGGAAGGGCTCGACGCACTCGCTGCTGCCGACGCTGCGCTGTCCTTTTTCGATTTTTTCGACGCCTTCGTTCCCGATGCGGGCGTGGCAGGCGTCGTGGCCGGCGTCTGCGCCGTCGTGGCTGCGGGCGAGGTCGCGCCGGTGGCCGCGGTCGACGACTTGACCGTCGAGTTCGGCGCGGCGCTGCCGCCTTGCGTCGACGGCGTCGCGGGCTTCGACGGTTTGCCTGTCGGCGGCAGCGACGAGCCGCCGATCGTCAGCCCATTCTGTTCCAGATTCGTCACGGATTTGGCGCCGAGACCCTTGACGCGAGTCGCGAGATCGTCGGCGTCCTTGAAGGGGCCGTTCTTCGTGCGCTCGTCGATGATCGCCTTCGACTTCACCGGCCCCAGACCCTTCACCGATTCCAGCGCGGCTTGATCGGCGGTATTGACATCGACCGCGGCGAACGCCGCTCCCATCGACAGCACGAACGCAAAGCACAGCATCAGCAGCTTTTTCAGCATGACGGCACTCCAGGCTTGAGAGAAAGGATGAATCGATAAGTTCGGGCCAATCGGGAAGATGCCGTTAAGGATAGGGCAAAAAACCGTCCCGAACGATGGCGCCCGCATTGTGCACGACCCCGCCGCGCGCACCGCGCCCGCGCACAATCTTTAACGTTGCAAAACGCTGCACGGATGACGTCGCTGTTTTAGCGGGCGTGCGCGCATCACTTCGATGTGCGCGCGGACGTCTTCGCGAAAGCGCCGCGGACCTCGAAGCCGACTTTATCGACGACTTCGCCTTTTGCATCGACCAGTTCGAGCACATGTCGGCCCGGCCACGGCAGCCATGCCGCTCGGGCGTCGTGACCGTAGGGTTTGCCGTCGAGCCGCCACGCGAGGCGCGCGCTGCCGTCCACGCGGGTGAACCACACGCGCTGACGCGCCGGCGGAATGTCAGGGTCGAGCGCGAAGATCGTGCCGTCCGTCGGTGCGCCGATGCGTGCGGCCCGCGCGTCGGCGTTCGCGCCGCGTGCCGCCTGCGCCGCGTTCGCCGTGAGGCCGATGGCGCTCATCTGCGTGCCGCGCACGAACCACTCGCTGCGCGCCGGTTCGATGTCGTTCTGATACGTGACGCGCGTCGTCACGACGCCCGATGGCGCTTGCGGCGCGCGGCTATCCGATCGCCGGTTCAGATAGTTGACGATCGCGTTCCACGCCGGCGCCGCGCCCGTCACGCCCGAAACGTCCCACATCGGCGCGCCGTCGGCATTGCCGACCCAGACGCCCACGGTGTAGCGCGATGTGAAACCGATCGCCCAGTTGTCGCGCATGTCCTTGCTGGTGCCGGTTTTCACGGCGCTGAAGGTGCGCGTGGCGAGCACGCTGTCGAAGCCGAACGTGCGCGTGCGTGCGTTGTTGTCCGCGAGGATGTCGGTGACGATGAAGCTCGCTTCCGGGCTGAAGACGCGCGTGCCCGCCTGCGCCGGCCGATGGTCCGCGAGATCGAAGAAGGGCTGTGCGACGCCGCCGTTCGCGAACGTGCGATACGCGTTGGCGAGCGTCGCCAGCGTCACGTCCGCGCTGCCGAGCGCGAGGGAAAAGCCATAGTAATCGCCTGCTTGCGACAAAGGCAGCCCGAGCGCGACGAGCGTCTTCGCGAAGCGATGCGGCGTGACCATCACGAGCGTACGCACCGCCGGCACGTTGAGCGACGAGCCGAGCGCGGTTCGCACGCTTACCCAGCCCTTGAAGTCGTGATCGTAGTTTTGCGGAATGTAGAGGCCGCCGCCGGTCGCGAGATCGAGCGGCGCGTCGTCGAGCAGCGTGGCGGCGGTGACGCGCTTTTCGTCGATCGCCTGCGCATACAGAAAGGGCTTGAGCGTCGAGCCGGCCTGACGTGCCGCGAGTACGGCGTCGACTTCCGGCGCGTTCGACAGGCCGCCCGCCGAGCCGACCCACGCGAGCACGTCGCCCGAACGATTGTCGATGACGATGGCCGCCGCGTCGTGCACATTGCGCGGATGCGCGCGCGCGTTCAGTTCGGCGAGCGTGCGGGCGAGCGTATCGCGGGCGAAGCGTTGCAGGCGCGCGTCGAGCGTGGAGCGCACGCGCGCGCCGGCCTTCGGATGCACTTCGCCCGCGATGCGTCGCGCGAGATGCGGCGCGAGTGCGTCGTCGCCCTGAGCGAAGGCGGGCGCGGACGCGGTGCGGGTCAACGTGAGCTGCACGTAGCTGTCGAGATTGATGCACGGATCGACGCTCTGCGCGACGCCGTGCAGCGTCTGCATGTCGCGCAGAATCACGCACGCGCGCGCGGCGACCTTCGCAAAGGGCGCGTTCGGCGCGCGCACCAGCGCGGCGGCGAGCGCCGACTCGCGTTCGTCGAGACCGGAAGGGGCCTTGCCGAACAGCGTCTGCGATAGCGCCGACAACCCGACGATCTCGCCGCGAAACGGCACGAGATTCAGATACGCCTCGAGAATCTGATCCTTGCGCCAGGTGCGTTCGAGCCACAGCGCGCCGATTGTCTGCCCGGCCTTTTCGCCGATCGAACGGCGGCCGGCGCGCTTGCCGTCATCGTCGATGAGACCGGTGAGCTGCATCGTCACCGTCGATGCACCGCGCGTACGCGTGTTCCACAAATTGCCCCACGCGGCTGCCGCGGCGCCGCGCCAGTCGACGCCCGCGTGCTCGTAGAAACGCCTGTCCTCCGATACGACGATCGCTTCGCGCAAGGCGGGCGACACGTCGGACAACGCGATCCAGTCGCCGCGCCGCGCGCTCTTGTCGACGCGCGTGCGCGCGAGCGGCTCGCCGTCGCGCGAGAGCAGCACCCAGTCGGAGCTGCGCCAGTTCGCGCGCACTTCGTCGAAGCCCGGCTGCGCCTGCGCCGGCATCGATAGCGCGCATGCGATCAGAAGGCAGGCGGCGCGTTTCATCGGATCACTTCGCGGCGAGCGGCTTGACGACCACCGGCGCATTCGGCAGCGCGCCGAACGCCGACGGCGCGTAGAGCGCTTCGACGCGCGTCGGCGGCAGGCCGAACGTGCCCGGATTGTTCAGGCGCATCGTGTATTCGACGCTCAGCT
Organism: Caballeronia sp. NCF2; assembly: GCF_023631205.1. NCBI lineage: Bacteria > Pseudomonadati > Pseudomonadota > Betaproteobacteria > Burkholderiales > Burkholderiaceae > Caballeronia > Caballeronia sp. NCF2. The sequence goes on along the minus strand of NZ_JALQDN010000018.1, from coordinate 62,393 downwards.
TGCCCTTCGGCAGATAGTCGTAATACGCGCGATAACCATCGAAGCCACGCTCGACGAACGCGGGCCACGCGCCGTCATCCCGCTTCTCGCCTTCGGTCGCCGCAGCGGAATCGCGTCCGAGACCGGAGCCGAGGATCGTCGCGCCCGCGGGAATCGGATCGTTGACGACGACCCACGTCATGTCGCTTTGCGCGTCGATGTCGAGATGCACGCGGACGATATCGCCGCGCGACAGCACGCCTTTCACGGCGGGATCGATCGGCGTGACGGTTTTCGCGATGCGATAGCCCGCCGCGAACGGCGCCTTCAACGCGACAGCCGCGAGACTTTCGATCGTCGCCCACGGCTTGCCCGTGCCGTCCTGCGAGAGCGTGAGCGAACCGCTGCTCCACGGCAGCATCACGCTGCGCGCGTTCGCGTTCTTCGTCGCGGGCGTGGCCGAGGCGGGCGCGGGCGTGGACATGACAGCGGCGCTCCAATTCACGCTTTGCGCCGATGCGCCCAGCTGGATCGACGCGTGACCCGTCACCGGCGTGCTCTCGAAGAGTTGCGAGAATCGGCCGACGGCGAGCGCGCCCCACAGATTGGCGGTCGTCGTTTGCCACGCGCCGTGCTTCTGCAACGCGAGCAGGCCCGCGACGACGCGCGGCATTTCGTCCTTCCAGCCGGGCGCATCCGCGAAGATGAGCGCGGTGCGCGCGGCGTTGGTTTCCATGCCGGTCATGAGCCACCAGAGATCGTCGTCGCGCTCGGTCGAGAACGTGAGTCGCGTGCCCTGATACGTCAGACGCGCGCGAATGATCTGCTCCGCCTGCGCACGCTTCTCGTCGCGATTCGGAATGCCGTCGACGCGCGACAGGATTGCGTAGTAGTCCAGCACCGCGGATGTCGGCCACTGATCCGGCGCGACCGTGATCGAGCCGAGCATGCGCGGCTGTGCAAGGCCATAGCGCGAGAGCGCTTCGATCGCGGCGAGCTTCCTATCGTCGAGATCGTTGCGCGGCGCCCAGAACTTGCGCTCGAGCTTGCCGTCGACGAAATTCGCGAGGCCCGCCGCCATCTGATTGCGCAAATCGTCGGGCAGCGCGAAACGGCGATCCTGTTTCGCGGCTTCATCGGTGACGGCGAGCAGATAGGCCGTGAGGGCGGGGCTGCCGGTCGGGCGCTCGTCGTCGGCGGGCGGGAAGTAGTTCGCGAGGCCGTCGCGATCGAGATACGACGGCATCCGCGCGAGCACGCCTTGCCAAAGCGCTGCGTCCATCAGGCCGAGCGCGCGCGAAGTCTGCTGTTCGAGGCAACTGTACGGATAGCGCTCGAACCAGCGACGCACGCCGGGCAGTCCTTCGGCGAGCTTCGATTGCAACGACACCGCGATGCCGCCGCGCACGGCGCCGTCGCTCGACTTGATTGCATCGGCGGGCGGCGCGACGGGCAGCGTGAGCGTGCCGTCGACTTGCGCGAGGGTCGCCTGCTGGACATTGACGGGAATCGCCGCGACGACTTTCTGCGTCAGTTTGACGGCATCGCTCGCCCTGGGTCCGGCCTGTTCGGACGCGGTCACGTTCCATTCCAACGCTGCGGATGAATTCGCGCCGAGCACATCGGGCGTCGTGACCTCCCACGCGACTTCCTGCGACGATTCCGGCGCAAGCTCGACCGTGCGCGCATCGAGCGCCAGCGCGCCGGCATGCGGCGTGATGACGACGCGCATCGTCCGCGCGGTCGTGTTGCGCAGCGTGAACTGCGCGCGGAACGAATCGCCGACACGCACGAGCGGCGGCAATCCCGATATCAGTTGCAAGTCCTGCGTGCTCTGAATCGATGCGCTGCCGGTGCCGAACTGTCCCGCGCCGACCGCCGCCACCGCGACGATGCGAAAGCGCGTGAGCGCGTCGTTCAGCGGAACGTCGATGGTCGCTTCGCCTTTGGCATCGAGCGTGACGCGCGGATTCCACAGCAGCAGCGTGTCGAACAGTTCGCGCGTCGCGCTGTGTCCGCCGCCGCCGCCCGCAGGCACCGCCTTGCGCCCGAAGTGCCGCCGCCCGACGATCTCCATCTGCGCGGTCGCCGTCTGGACGCCGTACGCGCGCCGTTCGAGCATCGCGTCGAGCACGTCCCAGCTTCGATTCGGCATCAGTTCGAGCAAGGCTTCATCGACGGCCGCGACGGCGATCTGCGTGCCCGCGGGCGCGGGCTTGCCATCGGGCAGCGCGACTTTCACCTTGACGTGCGCCTTGCCTCGCACGGTGTACGACTTCGCATCCGGGCTCACGCTGACCGCGAGCCTGTGCGCCGCCGTGCCGACCTTGATCGACGCCAGCCCGTACCGGAACGCGGGCTTGCTCAAATCGACGAGCGGCGTCGGCGCCTGATACTGACGGCCTTCGTACCAGAACGCGCGCGCCCATTCGACCGGCGCCTTCCATCCCCAAGTGAAGAAGGAATACCACGGCACTTCGCGGATGCGTCCGCGCAACGCGAGCACCGACACGTACACGTTCGGCGCCCACGACGCTTCGATTTTCAGCTCGACGCTCGGATCGGTGCCGTTCAGTTCGACGACGCGCGTCTCGACGATGCCCTCGCGCTCGACGGCGACGAGCGCCGTCGCGGAGCGGAACGGCATGCGGACCTGGAAGCGCGCGGTTTCGCCGGGCTCGTAACTCGTCTTTTCCGGCAGCACGTCGATGCGGTCGGTGTTCTCGCCGCCGAACCACAGCTCGTCCGCGCGCGTGACCCACACGGACGTACTCGCGTTGGCCGCGCGGCCGTCGCCGTCTTTCGCGATCGCGATGACATCGACGTTGCCGGCATCCTTCAGCTTCGCATCGCACGAGACGATGCCGTGATCGTCGCTCTTGCCGCTGCACAGCGTGCCGAGATCCTTGATTTCCGTGTGGTTGTCGTAAGCGTAGAAGCCGCCGACCATGCGCTTTCTCGAGCTCGACATCACGCGAGCGACGGCCTTGATCTCCACCGACACGCCCGCGCGCGGCTTGCCCTGCAGATCTAGCGCGATCGCCTGCACCGGCAGCGCGCCGCCGACCGATACCCAATGTCCCGCTTTCACGCCGACCGCGACGTCGGCGGGCCACAGCGTCGTGCCGCCGCTGATCGTCTGAATCTCGCCGTTCGGATCGGCGAAGCTCGCTTCGAGCGTGAGACGCTTCGGCGATTCGAGCGCCGGCAGCGGCTTGATCGTGACCTTGCCGGCGCCTTCGCGATCGAGCGTGACGCGCAGCTTGTCGGCGACGAGCTTCGTCGTCGCGTGGTCTTCCTGCTCGCTGTCTTCGTCTTCGTCTTCGGCCGGCGCGCTCGCGCCGTCGTCCGTCGGCTTGCGGTAAGGCGCGAAAGTGAACGCTTCGTATTGCGAAGCGAAGGGCGGCGCGGCATCGCGCACGAGCGCGGAAACCTGCACCGGCAGATTCGATGCCGGTCCGCCCTGCACGTATTCGAGCCGCACCGCGACCGGCGCTTCCTGCGCCGCGACGAGACCGGACGCTTTGGCCTCGCCGGCCGTGATCGAGCCTTTGAACACCGGCAGGCGGAATTCCTCCACGCGGAAGCTGCCGGCTCCGTACGACTGCGTCACCGGGTTGTCGTTGTCGTTGGCGTTGCCGCTATCGTCGTCGGATGAAGCTGTGCCGTTGTCGAGCGACACGCTGTATTCGCCGAGCTTCGCGGCGGCGGGCACGGCGAAGGTCGAATCGGCGCTGTGATCGGCGGCCCATTTGAGCGGCAAATGCCACGTCTGTCCGCTGCCGACGTGCCGGATCGTCACGCGCGTTGGATAGCTCTTCGGAAACGCGAAGCCGCCGAGCGTTTGCACGCGCAGCAGGTGCTTCATGGATACGGTTTCGCCCGCGCGCAGCAGCGTGCGGTCGAACACCGTATGCGCGCGCGTCGTGCGCGCCGCGCTCATGTCGGTCGGCACGTTGAAGCGCCACGATTCGATGCCGCGATCCCAGTCCGATGTCACGAACGCCATGTCCGGACCGCTCACGGGATCGTTCACGCGCGCGGACACGAAAAAGCCGCCCCACGCGAGACTGCGCTCGTTGCATCGGCGCACGGACGCGAGCGGCTTGCCGATTTTCGCGATGCCTTGCGCATCGGTTTTCGCGGTGGCGATTTCATCGCCGTTGCAGTCGGTGACGCGCACGTCGGCGTTCGCGACGGGCTTGCCCTTGTCGAGCGTCGTGACCCAGACGACGCTGTTCTCGCGTCCCTCTTTGAAATGCACGCCGAGATTGGTGACGAGCACCGACGTTCGCACGTACATCGCCTGATTCTTGTCGAGCAGCGATGCGCCGAGCGCCGGCGAACTCAGTTCGACGACATAGAAGCCCGGCTTTGTCAGCGGAATGCCGACGACTTCGAACGGACGCAGCGCTTTCGGATCGGCGGCGGGCAAGGCGAGGGTTTCGATGCCGCGCTGTTTCGCGAGCATCGACAGCGAACGAATGTCGATTTGCGGATCGTTCGACACCGAGCCGTCGCTGTTCGGGATGATGACCGGCTCGATACCGTTGTTCAGCATCGCGGGCATGAGCTTTTCGATGGACGAGCGCGACATCGAGACGCCGTCGAACATGTCGACGGCGCGCATCCACTCGCGGATGTCCGTGTCGGCGTCGAGCTTGAGCTTCGTGATCTGCGACGTGCCCGAATGGAGCCCTTGCACATGCAGGTCCGCTTCGACATGACGCAGCGTGACCGGCAGCATCGCGGGCATGCCGGGTTCCGCGAATCGCTCGATGATGCCGAACGTGCCCGACGAGAATTTCGCGAGCGGCGGCATCGCGGCGGTCGCGGTCTTGAGCGGGAAAAGGTCGGCGTTGGCGAGCGTGCGGCCGCTCACGTCTTTCAGATTCGCGGGCGCCTCGATGGTGAGACTGGCGCGCTCGGGCAGCGGCGCGGCGAACTCGATGCCGCTCACTTCCGCATCCTTGTCGCTAGGATCGAAGTGAGGCGCGGCGCTTCCTTTCGGACCGCGCAGTGCGAACTTCTGCGCATCGGCGCGGCTGATCGGCGCGGAGAACGTGAGGCGCATCGGCCGCAGCGGCGTGCACGGTGCGTTGGCGTTTTCGCGCTCGCAGGAGAAACCGGCGGTGAAGGGCTTGCGCACGTCGAAGTTGAAGCGCTTCTCGACGTCATTGGCGATGCCGCTCGGTCCCGTCACGCCCGTGCCGTACACGAGCTGCATTTTCGTCGCGGACGGCAACGTTTGCTGGCACGCGAGCGTCAGTACGCGATCGCTCTCTTTCTCCAGGCGGAAGTGTTTGAGCAGCGCGGCGCGCGTGGCGTCGTCGACGGCGCGGACCGGAATGCGATTGCCGAGCGCGCTCGATTCGCACCAGACATGCTGCAGCACGGACGCCTGCGTCGCCGGGCCGTTCAGACGCAGCACGAAGGCCTGATTTTCTTCGATGTCGCCGTAGCCCGGCATGATGCGTGTGACGAACGGTCCGCCCGTCTGGAACGCGAAGTGGCGCGGGCCGGAAAGCGCGTTGCCGGCCGTGGATTTGAGGGTGTCCGAGAGATCGAGCGCGCAGCGCACGCCGGGCGGCAGATCGTGCTCGAAGTCGAAGGCCCAGGTCTTGGCGTCGATCCAGCGGCCCGAGCCCGCGGTAGCCGATGCGCCCGCGCCGCTACAGGCGATCTTGCCGGGCGCGGCGGCGGCCGCATTGCCGAAGGCGGTCATCGGTTCGTCGAACTTGGCGACGACCTGCCGCACTTGCGCGACCTTGCCTTGCGGCGACACGCTCGTGATGCGCGCGGCATCGGCCCGATGAAGCGCGGCGCTTGATCCCAACGCGGCGATCAGCGTGGTTGCGGCCAGAATCCATTTTTTTTGTGACGTTGTTATGCGGCTCATCCACTCGCTCCGAGTTTTCCTCGACGCGAAATTCTACTGGAGCCTTACGTCGATCTTTCGTCGGCTGCGCTCGGGCGACGCTTTTTAACGGAAGATCAATCTGCGTGCACGTTCGGCAGATGCCGCGAACTCACGCGCCGCCAATACACGAACAAGCCGACGCCCGCGACGCCGAGGCTCGCCGAATTCGCGATCCAGAAGCCGCGCGCGCCCTGCAGCCATTCGGGCACGCCGCCGCCGACATCGAAGCCGAGGAGATAACCGCCGCCAAGCCCGATGCCCCATAGCGCGATCGCGTAGATCACGGTCGGCACGAGCGTCACCTTGTACGCGCGCAGGATGAACGCGGTGGTGATCTGCAGCGCATCGCAGAAGTGATAGAAGAAGATGATGAGCACGAGCGGCATCGCGGCCGCGATCACGTTCGCATCGGGTGTGTACGCCGCGATCACGAGCGGACGCGCCGCCAGCAGGAGCACGCCGTACACGAGCGCGAGCACGCACGCCATGCCGATGCCGTGACGCGAGATGGAGCGGGCGTCGTCGTAGCGTTGCGCGCCGAGCGCCTGCGACACGAGCGTCGACGACGCGATGCCGATCGCGAGCGGCGTCATGTACAGCACCGCGCCGAGATTGCCCGCGATCTGATGACCGGCGAGCGTCGTCGTGCCGAAGCGCGAGATAAAGAGCGCCATGAACGTGTACGACGTGACTTCGATCAGATACGAGAGGCCCATCGGAATGCCGAGCCGCAGAAGCGCGAGCTGACGCCGCCAGACCGGCCAGCAGAAGTGCGAGAAGATGGCGAACGGGCGGAAGAACTCGACCTTGAGGAGCACCGTCATGCCGACCGCCGCCAGCACCCAGTTGATGAGCGTGCTCGCGAGCGCGCAACCCGGACCGCCCAGCGCCGGCACGCCGAATCCGCCGAAGATGAACCACGTGTTGAGTGGAAACTTGAGCAGCAGGCCGCCGACCTGCAGGAACATCACGAGGCGCGGCTTGCCGACCGCGTTCGTGAGCGAGCTGTAGACGCGAAACGCGAGGCTCGCGGGCAGGCCGAACGACAGAATGCGCAGATAGTCGACGGTGCGGTCGTGCAGCGCGGGCGGCGTCTTGGCGAGCGACAGAAGCGGCTCGGGATGGAACAGCAGCACGAAGCCGATCACGGCGAGCGCGGCGGCGAGCCAGAACGCCTGACGCGTCTCTTCGCCGATTTCGCTTTCGCGGCCCGCGCCGAAGAGCTGGCCGGCGATCGGCTGCAGTGCGACGAGAATGCCCGTCAGGCCGATATACACCGAGATATAGACGGAACCGCCGAGACCGAGCGCGGCGAGATCGGTGGCGGAGAAGCGGCCGACCATCGCGGTGTCGATCACGCCGAACGCGATCACCGCGAGCTGGCCGATCAGCACCGGCCAGGCGAGCGCGGCGATCTTGCGCACATCGCTCAGCATGCCGGTCGTACTCGCGGAAGTCGGTATCGCGCGCATCGTATTACTGCGCGCGGCGCAGGCTCTTCGGGCGCAGCGGTTTCTTCGCCGGCGGCACGGGACGCTCGATGCGCACGTAGAGACGGAACCGCTCGTCGCGGTCGGCGACGCGCCGGCCTTCCCAGACGAGCTTCCACTGGAACGCCGACATCGACGACGGCTCGCCGTAATCGGCCGGATCCTGGCGCAGGATCACATCGCAATCCTCATCGAACGCGAAATGCATGCCGCCGAAATACGCGAAGGTGGCGATCTGCGCGTCGCCGAGGCGTACGGGCGAGATGCAGGTGTAGTCGGGCGGCAGATGATCGGCAATTTGCTCGGCCACGTCGCGATACGTCCGGCTGTAGTTCACGACCGGCAGCCACAGCGTCATGAGCAGGACCCACATGAGCGTGGTGCCCGCACTCGACAGCACGACGCTGCGCCACAGCACCTTCGGATGACGGGCGAGCCGCCAGCGCGCGAGCAGGAACCAGCAGACGGTCACGGCCACCGCGCACACAAAGGAAATCAGCTTGAACTCGGGATGGAAACCCGGAGCGAGACGCGCGAGATTGCGGGCCATCGCCGAGGGGAAGCCGAACATGCCGGCGGTCCACACGAGCCACACCAGCGAGCCGATGATCGTGAAACTCAGCATCGCGAACCAGTCGATCGCGTTGATCGCGCCGCGCTTGAGGGTAGGCAGCGCGAACGTCGCGAGCACCGAAAGCGGCGGCAGAAGCAGCATGAAGAGCCGGTTGGTCTCGTGCGCCTGCAGCACGACCAGCACGAGCAGCGGCCCGATGATCGACAGCGGCACGCCGACGTGCGGCGAGCGGCGCAGTCCGCCCCAACTGACGAACGCCCACACCGCGAGCGGCCACGCGGGCCACGTGAAGAGCGGCAGGTTCTTGATCGCGTAGCCGAATATCGAACCGGGCGTGCCGGAGAAGAACGAGAAGCTGTTGCGCCACCATTGGCGCAGCCACCATTCGCCGTCATCCGGGAAGTAATGCAGTGTCGGCAGCACCCATGCGCCGATCAGCAGGATCGCGACCGGCAGCCCGAAGATCAGGAGCGGCGCGGAGCGGATTTGTTTGACGACGATCGTCATCGCGAGCGTGCAGAGCAACAGCGCGAAGACGAGCACCGGCGAGCTCGACAGGCCGACTACGCCAAGCGCCGCGCCCCACACGAGACCGCCGTGGATCGGCTTGTCGAGGCTGCGCACGAGGCCGTAGAGGAGCATCGCGGTGCCGGCGAACTGCGCAAGCTGCGGCGTGGTCTCGTGGCCGCGCTCGGCGAGTCCGAAGCACGCGAGCAGAATCAGCAGTGCGCCATCGGCGAGCGTGCGGCCGTAGTCGCGCGGCTCCGGTTCGCCGCCGAACGCGTATTTGAAGGGCTGGGCCTCGTCGCGCCGTCCGAGCAGATAGGCCGAATACCAGACGAACGCGCAGGCGAGACAGAAGAGCAGGCCGGTGACCACGCGCGATGCGTTGCTCGCATCGACCCACGGACTCAAAAGCCGAATCGCCGATGCGCCGAGCCAGTACATCAGCGGGCCGTCGGCGGTCGGCGCCTTGCCGACCAGGTTCGGCAGCAGCCAGTCGCGCGCGTCGCCATTGGCCATCGTCCACATGACGCCGAAGCCGCCCGCATCTTCGTTCTTCCACGGATCGCGGCCGAACAGCCCGAACGACGCATAGGTGATGCAGATGGCGAGCAGAAGCCAGCGCGGCAGGGCGCTGGTGGCGGAGGCGGTCAGACGAACGACAGATCGCATGCGTGAAGGCTTGATGGAGAGCGGCCCGCTGATTCGCGCTGGATGCGCGACGGGGCCAAAGCAACCGGCATTGTAGTCGCGCGGCGGCGTAAAGGGCGGTTCATCGAAGCTCGCCGTAACCCGCGCAACAATGCATGCCGGATGCAGCAAGGGCGGTGCGGTGGCATGCGCCAAGCTGCCGGCGACAAAAAAGGGCAGCCGAAGCTGCCCTTTTCGCTGAAGCCGAAGCCCGACTTACTTCTTGGTGGAGAAGCGCGCGAACTTGTTGTTGAACTTCTCGACGCGGCCCGCCGTGTCCATGATCTTTTGCTGACCGGTGTAGAACGGGTGCGATTCCGACGACACTTCGATTTTCGCGAGCGGGTAGGTCTTGCCGTTGAATTCGGCGGTTTCGCGCGTCTGGATGGTCGAGCGGGTCACGAACTTGAAGTCGTTCGACATGTCGACGAACAGGACTTCGCGGTAATCCGGGTGAATGCCTTCTTTCATGGTCTTTCCTGGTATCTGGCGGTAGCCAACCCGTTGCACTCGTTTTTTAGTGCCGCGCGAGTCACTTGCCTAGGGTCGAAAAACAGCGATTATGCCAGAAAATCAGTCGGTTGACATCTTTTTCGGAGGCCGCGGCGCAACTCATGCAGCCGGCGCGACGAGCGCCCCAACGCCCGCCGGGTCTTGCCGGTAATAGCGCGCGAGCAGCCGGTAAAGCTCGGGATATTCGGCTTCGAACAGCTTCGGCGTCACGAAAAGCGCCTCGCTGCACACCGCGAAGAATTCCGACGGATGATCGGTCGCGTAAGGATCGATCAGCGAGTCGCGTTCGAACCGCGCCCAGCGGCGCTCCGGCACGGCATCGACGCGTGCGCAGAACTGGTCATAGGCGTTGTCGAAAATGTCGGACCACGCGGTCGAATCGAGCGGCGCGTGCCAGCGCCGGTAAAGCGGCGGATGACCGTCGGCCTCGCCCGTCACCATGTCGATCTTGTGCGCGAATTCGTGGATGACGACGTTGTAGGCGTCCGATCCGTCGGCCATCTGCGCGTCTTCCCACGACAGGACGACCGGGCCGCCTTCCCACGCTTCGCCGCTCGCATCGTGCTCGACTTCGTGCACGACGCCGTCTTCGTCCTCCACGGTTTTGCGGATGATGAACTCGCCCGGATACACGATCACACCGACCCAGCCGCGATACAAATCGAGATCGAGATTGAGCACCGGCAGACAGGCCTGCGCGGCGATCGATACGATCATCTGATCCGTCAGTTCGAGATCGTGCGCCGTCGAGAATTCCTTCTGCGCGATGAAAAGGCTCGCGGTTTCGCGCAGACGCGCGAGGTCGCTGGCGTCCAGATGGCCGAAGCACGGATACGTGTCGAGCGTGCGTTGCCAGAGCGCGTCGTCGATCGCGTATTTGCGCAGCGCGCGCTCGCGGCGTTGCGCGCCGAACCAGCGGGAGAAGAGGTTGGCCATGCGTTGAATCGGAAGACTGGACTAGTTGCGGATTGTACGCACGGCCCCAATAAAAAACCGCCTGACGATGCAGGCGGTTTTCTGTTCCGAAGCAGCGAAGCGGGACGGGGATCAGCCTCCGCCGCGGCGCATCATGTCGAAGAACTCGGCGTTGTTCTTCGTCTGACGGATCTTGTCGAGCAGGAATTCCATCGCTTCGACTTCGTCCATGTCGTGAATGAACTTGCGCAGCACCCAAACCTTCTGCAGCAGATCGGGCTTGATGAGCAATTCCTCGCGACGCGTGCCCGACTTGTTCAGATTGATCGACGGATAGACGCGCTTTTCCGCGAGACGGCGCTCGAGGTGCACTTCCATGTTGCCGGTGCCCTTGAACTCTTCGTAGATCACGTCGTCCATGCGGCTGCCCGTTTCGATGAGCGCCGTGCCGATGATCGTGAGCGAGCCGCCTTCCTCGATGTTGCGCGCGGCGCCGAAGAAGCGCTTCGGACGCTGCAGCGCGTTGGCGTCGACACCGCCCGTCAGCACCTTGCCCGATGCCGGCACGACCGTGTTGTAGGCGCGCGCGAGACGCGTGATCGAGTCGAGCAGAATCACGACGTCATGCTTCATTTCGACGAGACGCTTCGCCTTCTCGATGACCATTTCGGCCACTTGAACGTGACGCGCGGCCGGTTCGTCGAATGTCGATGCGATGACTTCGCCGCGCACCGAGCGCTGCATTTCAGTGACTTCTTCCGGGCGTTCGTCGATGAGCAGCACGAACAGGATGACGTCCGGATGATTCGCCTTCACCGCATGCGCGATGTGCTGCAGCATCACGGTTTTACCCGACTTCGGCGATGCGACGAGCAGGCCGCGCTGGCCCTTGCCGATCGGCGAGATCATGTCGATGATCCGGCCCGTGACGTTTTCCTCGCCGCGCATTTCGCGTTCGAGCGGCAGCGGCTTGTTCGGATGCAGCGGCGTGAGGTTCTCGAACATGATCTTGTGTTTCGAGGCCTCGGGCGGCTGCCCGTTGACTTTGTCCACCTTCACGAGCGCGAAATAGCGCTCGCCGTCCTTCGGCGTGCGGACTTCGCCTTCGATCGTGTCGCCGGTGTGCAGATTGAAGCGGCGGATTTGCGACGGGCTGATATAGATGTCGTCCGTGCTCGCGAGATACGACGTCTCGGGCGAGCGCAGAAAGCCGAAGCCGTCGGGCAGCACTTCGAGCGTGCCGTCGCCGAAAATCGTGTCGCCGCCCTTGGCGCGCTTTTTAAGAATCGCGAACATCAATTCCTGCTTGCGCAGGCGGTTCGCATTTTCGATTTCGAGGCCGTTGGCCATCTCGATCAGTGCGGAGACGTGCTGAGACTTGAGCTCGGATAAATGCATACGGATTTCCCGCCGGGGAGAGAGGTGCGACAGAAAGATTTGGGAGAAGAGGTGAGCGGAACCGCTCGAGACTTAATACTTCTTGAACTCTTGTGATTCTAGCATAGCACACGCCACAGCGGCCTCGGGTGGGCTTTGGGCGGGGCTTGTCGGCCGATGTTGTCGCGTGACAACATCGGCTGCATCGGCACCACGCCCTGGCGTGTCGTCGATGCAGACGCGAGCGACGGGAGATGCCGCCGCTCGCCGGTGATGCCGTTACAGGTTGCTGTCGAGGAACGCGGTCAGTTGCGACTTGGACAATGCGCCGACTTTCTGCGCGGCCACTGCGCCGTTCTTGAAGAGAATCAGCGTGGGAATGCCGCGCACGCCGAACTTCACGGGCGTCGACTGATGTTCGTCCACGTTGATCTTCGCGATCTGCAGGCGATCGCCGTAATCCTTCGCGACTTCGTCGAGGATCGGGGCAATCATCTTGCACGGACCGCACCACTCAGCCCAGAAATCGAGCAGGACAGGTTTATCCGACTTGACGACATCCTGTTCGAAAGAAGCGTCGCTGATGTGCTTGATTGATTCGCTCATTGTCTGAATACCTCTATTGAATCGAGGCCCGCGTTTGAATGCTCGCCACGATACACCAAAACCGAAAAAATTTTCGTCACCAACGGGCCGGACTTCGGCCCGCGCGCCGTGCGCCAGAATGAACCGCGAACGGCGGCGAATGATCCGCGGAAGGGCGAAAGGCACCACTTCCAAGTAATTCACGTGTCATCTTAGCCTAATTCGCTATCCGTTGCCGGATGCTGATAGGGCGCATCTGAGGCCGAAAATACGAAGCACAAGAGGGGCTCGGAAGGGCGTGGGTTTCGCCGACGCCTTCCGGCTGCGCCCGACCCCGTGGTACAATTCAACGTGACGGGCCTCCTCGCATGGTGGCGCGGTCAACCTGGTCAGGTCGGGAACGAAGCAGCCACAGCCGCTTTCCACCAGTGCCGAGGGTCGGGCTCGTCACCTTCCGCTTTTCTTCCGTAGGTCTCCCTGCTGGTTTTCCTGGCTTATTCGTGTTCCGCACGCCATGGCGCGTGGCGCGTTCGTGCGCCCGATCACCCCGCTGGAGCGGCGTTTGCGCAAGGTCGTTGCTGATACAATTTCGCGCATGACCTATCAAGTTCTCGCACGCAAATGGCGGCCGAAATCATTCGAGTCGCTCGTCGGCCAGGAGCACGTCGTCCGTGCGCTCACGCACGCGCTCGACGGCGGCCGCCTGCATCACGCGTATCTTTTCACGGGCACGCGCGGCGTCGGCAAGACGACGCTCTCGCGCATCTTCGCGAAGGCGCTCAATTGTGAAACCGGCGTGACCTCGAAGCCGTGCGGCGTGTGCCGTGCGTGCCGGGAAATCGATGAAGGCCGCTTCGTCGATTACGTCGAGATGGATGCGGCGAGCAATCGCGGCGTCGACGAAATGGCGGCGCTGCTGGAGCGCGCCGTGTACGCACCCGTCGATGCCCGCTTCAAGGTCTACATGATCGACGAAGTGCACATGCTCACGAACCACGCCTTCAACGCAATGCTGAAGACGCTGGAAGAGCCGCCGCCGCACGTGAAGTTCATTCTCGCGACGACCGATCCGCAGAAGATTCCGGTCACCGTGCTCTCGCGTTGCCTCCAGTTCAATCTGAAGCAGATGCCGGCGGGGCACATCGTCTCGCATCTGGAGAACATTCTTCAGCAGGAGAACATCCCGTTCGAGCCGCAGGCACTGCGTCTCTTGTCGCGCGCGGCGGACGGCTCCATGCGCGACGCGCTTTCGCTGACCGATCAGGCCATCGCGTATTCGGCGAACGAAGTCAACGAGGATGCCGTGCGCGGCATGCTCGGCGCGCTCGATCAAAGCTACCTGATCCGTCTCATCGACGCGCTCGCCGGCGGCGACGGCCCCGGCGTGCTCGCGATCGCCGACGAAATGGCGCTGCGCAGCCTGTCGTTCTCGACGGCGCTGCAGGATCTGGCGAGTCTTCTGCATCGGATCGGGTGGGCGCAGTTCGCACCGACGTCGGTGCTGGACGAATGGCCTGAAGCCGCGGACATCCGCCGCTTCGCCGAGATGCTGTCGGCCGAGCAGGTTCAGCTTTTCTATCAGATCGCCACGGTCGGGCGCAGCGAGCTCGGTCTCGCGCCGGACGAGTACGCCGGCTTCACGATGACGCTCCTGCGCATGCTCGCGTTCGAGCCGGCGGGCGGATCGGGCGGCGGCGTCGCCGTGGGTGCGCCTTCGGGCGCGAAGCCCGCGCGCAGCGCCGCGCTCGTGGGTGCGATGGCCGAGCGCGCCGTCGCGCCTGCGCCTGCGTCGGCGTCGGCGTCGGTTGCTAAAGCGCCGGCGCCCGCCGTCGAGACGGTGGTCGTGAAGGCGGTCGAAGAACCCGTCGTCGAAAAGAGCGAGCCCGTGCCGGTAAAAGCCGCGCCGATGCCGAGCGCCGCGCGACAGGCCGTCGATGAAGCCGCGCCTGCCGCGCCGAGCACGTCCGACGAAGCCGCGACATCGCGCGCGGTAAGCGGCGCGAGCGCGGCGCTTGAAGTCTTGCGCAGCGCGGGCATGCGCCTGTCGTCCGATCGGGGCGCGCGTGGCGCGTCTGCGCAGACGGCGGCTCCCGCTGCGCCCAAGCCCGTCGCGAAACCGGCCGCGCAAGTTCCGGTGCCGACGCCGCGCCGCGCTCGGGCTGCCGCATCCGCCGCGCCCGAGCCGAAGCCCGCGGCCGGCAACGCGAGCAAGTCGAACGTCGTGCCGCCGTGGGAAGAGATGCCGCCCGACGACTACGCGCCGGCCGGATCCGAAGACGCTTATTTCATGCCGCCCGACGACGGCTTCGTGCCAGCCTTCGACAGCGGCCCGGACGACATGCGCTTCAACGCCGAGCCCGCCGCGAAACCGGCGCCCGTCATCGACACGGCGCCGTTGCCGCCCGCCGTGCCGCTCGATGCGCTCGGCGTGTCGATCGAATGGGCGGCGCTCGCCGTCGATCTTCCGCTGAAGGGCGTTGCGTATCAGCTTGCGTTCAACAGCGAGCTCACCGCCTGCGATGCGAATTCCGTGACGCTTGCGGTTCCGGTCCAGATGTACACCGACGCCACGCATGTCGGCAAGCTCAAGGCCGCGCTCGCCGAAAAGCTCGGCCGCGCGATCGAGGTCAGCGTGAACGTCGCGCCCGCGCGGCGCACCGCCGCCGCGCTCGACGCCGCCGAACGCGCCCGCCGTCAGCAGGAAGCCGAGCAGGAGATCAAGCAGGATCCGTTCGTGCAATCGCTGATCCGCGATTTCGGCGCGAGCATCGTGCAGGGTTCGATCAAGCCGATTGCCGCATCGGGCGCGAATCCATCGTGAACTGAAGCGCGCGGCGCGGTTTTCGACTTCGCGCCGCCGCACCGAATATCGGGCGCGCGCATCGCGCGTGCTTTTGCCACACGTTTTCCAGTAAGGAGCCGAACCATGATGAAGAACCAACTCGCCGGGCTGATGAAACAGGCTCAGCAGATGCAGGAAAACATGAAGAAGATGCAGGATCAGCTCGCGCAGATCGAGGTCGAGGGCCAGTCGGGCGCCGGTCTCGTGAAGGTGACGATGACCTGCAAGAACGACGTTCGCCGCGTGCAGATCGACCCGAGCCTGCTCGCCGACGACAAGGACATGCTGGAAGACCTCGTCGCCGCTGCGTTCAACGACGCCGTGCGCAAGGCGGAAGCCACCACGCAAGAGAAGATGAGCGGCATGACCGCCGGCATGCCGATGCCGCCGGGTTTCAAGCTGCCGTTCTGATCGCGCGCGCCGGAGCGGATTCGGCGCGCTTCGATGTCAAATGAAGGACACATGAAACAACCTTCCGCCCTGTCGGCGCTCGTCGAAGCGCTGCGCGCGCTGCCCGGCGTCGGACCGAAGTCGGCGCAGCGCATGGCGTATCACCTGATGCAGCACGATCGCAAAGGCGCCGAAAAGCTCGGCAATTCGCTGCTGTTCGCCACCGAGAATCTGAAGCACTGCGAGAAGTGCAACACGTTCACGGAAAGCGATATCTGCGAAGTCTGCAGCGACGAAGAGCGCGATCCGGCTTTGCTGTGCGTCGTCGAGACGCCTGCCGACCAGATCATGCTCGAACAGACGCTCACGTATCGCGGGCTCTATTTCGTACTGATGGGACGGCTCAGCCCGCTCGACGGCATCGGTCCGAAGGAGATTCACTTCGAGCGGCTCATCAGTCGCGCGCTCGACGGCGTTGTGCGGGAAGTGGTGCTCGCCACCAACTTCACCAACGAAGGCGAAGCGACCGCGCACTATCTCGCGCAAACGCTCAAGAGCAAAGGGCTCAAGGTGACGCGGCTCGCGCGCGGCGTGCCGGTCGGCGGCGAGCTCGAATATGTCGATGCCGGCACGATCGCGCGCGCGATGCTCGATCGCCGTTCCGTATGAAAGGACTCCAATCGATGACAGAAACCGAAGCGCTCGCGCTCGCGACGCATCGTCACTACAAGGGCGGGCTGTATCGCGTGATCGGCGTCGCGCGGCACTCGGAAACCGAGGAAGCGATGATCGTCTACGAGCATCTGTGGCCGCATGAACGCGGCTTGTGGGTGCGCCCCGCGGCGATGTTCAGCGAGACGCTCGCCGACGGCACGCCGCGCTTCAAGCCGCTCGATATTCCGCTCTGAGAAAACACACAAAGGAGACACGACCATGAGCGCAACGACGGGACCACTCGCGGGCGTGAAGGTACTGGAACTGGGCACGCTCATCGCCGGCCCGTTCGCCGCGCGCTTCATGGGCGAGTTCGGCGCCGACGTCATCAAGATCGAGGATCCGAACGGCGGCGACCCGCTGCGCAAGTGGCGCAAGCTCTATCCGGAAGTGGGCGGCACGTCGCTCTGGTGGGCCGTGCAGGCGCGCAACAAAAAATCCGTGACGATCAATCTCAAGGCCGACGAGGGCAAGGAGATCGTGCGGCGGCTCGCGAAGGAAGCCGATATCGTCGTCGAGAATTTCCGGCCCGGCTTGCTGGAGAAACTCGGGCTCGGTTACGAGGTGCTGTCCGCCGACAATCCCGGTCTCGTGATGGTGCGCCTTTCCGGTTACGGTCAAACCGGTCCGTATCGCGATCGTCCGGGCTTCGGCGCAATCGCGGAATCGATGGGCGGTTTGCGTCATATCACCGGTTATCCGGATTTGCCGCCGCCGCGCATCGGCATTTCGATCGGCGATTCGATCGCCGCGCTGCACGGCGTGATCGGCGCGCTGATGGCGCTGCATCATCGCCAAGTGAACGGCGGCAAAGGCCAGGTCGTCGACGTCGCGCTCTATGAAGCCGTCTTCAACATGATGGAAAGCGTCGTGCCGGAATACGGCGTGTACGGCATGGTGCGCGAGCGCACGGGCGCGTCGCTGCCGGGCATCGTGCCGTCGAACACGTATCCGTGCCGCGATGGCAGCATCGTGATCGGCGGCAACAGCGATCCGATCTTCAAGCGCCTGATGAACGCGATCGATCGCGCGGATCTCGCGGACGATCCCGCGCTCGCGTCGAACGACGGACGCGTGCCGCGCACGCAGGAAATCGACGACGCTATCGCCGCTTGGCTCTCGACGCGCAGCATCGACGAGGCGCTCGCTGTGTTGAACGCCGCCGACGTGCCGGCCGGGCGCATCTACAGCGTCGCCGACATGTTCACCGATCCGCAATACCTCGCGCGTCAGATGCTGCAGCGTTTCCCGTGGCAGGACGGCCGCGAGATCACGCTGCCGAACGTGACGCCGAAGCTCTCCGAAACGCCGGGGGAAACGCGCTGGCTCGGGCCGCAACTCGGTGAACACACGGATGAAGTACTTCAAACGCTCGGGTATGATGCCGACGATATTGCGCGGCTGCGCGCGGCCAAGGTGATCTGAGCCTCGAGCCGAACAGCGCCGACAACGATAAAACCAGGAGACAGACAACGATGAAACGCAGAACGTTCATCGCGAGCGGCGCCGCGCTCGCGGGCGGGGCAATCTCGGGCATGCCGCTCGCATTCGCACAGAACAAGCTGGAGCAGAGCAAGGTATCGGTCGCGGTCGGCGGCAAGAATCTCTTCTACTATCTGCCGCTCACGATCGCCGAGCGTCGCAACTACTTCAAGGACGAAGGGCTCGACGTCGAAATCGCCGATTTCGCGGGCGGCGCGAAGGCGCTTCAGGCGGCGGTCGGCGGCAGCGCGGATGTCGTATCCGGCGCGTTCGAGCACACGTTGCTGCTGCAGGCGAAGAATCAGTACTTCCGCGAATTCGTGCTGCAAGGGCGCGCGCCGCAGATCGTGCTCGCCGTGTCCAAGAAGGCGATGCCGAACTACAAGTCCGTCGCCGATTTGAAGGGCAAGAAAATCGGCGTGACGGCGCCGGGCTCGTCGACGGCGATCATGGCGAGCTTCGTGCTCGCGCAAGCGGGGCTGAAGGCGACCGACGTGTCGTTCATCGGCGTCGGCGCGGGCGCGGGCGCGATCGCCGCGCTGCAATCCGGCCAGATCGACGCCATCGCCAACCTCGATCCGGTGATGACCAAGCTCGATCGCGCGGGCGATATCCGCATCGTGTCGGACACGCGCACGCTCGCGGACACCGTGAAGGTGTTCGGCGGCAACATGCCGGCGGGTTGCCTGTACGCGTCGCAGAGCTTCATCACGAAGAATCCGAACACGACGCAGGCGCTCACCAACGCGATGGTACGCGCGCTGAAGTGGCTGCAGACGGCCTCGGGCAAGGATCTCATCTCGACGGTGCCGGAAAGCTATCTGCTCGGCGATCGCGCGCTGTATCTCGATTCGTGGCAGCACGTGAAGGAAGCGCTGTCGCCGGACGGCCTGATGCCCGCCGACGGTCCCGCGACCTCGCTCAAGACGCTGCAAGCCTTCGACGAAACCGTGAAGGGCAAGCCGATCGACCTGTCGAAGACCTGGACCAACGATTTCGTCAAGAAGGCGCTCGCGAGCGTCAAGGTCTGACCGATGTCGTCGCCATCGAACCATGCGCTCGCGCTCGAGGACGTCACCTGCACGTTCGCGTCGCGCGAGAGTCGCCGTGATCGCTACACGGCGGTCCGCGATACGAGCCTCGCGATCGCGCCAGGAGAATTCGTGTCCGTCGTCGGGCCGACCGGCTGCGGAAAATCGACATTGCTCAACGTGTCGGCGGGATTGCTGGAGCCTTCGTCGGGCACCGTGAGCGTGTTCGGCGAAAAGCTGAAGGGCATCAACCGGCGCGCGGGCTACATGTTCCAGGCCGATGCGCTGATGCCGTGGCGCTCCGCGCTCGACAACGTCACGGCCGGCCTCGCGTTTCAGGGCGTGCCGAAGGCCGAAGCCGACAAGCGCGGCGAGGAATGGCTGAAGCGCGTGGGCCTCGGCGGTTTCGGCGACCGTTATCCGCATCAGTTGTCGGGCGGCATGCGTAAGCGCGTCGCGATGGCGCAGACGCTCATCCTCGATCCCGACATCATCCTCATGGACGAGCCGTTCTCCGCGCTCGACATCCAGACGCGCCAGCTCATGGAAAACGAGTTGCTCGATCTGTGGGCCGCGAAACGCAAGGCCGTGCTTTTCATCACGCACGATCTGGACGAGGCGATCTCGATGTCCGATCGCGTCGTCGTGCTGGCGGCGGGGCCGGGCACGCATCCGATCGGCGAATTCGCGATCGATCTGCCGCGCCCGCGCGATGTCGCCGAGATCCGCTCGCATCCGCGCTTCGTCGAACTGCACGCGCAGATCTGGGGCGTGCTGCGCGAAGAAGTGCTGAAGGGTTATCAGCAGCAGCTGAAGCCCGCCGCCGCCGAATAAGACGATACGACCATGTGGAACAAGCTGCGCCCGAATCGGGCGAATCTCATCGTGTGGCAGTGGCTGTTGCTGCTCGCGTGCTTCGTGCTGTGGTACATGCTGACGAGCCCGACGCTCTTGCCGCCTTTCTATTTCGACGACGCGAACAAGGCCGCCTTTTTCTTCGGCGAGCCGCAGAAGGTGCTCATACGCATCTGGGAATGGTTCACGAGCGGCGAGATTTACATCCATCTGTGGGTGACGCTGATCGAAACGGTGCTGGCGTTCGTCATCGGCACGGTGACGGGACTCGGCGTCGGTCTCTGGCTCGCGCTCGCGCCGATGACGAGCGCGCTTCTCGATCCCTACATCAAGGCCGCCAATTCGATGCCGCGCGTGATCCTGGCGCCGATCTTCGCGGTGTGGTTCGGTCTCGGCATCTGGTCGAAGGTCGCGCTTGGCGTGACGCTCGTATTCTTCATCGTGTTCTTCAACGTGTATCAGGGCGTGAAGGAAGTGAGCCCGGTCGTGCTCGCGAATGCGCGCATGCTCGGCGCGAATCGCAAGCAGTTGCTGCGGTATGTCTATCTGCCGAGCGCGACCAGCTGGGTGTTTTCGAGCCTGCACACGTCGGTGGGGCTCGCGTTCGTCGGCTCGGTGGTCGGCGAATATCTCGGCTCGGCGCGCGGTGTCGGTTATCTGATCCTGCAGGCCGAAGGCACCTTCGACATCAACACGGTGTTCGCGGGGATTCTCGTGCTGACCGCGTTCGCGCTGGTGCTCGACGGTCTCGTCGCGCTGGTCGAGCGCCGGCTCATGAAATGGCAGCCGAAGAGCGGAGAAACCGAGAAGCTTTGACGCCCCGGTTGTGCGCGTGCCAACACGCCGTCAACGAAGCCGACCGTTTTCGGAATGCCCGTCATGGCACGACACGGTCGACATCGCTATCATGCTGTCCTGGACAGGCCGTTGCACGACGTCCGTCGTGCGATCCCGCGGGACCAACAATGAAACTGCGAACTGACGGTTCGATTGCGGTGGTATTGCCATCGCCGATCGGCGACAGCCTCATCGGGCTCGTTCTCGTCGACAATCTCATCCGCAACGGATATCGCCCCGTCGTGTTCGGCTGGGTCGTGGAGCAACTCGCCGACTGGTTTCCCCATGTGACGGTAGGGCGTCGCGACGCCTGGCA
This sequence comes from Caballeronia sp. NCF2, assembly GCF_023631205.1. Lineage (NCBI taxonomy): Bacteria > Pseudomonadati > Pseudomonadota > Betaproteobacteria > Burkholderiales > Burkholderiaceae > Caballeronia > Caballeronia sp. NCF2. Next base: position 41,379 of record NZ_JALQDN010000018.1, on the reverse strand, counting down.
GGGCGCGTTCGACACCGTGATCGAGCTTCGCCCGACCGACTACGCATCGACGTTGAGCCGCTCGGGCCAGACCATCTGTCTCGCCACGCTGCCGGAATACGGCGGCTCGAAGCACATGGTCGACCGCATCGTCGATATCGCGAAGAACGTGCTCGGTCTCGCCGACGTGACGCGCGCGAACGGTCTCGTCGTGCCGTCCGGCGTCATGCGCGGGCGCTTCGCGAATCGCGTCGTCATTCATCCGACCGGCAGTCATCCTGAAAAGATGTGGGGCCGCGAGAAGTTTCTTGCGCTCTCGCGTGCGCTGACGCGGCGGAGATTGCGCCCGAGCTTTCTCGTCGCGCCTGCGGAGTTCGGCGTCTGGGGCGATATCGCTGAAGAAGGGTGCGAGGTCAATGCGCTGCCGCAACTGGGCGAAGTCGCGGCATGGATCGCCGAATCGTCGTGGTTCATCGGCAACGATTCGGGGCTCGGGCATCTCGCGTCCTGCATCGGCGTGCCGACGCTCTCTCTCTTTATGCGCCAGGGCCTTGCGCGCTCGTGGCGTCCGGGCTGGGGCCCGGGCGCGGTCGTGGTGCCGCCGTCCTTTCTGCCTTTCGGCGGGCTTCGCGAACGCTTGTGGCAACGCCTGCTCACCGTGCGTCGCGTGACATCCGCGTTCAGGACGTTGCACGGCAACCATGCGCGCGCGGCGCAACACTACGCGATGGCCGATTTCGCCGACGCCAAAGCGGCTCAGCCGACCCAAGCAACGCGCATCGGCATGCTGCCGCGCGCGCAATCGCGACGCCTATAAGCGGACGCCTTCACGCCGCGAAGCGCGAATAGACGCGCCAGCAGCGAAGCGCGCGCCACACTTCGCTCGCATTGGTCGCGCCCTTCAGCATCGCGCGAACATACCCCGACTGCAGAAACTGCCGCGCGAAAGGCTTGCGCAGTTCGTCGTCGGTCAGGCGCTTTCTGAGCACATGCAGGAGATGACCGCTTTCGCGGTTGGCTTGGCGTAGCAGAATCCGGCTGAGACTTCGGTCGGTTTGCGGATCGAGCGCGGCGGTCACGAGCGCGTCGATCACGCGCAGATAACCCGCCGCGCGGCGCGCGACAGCGGCCGGCGAGGGCGAGTTCGTGATCGATTCCGGATTGCGTCGATAGCCGTACAACGGTTCGCGCACGAAACCGACGCGCTGTGCGTGAAGCCCGAGCTGCAACGCCCAGATGATGTCCTCGTGCACCACGCCTTCCTCGAAACGCAGGCCGTGTCTCACGACGAGATCGCGCCGCACGCATTGCAGCCACACGCAGACGACCCAGTCGTTGTTCGGCACGGTCCGTTTGAGCCACGCCGTGCCGTCGCAGATGTCGCCCCACGGCTGGCCTTCGTACATCGGTCGAGGATCGGCGGGCGGCGGCAAGTCCTCGAAGCTGAATCCGTTGCCGATCACGACATCGAGCCGATGCTGGCGGCCGTGTTCGATCCACCTGCGCAACGCGCCGGGCTTCATCCAGTCGTCGCCGTCCGCGAACGCGATCCACTCGCCGCGCGCGAGCGTCAGCCCGACATTGCGCGACGCCGATACGCCGCGATTTTCCTGCGCTACCACACGGATGCGTGCATCGGCCGCCGCCATCGTTTCGAGCATGGCGAGACTGTCGTCTGTCGCGCCGTCACAGATCGCGATGACTTCGAGATCGACGCCTTGCTGATCGAGCACCGAGCGCAGCAGCGCTTCGAGCCAGGCTTCGCAGTTGTAGACCGGCACGATGACGCTGACATTGGGGCATAGACTCGCCATGGCTCTTCGCGGAGTGCGTGAAAGCGCGCAATGGTAGCAGTGCGCGCGTTATGGCTCGATCACGATCTTGCCCGTCACGCGCCGGTTCATCATGTCGTCCAGCGCTTGCGGCGTTTCGTCGAGCGAGTAGCGCTTCGTGACGACAGGGCGCAGCTTGCCCGCTTTGATCCACTCGACCATCGTCGCGAATTCCCGATCGGCGAGCGCGTGTTCGCGCTGCATGTGACCGCCCCAGAACACGCCGACGATGCTCGCGCCTTTCAGCAGCGCCAGATTGAACGGCAGCTTCGGAATCTCGCCGTTCGCGAAGCCGACGACGAGATACCGTCCGCGCCAGCCGATGCTGCGAAACGCGGGTTCGGCATACGTTCCGCCGACCGGATCGAAGATCACATCCGGCCCGTTGCCGTCCGTCAGCGCCTTGATACGTTCGCGCAAGTCTTCGTGCGCGTAATCGATGACCTCGTCCGCGCCATGTTCGCGACAGAACGCGAGCTTCTCCGCGCTCGATGCCGCCGCGATCACGCGCGCACCGACGATCTTGCCGATCTGGATCGCCGCGATGCCGACGCCGCCGGCCGCGCCCAGCACGAGCAGCGTGTCGCCGGCCTTGAGCTCGCCGCGATCGACGAGCGCGTGATACGACGTGCCATAGGCGAGCGAGAATGCGGCGGCCTCGGCGAGATCGACGTCATCGGGCAAGACGATGCAATCGGCGGCTTTCGCGCGCGCCTGTTCGGCGAACGCGCCTTGCGCGGTGTAGGCGGCCACGCGCATGCCGGGCGCGAGATGCGTGACGCCCGCGCCGGCTTCGCGCACGATGCCCGCGAACTCCGCGCCGGGCGTGAACGGCAGCGGCGGCTTGAACTGGTATTTGTTCTGGATGATGAGCACGTCGGGAAAGTTCACGCTCGCCGCTTTCACGTCAATGACGACTTCGCCTGCTTCCGGATGCAGGTCGGGCAGCGTTTCGATCGAAAGCGTGTGGGGCAATCCGTGTTCGTTGCATCGTACGGCGCGCATGTTTTCTCCTGGTTGAACTGGGCTCAGTGTATGGCAGTTCGAGTCGTCGTCGCGCCACTTTCCTCGGTTACAATCGTCGGATGCGAATCCTACTCAGCAACGACGACGGTTATCTGGCGCGCGGCATCAATGTGCTGCACGATGTCCTGCAGCCGCTCGGCGAAGTGACGGTGATGGCGCCGGAGCAGAACTGCAGCGGCTCGTCCAACTCGCTTACGCTGTCGCGGCCCTTGAGCGTTCATCAGGCGCCGAACGGTTTCAACTTCGTGAACGGTACGCCGACCGATTCCGTGCACATCGCGCTCACGGGCATGCTCGACGAGCAGCCTGATCTCGTCGTGTCGGGCATCAACAACGGGCAGAACGTCGGCGAGGACACGCTGTACTCGGGCACCGTGGCGGCCGCCACCGAAGGCTTCATGTTCGGCATTCCGGCGATCGCATTCTCGCTCGTCGGCCGCGACTGGCTTCATCTCGACGACGCCGCGCGCGTGGCGGCCGAGATCGTCGCTCATTTCCTCGAACATCCGATGCCGGGTCATCCGTTGCTGAACGTGAACATTCCGAGCCTGCCTTACGATCAGTTGCGCGAATGGAAAGTGACGCGCCTCGGCAAGCGTCATCCTTCGCAGCCGGTGATCCGCCAGAGCGATCCGCGCGGCAACCCCATCTACTGGATCGGCCCGTCAGGCGATGCGCTCGACGCGAGCGAAGGCACCGATTTCCACGCGGTCGCGAACGGCTTCGTGTCGATCACGCCGCTGCAACTCGATCTCACTCATACGAAGCTCATGGCGGAGACGCGCGAATGGGCGCGCGCCGGGAGCGCTCGCACATGAGCGACGAGCGCGCCAAGCGCTTTCCGCTGGCGCTCGCGGATCTCGTTCGCGAGCCGCGCAAACCCGTGGCCCGTCCGCAAGATTCGCGCGGCAAGCCAGCCGCCGCTTCCGCGCTGAAGCCGACGCCGACGCCGACGCAGCCGACAAGGCCTGGACAATCGCGCGCGGCGAACGCGACGATGAAAAATCCCGCGACGGCAGCGGCGTCCGCGAAGCCGGCCACGTCCGTTTTTCCCGTGCGTTCGGGCGCGAAGACCGCAATTGGCGGGGCGAAACCGGTTCCGTCGGCGAGCAAGAGCGCGGCGCAGACGCATCATTCGGCTCATCCGGCGCGCGCGAATTCACTGCGTCCGGCGCCGCGGCCCGGCGAGCGCGACCTGAACGCCGCCGCGATCGCGACGAAAAAAGGCGCGCCCAATGTTGCGCTGGCAAGCACGCAGACACTCACATCGGAACGGGTGCGCGAGCGCATGGTCGAACGCCTGCGCTCGAACGGCGTGACCGATCCGCGCGTGCTCAATGCGATGTCGGTCGTGCCGCGCCACATGTTCGTCGATCCGGGACTCGCGGCGCAGGCTTACGAAGACGCCGCGCTGCCGATCGGCCATCACCAGACCATCTCGAAGCCGTCGGTCGTCGCGCGCATGATCGAACTGGTCGCGACCGGGCGCGCGTTGAACAAGGTGCTGGAGATCGGCACCGGTTGCGGTTATCAGGCGGCCGTGCTGTCGCAAGTCGCCACTGAGGTTTATTCGATCGAACGCGTGCGTCCGTTGTCGGAGCGCGCGAAGCTCAATCTTCGGCCGTTGCGCGTGCCGAATATCCGGCTGCATTACGGCGATGGCCGCCTCGGCTTGCCCGCGGCCGCGCCGTTCGACGCGATCGTCATCGCGTGCGCCGGCCTCGACGTGCCGCAGGCCTTGCTCGATCAACTGGCGGTCGGCGGCAAGCTCGTCGCGCCGGTCGGATCGCAGGCCGCGCAGTCGCAGGTGCTGACGCTCGTCACGCGCGTGTCGGCAAGCCAATGGCGGGAAGAGCAGCTCGATCGCGTTTTCTTTGTACCCTTAAAATCCGGAGTGATTTGACACCGATGAGTATCCTGCGTGCTTTGCGAGAAGGAAGTGCGGACCAAGCCTTAAGCGCGGCGCAGCGCGGCGTGTGCGTGCTGGCGTTGTCCGCGCTGGCGGCGTGTTCGACGCGCATGGACATGGCGCCGGTCGTCGACAGAACGGGCGCGCCCATCGGCACGACGGCAGCGCAGACGCCGGACAACGGCCCGCCGCCGCCGGGCTATTACCGTGTGAAGCCGGGCGACACCCTATATCGGATCGCACTGGAAAACGGTCAGAATTATCACGACATCGCAGCGTGGAACAACCTGACCAACCCGAACCAGATCGAAGTCGGCCAGCTGATGCGCGTGGCGCCTCCGGGCGCGAATGTCGCGGCGGCGACGCCCGGTGTGGCGACCGCGCCGATCGTGGGCGGCGGCGTGCAGACGCAGCCGTTGAATGGCGCGAACGCGTACGCGAGCCCGCAGCCGGGTGCGACCGCGCAGCCGCCGTATTACGGCGCCAACTCGGGTATGGGCGCGGCGCCGGGAACGGCCGGCGCGGCGGCGGGCATGGCATCGGCGCCTGGCGTGCCGGGCGCGGATGCGAACGCGGCGGCGCCAGCGGCCCAGCCGGCGTTCATCTGGCCGGCGCGCGGTCCGATTCTCGGCACATTCAACGAAGCGAGCAACAAAGGTTTGAACATTGGCGGTGCGGCGGGAGATCCGGTCAACGCGTCGGCGGATGGCCGAGTGGTTTACTCCGGAAATGGGCTGCGCGGCTACGGCAATCTCATTATCATCAAACACGACGCAACTTTTCTGACAGCGTACGCACATAACCGTGCTTTGATGGTAAAAGAGGGAGACGCGGTAACTAAAGGGCAGAAGATCGCTGAGATGGGGAACAGCGATTCGGACCGCGTGATGTTGCATTTCGAAGTTCGCCGGCAGGGAAAACCTGTTGACCCACTGAAGTATTTGCCGCCGCAATAAAGCGAAACCATCATGCCAAAAACGAAGCGCCGCCTGCCGCAAGCCGAGACTGAGACGATCAGCCGACCTTTGCAAGTGTCGGTGGAAGACGGTGCTTCGACTCAAGACGAGGACATCGACAATGTCGATGTCGACGTCGATTCGGACGAAGAAGGCAACAGCCGCGGAAAAAGCAGCGACGAAGCAGCGGAAGGCGCAAACGATTCCGCGCCCGACGCCGACGATTTCCGCTCGCTTTTGCAGGCCGAGCTCACCGCCGACACGATCCAGCATTACCTGAACCGCATCAGCGTGAAGCCGCTCCTGACCGTCGAGGAAGAGCAGCGCTATTCGCGACTCGCGAAAGCCGGCGAATTCGACGCGCGCCAGGTGATGATCGAGCGCAATCTGCGGCTCGTCGTCAGTATCGCGAAGGGATATCTCAATCGCGGCGTGCCGTTGCTCGACCTGATCGAGGAAGGCAATCTCGGCCTCATGCACGCAATCGAGAAATTCGATCCGACGCGCGGTTTCCGGTTTTCGACCTATGCCACTTGGTGGATCCGCCAGAGCATCGAGCGCGCGATCATGAACCAGGCGCGCACGGTGCGTCTGCCGGTTCACGTCATCCGCGAGTTGAACCAGGTGCTGCGCGCGAAGCGCCATCTGGAAAAAAATTCCGCCAATTCGAATGACAGCGTCGCGCCCGAACGCCGCGACGCGAGCATCGACGATATTGCGTATCTCACCGGCAAGACGCCCGAGGAAGTCACCGATATCCTCGCGCTCAACGAACACACGGCTTCGCTCGACGCGCCGCTCGACCTCGATCCGGGCAGCAGCCTGCTCGATCTCCTTTCCGACGATCAGAGCCAGTCGCCGGACGCGGAAGTGCAGCATCGCGAACTCGAATCGCTCACGCGGTTGTGGCTCTCGCGTCTGTCCGACAAACACCGGCACGTGATCGAACGGCGTTTCGGGCTGAACCACATCGAGCCCGCGACGCTCGAAGAACTCGCCGACGAAATGGGCCTCACGCGCGAGCGTGTGCGCCAGATCCAGCAAGAGGCGCTCGTGCGTCTCAAGCGCTTTTTCGCATCCAACGGCGTTCGCAAGGACGCCGTGCTTTAACGCTTCGGCGACGCCCTTCGGCTTGGGGCGTCGCGCTCCAGGATTCAATGACACCGATTCTCGTTTTCGACATCGAGACAATCCCCGATGTCGACGGCATTCGCCGTCTCGAAGATTTGCCCGACGATCTCTCCGACCGCGAGGTCGCCGAACATGCGTTCGAAGCGCGCCGCGAGCGCGTCGGCAATGATTTCTTGCCGCATCATCTGCAGCGTGTCGCGGCGATTTCGTGCGTGTTTCGCGACAACAACGGCTTTCGCGTGCGCTCGCTCGGCACGACGGCCGACGGCGAGGCCGCGCTCATCCAGTCGTTCTATCGCGTGATCGAGAAATACACGCCTCAGCTCGTGTCGTGGAACGGCGGCGGCTTCGATCTGCCCGTGCTCCACTACCGCGCGCTCGTGCACGGCATCGCCGCGCCGCGCTACTGGGATCTCGGTCAGGACGACCGCGAGTTCAAGTTCAACAACTACATCAGCCGCTATCACATGCGGCACATCGACCTGATGGACGTGCTCGCGATGTATCAGGCGCGCGCCAATGCGCCGCTCGATGCGCTCGCGAAGCTATGCGGCTTTCCCGGCAAGCTCGGCATGGACGGCGGCAAGGTCTGGGAAGCGTATTGCGACGGCCATATCGACGAAATCCGCAACTATTGCGAGACCGACGTCGTCAACACGTATCTGATGTACTGTCGTTTTCAGATGATGCGCGGCGGCTTCACGCCCGATGAGTACGCGGACGAAATCAACTTCGTCAAGAATGCGCTCGCGCAGGAGACTTCGCCGCACTGGGCGGAGTATCTGGCGGCGTTCGTCGAATGAGAGCGTGACGTTCGTCTACAATCTCGCCTTTGCCCCACGATAAGTCAGGAAGTACGCAGGTGTCCGAAGCCGCTCGAAAAACCCAGCATCGCCGCCGCGCCGCGCCGGCGAAATCCGTCACGCCCGATCCGAACTTCGTCGCGCCCGAAATCGAAATCGAGTCGCTCGACATGGAAGCGCGCGGCGTCGGTCGCACGGTCAACGAGGACGGAGAGCCGGGCAAGGTCATCTTCGTCGAAGGCGCGTTGCCGGGCGAACGTGTCAGCTATTCGAGCTACCGCAAAAAGCCGAGCTTCGAGCAGGCGCAAGTGGTGAGCGTGCTGCGCGAGAGCGTGATTCGCGCGAAGCCGAAGTGCCAGTTTTTCGGCATTTGCGGCGGCTGCTCGATGCAGCATCTGGATGTTCGCGCGCAAATCGCCGTGAAGCAGCGCGTGCTCGAAGACAACCTGCAACATCTGTCCAAACTGCGCGCCGAAACCATGTTCCGGCCGATTCACGGGCCGTCGTGGGGATATCGCTATCGCGCGCGCCTGACCGTGCGGCACGTCGAAAAGAAGGGCGGCGTGCTGGTCGGCTTTCACGAGCGCAAGAGCAGTTACGTCGCCGACATGACGAGCTGCGAAGTGCTGCCGCCGCATGTTTCCGCGATGCTCGTGCCGCTGCGCCATCTGGTGGCGGGCCTGTCGATTCGCGATCGCATGCCGCAGATCGAGCTCGCGGTCGGATCGGACGTCACGGCGCTCGTGCTGCGCATTCTGGAGCCGCTGACCGAAGCCGACGAAGGGCTGCTGCGCACTTTCGCCGATGCGCACGGCGTGCAATGGTGGCTCCAGCCGAAAGGACCGGACACGGTTTATCAGTTCTATCCGCTCGATAGCGAGCTCGCTTACACGCTGCCGGAATTCGATATCCGCATGCCGTTCAAGCCGACCGACTTCACGCAGGTGAATCACCAGATCAATCGCGTGCTGGTGAGCCGGGCGCTCAGCCTGCTTGCTCCGGAGAAGTCCGATCGCGTGCTCGACCTTTTCTGCGGCATCGGCAATTTCACGCTGCCGCTCGCGCGGGTGTCGCGTGAGGTTGTCGGGATCGAAGGCAGCGAAGCGCTGACGACCCGGGCGTTGGAGAACGCGAAGGCGAATGGCGTCGATGGCCACACGTCGTTCGCGTGCCGAAATCTCTTCGAAGTGACCGCCGACGACCTGCGCGCGCTTGGCCGCTTCGACAAGTTTCTCATCGATCCGCCGCGCGAAGGCGCGCTCGCCGTGTCGAAGGCGCTCGCGGACATCGCCCAGAGCGGCGATGGACCGTTGCCCGAGCGCATCGTCTATGTGTCGTGCAATCCGGCGACGCTCGCGCGCGACGCCGGCCTGCTCGTGCACGAAGCGGGTTATCGGATGAAGGGCGCGGGCGTCGTGAACATGTTCCCGCACACGTCGCACGTCGAATCGATTGCGTTGTTCGAGCGCGACTGATCCGGCTGCGGCGCTTCGCAGGCACAAAAAAACCGGCCCGAAGGCCGGTTTTTCGTTTCTGCCGCGTTTGGCGCGCTTAGTTGCGGTTGCCGCCGAAGATGCCGAGCAGCGCCAGCAGGTTCGTGAACACGTTATACAGGTCGAGATAGATCGCGAGCGTCGCGCTGATGTAGTTCGTCTCGCCGCCGTTCACCACGCGCTGCACGTCGAAAAGCATGTACGCCGAGAAGATCACGATGGCGAGCACGGAGATCGTCATCATGAGCGCGGGCAACTGCAGGAAGATGTTCGCGAACGCCGCCAGCAGAATGACGATCACGCCCATGAACAGGAACTTGCCGAGGCCCGAGAAATCGCGCTTGCTGACGGTCGCGATGGTCGCCATGGCCGCGAAGATCACGCCCGTGCCACCGAAGGCCATCATGATAAGTTGCGGTCCGTTCGAGAACCCGAGAATGAAGCTCAGGAGACGCGAGAGCATCAGGCCCATGAAGAACGTGAAGCCGAGCAGGACGACCACGCCCATGCCGCTGTTCTTGGTTTTCTCGATGGCGAACATGAAGCCGAACGCGATCGCGAGGAACGCGATGAAGCTCATTGCCGGGCTGGTAGCCGCGAACAGCGAGAAGCCCGTCGCGACGCCGACCCATGCGCCGAGCACCGTCGGCACCATCGAGAGCGCGAGCAGCCAGTAGGTGTTGCGCAGCACGCGGTTGCGCACCTCGACCGAGGTGACGCTGCCATTACGGCCAAAGCTGTAGGGTGATTCGTTCATGGTTTCTCCTTGCTCCAATTGTCTGTCGTTCGGTCTTCCCGCGACTTCGTCATATACGAATGATAAGGTGCGCGGACTTAAGCCAATATTAGAACCGCTTGGTGCCCGCGCCGCGCTGCGTGCTTCCGGTTGCAATGCAGCGTTTTGTTCCAATATGGCCCCGGCGCGCGCCGAATTCAATAGCCCGAAAGGCCAGTTCGGCCGTCCGGACAGCCAAGTCCTCGCAGGGTTTGATCCTTACGATGCCGTAAGGTTTCAATCGCAATCATACATTGCTTCGTGCTACAATTGTCGATTCGTTTTAATCCGTAAACCGTTCATTTTTTGGAGTTTTTATGGCGATCGAGCGCACCCTGTCGATTATCAAGCCGGACGCAGTGGCAAAGAACGTTATCGGCCAGATCTACAGCCGTTTCGAGAACGCAGGTCTGAAGATCATTGCGTCGCGCATGGTTCATCTGTCGCGCGCCGACGCCGAGAAGTTCTACGCCGTGCACGCCGCACGTCCGTTCTTCAAGGATCTGGTCGAATTCATGATCTCGGGTCCGGTGATGATTCAAGTCTTGGAAGGCGAGAACGCCATCCTGAAGAATCGCGACCTGATGGGCGCGACCGACCCGAAGAAGGCGGACAAGGGCACGATCCGCGCCGACTTCGCCGACAGCATCGACGCGAACGCGGTTCACGGGTCGGACGCGCCGGAAACGGCAGCGCAAGAAGTTGCGTTCTTCTTCCCGCAAGTGAACGTCTACTCGCGTTAATTTTCGCGTTGAAAGCCGCGATGGCTGTTCGGTCATCGCGGGCATCGCGCCTCGACGCAATAAAAGCGGTACGAAAAGAAGCAGAAATTGGCGCGAACGTCCCGGGAAGATACCGGGCTTCGCAATCTGAAATGGCAGAACTTGACATGACGAGCAGCACCACCGTCAATCTCCTCGATCTCGACGCCGCCGGGCTCACCGCGTACTGCGCGAGCCTGGGCGAAAAGCCGTTTCGCGCCAAGCAATTGCAGCGCTGGATCCACCAATATGGTGCCGAAGACTTCGACGGCATGACGGATCTCGCGAAATCGCTGCGCGAAAAACTCAAGGGCCGCGCCAACATGGCGATGCCCGACATCATCAGCGACCACGTTTCCGCCGACGGCACCCGCAAATGGCTGGTCGACGTCGGCAACGGCAACGCGGTCGAAACCGTGTTCATCCCCGAAGAGACGCGCGGCACGCTGTGCGTGTCGTCGCAGGCGGGTTGCGCGGTGAACTGCCGGTTCTGTTCCACCGGCAAGCAGGGTTTTTCCCGAAACCTGACGACGGGCGAGATCATCGGCCAGTTGCGCATGGCGGAGTTCGCGCTGCGCAAGTCGCTCGGGCGCGAAGTCGGCGGGCCGGGCAAGGGCGAGCGCGTCGTCACGAACGTCGTGATGATGGGCATGGGCGAGCCGATGCTCAATTACGACGCCGTCGTGCCGGCCATGCGCCTGATGCTCGACGACAACGCCTATGGCTTGTCGCGCCGTCGCGTGACCTTGTCGACCTCCGGCGTCGTGCCGATGATGGACCGCCTCGCGGCCGACCTGCCGGTGGCGCTCGCGGTATCGCTGCACGCGCCGAACGATCCGCTGCGCGACATGCTGGTCCCGCTGAACAAGAAGTACCCGCTGCGTGAATTGATGGCCGCGTGTCAGCGTTATCTGAAGGTCGCGCCGCGCGACTTCATCACGTTCGAATATTGCATGCTCGACGGCGTCAACGACACCGAAGCGCACGCGCGCGAATTGCTTGCCGTGACGCGCGACGTGCCGTGCAAGTTCAATCTGATCCCGTTCAATCCGTTTCCGGAGTCGGGGTTGACGCGCTCGAAGAACGAGCAGATCAAGCGGTTCGCGCAGGTGTTGATCGATGCGGGCGTCGTAACGACCGTGCGCAAGACGCGCGGCGACGATATCGACGCTGCGTGCGGTCAACTCGCGGGCGCGGTGCAGGACCGCACGCGTCTTGCCGAACGCATGGGCCGTGCAGGCAGCAAGACGATCGAGGTGCGGGCGGTCTGACCGGGCGTCCGCATCGAAAAAAGCCGCAGCGGAGGGCGCAGCAAGCGTCTGGATGCGGCGCTAAAGCCGAACATTTTGTTATAAAGCGGTCTGCAATGGCGCTGCGGTTGTATCGTGCACGGGGTTTTTGGAACCGAACGACGCAACAGCGCTATATAGAAGAATCGATGCGAGGAATTTGGCATGAGTGAGCCGCAGCACCCGACGCCTTTCGGCAGTCATTCCGGCAACAACCGGTCCGGCAGTCAGTACGACGGCCCGGGCGACGCGGAAAGGGCGGCATCGAATGCGAGCCAGGCGGGGAATCTGGACTCGATACAGGCGGTCGGCGCGCGTCTCGCGCAACTTCGCCAGGCGAAAGCATGGTCGATCGACGACGTTTCCGCGCGTCTCAAGGTGTCGCCGCCGAAACTGCTCGCGCTCGAAGCGGGCGATATCAGCCAGTTGCCCGATCGCACGTTCGCGGCGGGCATCGTGCGCAGTTACGCGAAGATTCTCGGCGCCGATCCGGCGCCGTTCACGCAGGCGTTCCGGCGCAGCGGCGATGACATCGCGCAGAATCTGAAGGTGCCGGCGTCGGCGGGCGCGGGTCTGCCGCGCGGACGCGTGTCGGTGCCGCTCGGCAATTCGTCGGGCCGCAAGCGCTCGTGGATGTGGGGCGTGCTCGCCATCATCGTCGTGCTGGCCGTGCTCGTGATGTGGCACACCGGCGGCGATTCGAACAACTGGCTCGCGCGCCTCAAGGCGACGACGGGCATCGGTCTGTCGTCGACGTCCGCGCCTGCTTCGGCATCGAACGAAGCGTCGGGCACGACATCCGCGCCGACGCCCGACGAGGCCGCGGCCGCCAACACCGGCGAAGCGTCGCTGCCCGAAGTGGCGGCCGGCCCGGGCGAGCAGCCGATGCCGCGTCCGCTCGGCACGAATGCGCTGCCGGCTTCGTCGTCGACGCTGTCCGCGGTGCAGGGCGCGAGCGCGCCGGCTGCGGCGGCGCCCGCATCGGCCGCGAAGCCTGCTTCGGCTGTTGCGATGGCGGCGTCGGCTCCGGCCGTCGCGGGCAGCGGTTCGAGCGCGATCGAATTGAAAGTGAAGGAAGATAGCTGGTTCAGCGTGCGCGGCAAGGACGGCAAGGAACTGTATTCCGGACTCGTGCGCGCGGGCAACACCCAGCGCGTGGAAGGCGAGGCGCCGTTCAAGGTGACCGTCGGCAACGTGAAGGGCGTCGAGTCGCTGTCGGTCGATGACGAGCCCGTCGACGCCAAACGCTATTCGTCCGCACGCGGAAACGTCGCGCGTCTCTCGCTGCCTTGAGCTTGCGAGATCGATCTGTCCAGCGCGGCGGACAAGTCGAGGGCGTCACGGTGCAAGCCGTGACGCCCGTTTGAGGTTCCACACACGCGACCGGCGCCGTATCGGCGGCAAGGTTGCCAAAGGGTTTTTCGATGCAATCCGAAGCTCAATCCCTGATCAACAGCAAGATTTGTTCGACCGAGCCGGTCTTCGGCGGTCCGTTGACGCGCCGGTCATCGCATGCCGTCGACGTGCGCTGGGGTGGCCAGCTCGTGACGATCGGCGGCGATTCGCCGGTGCGCGTGCAGTCGATGACCAACACCGACACGGCGGACGCGATTGGCACGGCCATCCAGATCAAGGAACTGGCGCAGGCGGGCTCCGAGCTCGTCCGCATTACGGTGAATACGCCGGAAGCGGCGGCGGCCGTGCCGCATATTCGCGAGCAACTCGATCGCATGGGCGTGACGGTGCCGCTCGTCGGCGATTTCCACTACAACGGCCATCTGCTGCTGCGCGATCATCCCGCGTGCGCCGAGACGCTGTCGAAATACCGGATCAATCCGGGCAACGTCGGCCAGGGCGCGAAGCGCGACACGCAATTCGCGCAGATGATCGAAGCCGCGATCAAATACGACAAGCCGGTGCGTATCGGCGTGAACTGGGGCAGTCTCGATCAGGATCTGCTCGCGCGCATGATGGACGAAAACGCCGCGCGTTCGAATCCGTGGGAACTGCAAAGCGTGATGTACGAGGCGCTGATTCAATCCGCGGTCGGCTCGGCGGAGCGCGCCGTCGAACTGGGTCTCGGCCGCGACAAGATCATCCTGTCGTGCAAGGTCAGCGGCGTGCAGGATCTGATCGCCGTGTATCGCGAACTCGCGAAGCGTTGCAGCTTCGCGCTCCATCTCGGCCTGACCGAAGCGGGCATGGGCTCCAAGGGCATCGTTGCATCGACGGCGGCGCTTTCGGTTCTGCTGCAGGAAGGCATCGGCGACACCATTCGCATTTCGCTCACGCCGGAGCCGGGCGGCGCGCGCACCGGCGAAGTCGTCGTGGGCCAGGAAATCCTGCAGACGATGGGCCTGCGCTCCTTCACGCCGATGGTCATCGCGTGTCCCGGCTGCGGCCGCACGACGAGCACGCTGTTCCAGGAGTTGGCGTCGCAGATTCAAAGCTACTTGCGCAACTCGATGCCCACGTGGCGCGATCAGTACCCCGGCGTCGAGAAGATGCACGTCGCGGTGATGGGCTGCATCGTCAACGGGCCGGGCGAATCGAAGCACGCCAATATCGGCATCAGCTTGCCGGGTTCGGGCGAGAATCCGGCGGCGCCCGTGTTCATCGACGGCGTGAAGGTGAAGACGCTGCGCGGCGAGCGCATCGCCGAGGAATTCCAGCAAATCGTCAGCGACTATGTCGAGCGTACCTATGGGCAGCGCGTCGAGACGTCCGCGGCATCACTCTAAAGACAGATGACTGAACAGAAGAAACGGCTCGAGAAACTGAGCGGCGTGAAGGGCATGAACGACATCCTCCCGCAGGATGCCGCGTTGTGGGATTTCTTCGAAACCACCGTCAAGTCGATGCTGCGCGCATACGGCTATCAGAACATCCGCACGCCGATCGTCGAGCACACGCAGTTGTTCACGCGCGGCATCGGCGAAGTGACCGACATCGTCGAGAAGGAGATGTACAGCTTCACCGACGCGCTCAACGGCGAGCATCTGACGATGCGCCCGGAGAACACCGCGGCGGTCGTGCGCGCGACCATCGAGCACAACCTGTTGTACGACGGCCCGAAGCGTCTGTGGTACGTCGGTCCGATGTTCCGTCATGAGCGTCCGCAGCGCGGGCGTTATCGCCAGTTCCATCAGGTCGGCGTGGAGGCGCTTGGCTTCGCCGGGCCGGACACCGACGCCGAAATCATCATGATGTGCCAGCGTCTGTGGGACGACCTCGGACTCACCGGCATCCGCCTCGAACTGAATTCGCTCGGTCAGGCCGAAGAGCGCGCGGCGCATCGCAAGGAACTGATCGCGTATCTGGAAAAACACGTCGATTCCCTCGACGAGGAAGCGAAGCGCCGGCTCTACACGAACCCGCTGCGCGTGCTCGACACGAAGAATCCGGCGATGCAGGAGATCGCGCAGAATGCACCGAAGCTCGTCGACTTTCTCGGCGACGCATCG
This sequence comes from Caballeronia sp. NCF2, assembly GCF_023631205.1. Lineage (NCBI taxonomy): Bacteria > Pseudomonadati > Pseudomonadota > Betaproteobacteria > Burkholderiales > Burkholderiaceae > Caballeronia > Caballeronia sp. NCF2. Next base: position 25,961 of record NZ_JALQDN010000018.1, on the reverse strand, counting down.
CGCAAGCACTTCGAGGGCGTGCAGCGGCTTTTGAAGGCGAACAACATTCCCTTTACGATCAACCCGCGTCTCGTGCGCGGTCTCGACTACTACAACCTGACCGTGTTCGAGTGGGTCACCGACAAGCTCGGCGCGCAGGGCACGGTCGCGGGCGGCGGTCGCTATGATCCGCTGATCGAACAGCTCGGCGGCAAGCCGACGGCCGCGTGCGGCTGGGCCATGGGCGTCGAGCGCATCCTCGAATTGCTGAAGGAAGAGCAGCTCGTGCCGGAAGCCGAAGGCACGGACGTCTATGTCGTGCATCAGGGCGAAGCGGCGGCGGAGCAGGCGTTCATCGTCGCCGAGCGGCTGCGCGACACGGGTCTCGACGTCATTCTGCATTGCAGCCCGGACGGCGCGTCCGCGAGCTTCAAGTCGCAGATGAAAAAGGCCGACGCGAGCGGCGCGGCGTTCGCCGTAGTGCTCGGAGAGGACGAACTCGCGCAAGGTATGATCGGCGTCAAGCCGCTGCGCCGCTCGATCGACGAAACGTCCGGCGGACAAAAGAACGAGCAAGTGAACGTTCGGGCGGAAGACTTGACCGAATACCTAATCAATGCGATGGTTGCAACCGCCGATGACGAGGGTGCCTGAGATTCAGGCGCATTGCCGCGCGCGTGGGCCTGATCGGGGCGATCCGGCATCGTGCGCGGAACTCGTTGAGGGAATTGAAACGCAGGAAGGAATAGCTGGACGATGAGCTATCACGACGAACAAGAATCACTTGAAAGCGTAAAGGCCTGGTGGGCCAAATGGGGTAACACCACGACGTGGGTTGTGCTCGTGGCGCTCGTCATTGCGGCCGGGTACAACGGATGGAATTTCTGGCAGCGCCGTCAGGCCGCCGAGGCGTCGGTGCTTTACGACCATCTGCAGCAGGCAGTGGACGGAAACAATCAGGCGTTGGTCCAGCGCGTCGCGACGGACATGGAAGACAAGTTCGGCGGCACCGGCTACGCGCAGATGACCGCGCTCGCGGCCGCGAAATCGCTCTACATGGCGGGCAACACGGCTGGCGCGAAGGCGCAACTGCAATGGGCCATCGACCATGCGAAGGACGAAGAGTACAAGCAGATCGCGAAGCTGCGTCTGGCGCTCGTGCTGCTCGACGAGAAGAACTACGACGCGGGCCTGAAACTGCTCGCCGAGCAGCCTCTCGAAGCGTTCAAAGGCGTGATCGCGGACCGCCGTGGCGACCTGCTCGCAGCTCAAGGCAAACGCGACGACGCGCGCGCGGCCTACAAGGTCGCGCTGACGGCGCTGCCCGAGAACGACACGTCCGCCCGTCAGCTGATTCAGTTCAAGCTCGACGCGCTCGGCGGCTGATCCGGCTGGTTTCCAATCGGTTCGTCTTCGATCCCTGCCATCAGTCAATCAAGCCGCCCGCCACGGTGTCGCCATGAAGCGACGCGGCGGGCAGCGCCGATCAACCCAATTCACCAATTCATGTTGCGTCCACCGATGACATTTTTGAAACGCTACGCCGTGCCGCTCGCTTGCGCGATGACCGTCTTGTTGACCGCTTGCTCGTCGACCAAGGATGAACGCCGCGTGCCGGTACCGCTCGCGGAGTTCAAGCCGGTGCTGAACGTCAACCAGGCGTGGAAGGCAAGCGTCGGCAAGGCTGGCCGTTATCTGTTCTCGCCGGTCGCGGTCGGCGACTACGTTTATGCCGCGGGCGCGAACGGCTCCGTCGCTAAAATCGACGCGAAGACCGGTCAGGACGTCTGGCGCGTCAAACTGAAGGACGATCTGTCCGCGGGCGTCGGCAGCGACGGCAATCTCACGGCCGTAGGCGGTCTGAAGGGGCAGGTCGACGTGCTCGGCCCCGATGGCAAGCTGCTGTGGACAGCAACCGCGCCGGGCGAGATCGTTTCGCCGCCGCTGGTCGGCAACGATCTCGTGATCGTGCGTACGATCGACGGCAAGGTCATCGCGTTCAACGCGCAGACCGGCGAGCAGAAGTGGATCTTCCAGTTGCGCGCGGTGCCACTGAATCTGCGCGTCGCGGCCGGCATGACGTTCGCGGCCAATCAGGCTGTGCTCGCGGGCTTCCCCGGCGGCACGTTCGCGGCGATCAACCTGCAATCGGGCGATGCCTTCTGGCAAGCGCCGGTGTCGTATCCGAAGGGCGTGACCGAAGTCGAGCGCATCAACGACGTGACCGGCGCGCCGGGACTCGTCGGCGCGCAGACTTGCGCGGTGACGTTCCAGGGCCGTATCGGCTGCTTCGATGCAAATTCGGGCCGCCCGGTTTGGGAAAAGAACTTTTCGAGCGACAGCGGCCTGGCTCAGGACGAGCAGATCGTGGCCGCCGGCGACGACTGGTCGGTCGTCAATGCGTTCCGCGCGTCGGATGGCACGCCGCTCTGGAAGACGGACGTGCTGAAGAACCGCAGTGTCAGCGTGCCGTACATTCTCGGCCGCGCGGTCGTCGTGGGCGATTACAAGGGCTTCGTGCACTTCCTGAACGTGGAAAACGGCGAACTGATCGGCCGCGCGCCGACCGATGGCAGCGCGATCACCGCTGCGCCCGTGATGGCGGGCAACACGCTCGTCGTGCAGACGCATGACGGCGATCTCTACGGTTTCCGTCCGAGCAACTGATCGCAGCCGGACCGCGAGCGAGTCAGGCTTGCTCGCGGTCCTGAATAGCAAGCGCGCCGTCGATGTTGCGCGGCGCGGCAGGCTCGCCACGGCGAGCCGCACGAGAAAGAAGCGCTGCGTCATGCGCGCATCGCGATAAAACCCGCATGCAAAAGCAGGGTCGCAAGAACGAAGCGCGACGCGCGAAGGCGTCGTGCAAGAAGAGCCTCGAACGAGGCGGAACCGGCGAACGACCGCCGACGATCCGGCCGACCAGCGCGCCTCGCGTGCGGCAGGCCGAATCCATGCTAATTTTCGACAAGCGCAGCCATTGCGCGGCGTAGCGGAACGCAACGAGACGGTTGTACCGCCCGTTCCGCGTTCGCCTTGCGTTCAACCTTGAACAAAATCAGATGAAACCCGTGATTGCCCTCGTCGGGCGCCCCAATGTTGGGAAATCGACTCTTTTCAACCGGCTGACGCGCTCGCGCGACGCGCTCGTCGCGGATTTGCCGGGCCTGACGCGCGACCGTCATTACGGCGAAGGCCGTGTGGGCGGCGAACGCCCGTATCTCGTGGTGGACACGGGCGGCTTTGAGCCGGTGGCGAAGGACGGCATTCTGCACGAGATGGCGCGGCAGACGCGCCAGGCGGTGGAAGAGGCCGATATCGTCGTGTTCATCGTCGATGGACGCAATGGGCTCGCGCCGCAGGACAAGGCGATCGCCGACTATCTGCGCAAGACGGGCCGGCCGCTCTTTCTCGTCGTCAACAAGGCCGAAGGCATGAAGTACTCGGCGGTCGCGGCGGATTTCTACGAGCTCGGTCTCGGCGATCCGCGCGCGATCTCGGCGGCGCACGGCGACGGCGTCGTCGAAATGATCAACGACGCGCTGGATATCGCGTACAAGGATCAGCCGGAAGAGTCGGAAGACGAGAAGGCGAAACATGGCGTCAAGATTGCGATCGTCGGGCGTCCGAACGTCGGCAAGTCGACGCTCGTGAACACGCTGATCGGCGAAGAGCGGGTGATCGCGTTCGACATGCCGGGCACCACGCGCGATTCGATTTATGTTGATTTCGAGCGACAAGGCCGCAAATACACATTGATCGACACGGCCGGCCTGCGTCGGCGCGGCAAGGTGTTCGAAGCGATCGAAAAGTTTTCGGTCGTGAAGACGCTGCAGTCGATCGCGGATGCCAACGTCGTCATTCTTCTCCTCGATGCGCAGCAGGACATCTCGGAACAGGACGCGCATATCGCCGGTTTCGTGGTCGAGCAGGGCCGTGCGCTCGTGGTGGGCGTGAACAAGTGGGACGGTCTCGATTCGCATGTGCGTGAGCGCACGAAGTCGGACCTGACGCGCAAGCTCAAGTTTTTGGACTTTGCTAAATTCCACTACGTTTCGGCGCTGGAGAAGACGGGCATCGGCGCGTTGATGAAATCGGTCGACGACGCCTACGCCGCCGCGATGGCCAAGCTGCCGACGCCGAAGCTGACGCGCGCGCTCATCGAGGCGGTGGAATTCCAGCAGCCGCGCCGGCGTGGCCCGGTGCGTCCGAAGCTGCGCTACGCGCATCAGGGCGGGCAAAATCCGCCGATCATCGTCGTGCACGGCAACGCGCTCGACGCGATCACGGACACGTACAAGCGATATCTGGAAGGGCGCTTTCGCGAAACTTTTGGGCTCGCCGGCACTCCACTTCGCATAGAGTTTCGATCGAGTCGAAACCCTTACGCGGACAAGGAGTAAGAGCCGCGTGAAGCCTTACGCTTCGGTGCCGCTGGCCATTTGGCCGATCCGGCTACTGAAACGTAAAACAGCGAAAATCAGCTATAGTGTAGCGATTGTCGGCGGATCTCTTTTTCTTCGTCCACAATACTTCCAACCTGCAAAAAAACACGGAGTTTGCTATGAGCAACAAAGGGCAATTGTTACAAGACCCGTTTTTGAACGCACTGCGTAAAGAGCACGTGCCGGTCTCGATCTATCTGGTCAACGGCATCAAGCTCCAAGGGAACATTGAATCGTTCGACCAGTACGTCGTGTTGCTCCGAAATACGGTCACCCAGATGGTCTATAAGCACGCCATTTCGACGGTCGTGCCCGCTCGCCCGGTGAACTTCCACCCGGACGCTGAACCGTCCTAAACCTCGTCGCGGCCGGCGCGAAATTGCCACTTCTAATGCGAACATTAAGCAACTCGCCGGTCGCTTCAAATACTTAAACATATTAATTTGATTAACGCAGCGCTCGTCGGCATCGACTTCGGCAAGATCGATTTCGAAGCCAGTCTCGAAGAACTCAGTCTGCTCGCACAAAGTGCGGGCGCCCATCCCGCCGTCACGCTCACCGGCCGCCGTCAGAGTCCCGATGCCAAGATGTTCATCGGCAGCGGCAAGGTCGAGGAGCTGCGTCTGCAGTGCGAAGCGAACGACGTCGAGCTCGTCATCTTCAATCACGCGCTCGCGCCCGCGCAGCAGCGCAATCTCGAAGTCGCGCTGAATCGCCGCGTGGTCGATCGCACGAGCCTCATTCTCGATATCTTCGCGCAGCGCGCCCGCAGTCACGAAGGCAAGCTGCAGGTCGAACTCGCGCAACTGCAATATCTGTCGACGCGCCTCATTCGCGCGTGGACTCACCTCGAACGGCAGAAGGGCGGTATCGGCCTGCGCGGTCCGGGCGAAACGCAGCTCGAAACCGACCGGCGTCTGATCGGCGAGCGCATCAAGGCGCTCAAGTCGCGTCTCGAGAAACTGCGCCGCCAGCACGGCACGCAGCGACGTCAGCGCGCGCGCAATCGCACGATGTCCGTGTCGCTCGTCGGCTATACGAACGCGGGCAAGTCCACCTTGTTCAACGCGCTCACGAAAGCGCAGGCGTACGCGGCGGACCAGCTCTTCGCCACCCTCGATACGACTTCGCGCCGCGTGTTCCTCGGCGAGGAAGCGGGCCATGTCGTCGTGTCGGATACCGTCGGGTTCATCCGCGAATTGCCGCACCAACTGGTCGCCGCATTCCGCGCCACGCTCGAAGAAACCATTCATGCGGACGTGCTGCTGCACGTCGTCGATGCATCGAGCGCGGTGCGCCTCGATCAGATCGATCAGGTGAACGAGGTGTTGCGCGGCATCGGCGCGGACAACATTCGACAGATTCTCGTCTTCAACAAGATCGATGCGGTGCCCGAGCTCGCGGCCCGTGGCGAAGCGGTTGAAAGGGACGAGTATGGTAATATTTCGCGCGTTTTCTTGAGCGCACGCACGGGTCAGGGGCTCGATGCGCTGCGCGCTGCCATCGCCGAAATAGCCACGGCGGAATCCGAAGAAACCGATGCGGGCCTACCCAGCGTGCTCGCCGAATTTCCGGGGCCGCACGAGGCGTCCGAAGCAACGCAATCCACGCAGTCCGGGTCAAACGCCATACACGACACGAACGCGCAGCCGGATGACCATCGGCCGGCCGTCGAGCGTGACAATCAAAAGGTTCCCGAGCACGGACACTGAGTGCCTTCGGAATTGCATCGACCCGGCGTCGACCCCGGCTGTCTAATGGTGAATCACCGAGTGAACGACTACAAAGAGCGGACTAACCGGCAAGCTGAGCCTGCCGTCTTTTCGATCAACGATCCGCGCTGGGGGCGGGGCGACGGCAATGGCGTGAAGAACGACTCGAAGCGTCCGCAGGACGGCAAGCGTCCGAACGGCAAGGACGAAGGTCCGCCCGATCTCGACGAGATGTGGCGCGAATTCAACCGCCGCATCGCGGGCGTGTTCGGCCGGAAGCCCGGCAACGGCGCGCCGCGCGAGAATGGCCGCGGCACGAAGATCGGGCTCGGCATCGTTATCGGCGTGCTTATCGCCATCTATCTCGGCAGCGGTGTGTTCGTCGTGCAGGACGGCCATGTCGGCGTCGTCTCCCAGTTCGGACAATATCGTCAGACGGTCGCGCAAGGCATCCACTGGCGTCTGCCGTATCCGTTCCAGTCGAGCGAAATCGTCGATACGTCGCAGATCCGCTCCGTCGAAGTCGGGCGCGGCACCGCGCTGTCGCAAGGCAACGTGCGCGACGCGTCGCTGCTGACGAACGACGCGGATATCGTCGACGTGCGCTTCGCCGTTCAATACCAGATCAAGTCGCCCACCGATTTCCTGTTCCGCAGCATCAACGCCGACGACAGCGTCACGCAAGCGGCGCAGTCGGCGATCCGCGAGATCGCCGGCAGTCTTTCGACGGACGACATGCTCTACAAGGATCGCGAAGCGCTCCGCGCGCGCCTCATCGAAACGATCCAGCGCTCGCTCGATACCTATCGCACCGGTCTGCAAGTGACGGGCGTCGCCGTGCAAAGCGTGCAGGTGCCGCAACAGGTGCAGTCGGCGTTCGAGGAAGCGGCGCGCGTGCGTCAGGACAACGAGCGCGCCCGCGATACGGCGCAAGCCTACGCGGATCAATTGTTGCCGCGCGCGAAGGCCGATGCCGCCAAGCTGATCGACGAGGCGAGGGCGTACAGCAATCGCGAAGTCACGCAGGCGCAGGGCGACGCGGAGCGCTTCAAAGAGGTGTACGCGGAATATTCGAAGGCGCCCGCGGTCATTCGTCAACGCATGTACCTGGACACGATGCAGCAGATCTACTCGCGCACGACGAAGGTGTTCGTCGATAGCAAGGCCGGCAATAACGTGGTGTATCTGCCGCTCGACAAGCTCGTCGAGGCCAATCGACAGCAGGTGAAGGAATCGGCGGATGCCGCCAGCGGCGCGGTGGCGTCGGGCGCGTCGGAAGCGCCTCAGGCGCGCGCGCAGGGCGCGGCGAGCGCATCGGCGCCGGCCGCGGTTGCGCCGGCCAGCGCGGCCAGCGGCGCGAGCGCCAATGCCGGCGGCGATCCGCTGCGTTCGCGCGATGCGTTCCGCTCCCGCAGTCGTCAAGACGACCTGCAATAAGGAGCGCCACATGAATCGAATTTTTGCGCTCATCGTCGCTGTCGTGATCGTGCTTTTCATCGGATCGTCGATGATCTTCACCGTCGACGAACGGCATGCCGCCGTCGTCGCCGCGCATGGCGAAGGCAATCCGCGTCTCGAAGGCCCGGGGCTGCATTTCAAGCTGCCGCCGCCGTTCCAGACGCTCACGCTCATCGACACGCGTACGCTCACCATCGACGAATCGGGCGCCGATCGTTTCTCGACATCGGACAAGAACGAAGTGCTGGTGAACACGGTGATCAAGTATCGCGTCGCCGATCCCTTGAAGCTCTTCGAAAGCAACGAGAAGAACACGCAGACGGCCGAGGAACGCATCACCGCGCTCACGCGCACCGCGCTCGCGAGCGGCTTCGCGAAGCGCTCGCTGACGGACGCGCTCGGCAATCAGCAGGCCATCGAAACCGACGCGCAAAAGAGCGTGGAAGGCGCGGCCGCGGCATTCGGCGTGCAAATGGTCGATTTGCAGATGACGCGCATCGACTTCCCGCCGGCCGTAGCGGATGCGGTCTATAAGCGCATGATCGCGGCGCGCCAGCAGGCGGCGGCGAACGAGCGCGCGAAGGGCACGGCGGAGGCGGACAAGATCAAGGCCGACGCCGAGCGCACGCAGCAGGCGATTCTCGCCGACGCGTACAGCCAGGCGCAGTCGATCAAGGGCGAAGGAGACAGCAAGGCGGCGGCCATAGCGGCCGATGCGTACGGACGCGATCCGCAGTTCTACCAGTTCTATCAGAGCCTCGAAGCGTATAAGAAGACGTTCAAGCCGGGCGACGTCATCGTCGTCGATCCGAGCAGCGATTTCTTCCGCTTCATGAAGAGCCCGACCGGCGGCGCGGCTGACACGCCGGCTCCGGCCACGGTGAAGCGCTGATCCCGTGCGCGCGCCGCGCGGCCAGCCTGTGCTGGCTGCGTGGCCTATAAAAATCCCTTGGACATGGCCGAGACGTTACTGCTCGCTCTTGCGTTGATGCTGATCATCGAAGGTATGTTTCCCTTCGTTTTTCCGACCGCGTGGCGCGACACTTTTCGCCGCATCGCGGAGCGGCCGACGCACCACATCCGCATCGGCGGGCTGGTCGCGATGGTGCTCGGCCTGATCCTGCTCCTGATCGCGACGTGAGCCGCGCCCGGCAGCATCGCACCGTTTCGCCTATCTTGTTTCTATCTTTTCGTCCCTGACCGACGAGCGCCACGCACGAAGCGTCGAGCCTCGCGTCCCGTAGGAATCGCATCGATGTCCACCTGGTTACTTCCCGAGAATATCGCCGACGTTCTGCCGTCGGAAGCCCGCAAGATCGAAGAGTTGCGCCGCCGTCTGCTCGACCGTTTCCGGTCCTACGGCTACGAACTCGTCATGCCGCCGATGCTCGAGTATCTCGAATCGCTGCTGACGAGCGGCGGAAGCGACCTGAATCTGCGCACCTTCAAGCTCGTCGATCAGCTGTCCGGGCGCACGCTCGGCCTGCGCGCGGACATCACGCCGCAGGTGTCGCGCATCGACGCGCATCTGCTGAATCGTCAGGGTGTGACGCGTCTGTGCTACGCGGGCGTCGTGCTGCATACGCGTCCGCGCGGGCTGCACGCCACGCGCGAGCAGATTCAGATCGGCGCGGAAATCTACGGGCACGCGGGACTGGAAGCGGATCTCGAGATCCAGCAATTGATGCTCGACTCGCTGCATCTCGCTGGTCTGACGAAAGTGCGTCTCGATCTGTGTCACGCGGGTGTGCTTGCCGCGTTGCTGGAACTCGAGCCGGCCGCGGCGTCGCTCGGCGAGGCGCTCTACGACGCGCTCGCGAGCAAGGACGTGCCGCGCCTCCACGAACTGACCGCGCATCTCGGACAGGTACCGCGCGAGGCGCTGCGCGCGCTGCCGTCGCTGTACGGCGATGCGTCGGTGCTGCAGATCGCGCGTGGCCGTCTGCCGAATCTGCCGGTGGTCGCGCGCGCGCTCGACGATCTCGCGTTTCTCGCGGGGCAAGTCGAAGGCGCGGAACTGATGATCGATCTCGCGGACTTGCGCGGTTATGCGTATCACAGCGGCGTGATGTTCTCGGCTTACGTCGATGGCGTGCCGAACGCGGTCGCGCGCGGCGGCCGGTACGACGACGTCGGTCTGGCCTACGGCCGTGCGCGGCCCGCGACGGGCTTTTCGCTCGATCTGCGCGAAGTGGCGCGCATTTCCCCGGTCGACGCGCGCGGCAGCGCGATCCTCGCACCGTGGAAGCACGACGAGCCGCTGCGCGCGGCGATTCTCGCGCTCCGCGACGCGGGCGAAGTGGTGATCCAGGCGCTGCCCGGCCATGAACACGATCTGGACGAATTCGCGTTCGATCGCGTGCTCGTCGAACGTGACGGCAAGTGGACGGTCGAAACCCGCCCCTGAAGCGGCCAGCGCATACAGTCGCTTGATCGGCAAGGGATTTTGCTTAGCCGATTCCAATCGCGCGAGCGTGACGAAATCGCGAAACGCGTCCCGAAAAACTCGGAACCTTTCGCGAACATAGGTAAAATACGTTTTTAACCAGCTAACGAATCAACATGTCTGCCAGTGCAGTGAATGTGAACCCGGGGCGCAACGTCGTCGTGGTGGGCACCCAGTGGGGTGATGAGGGCAAGGGCAAGATCGTCGACTGGCTGACGGACCACGCCCAAGGCGTCGTGCGCTTCCAGGGCGGTCACAACGCCGGCCATACGCTCATCATCGGCGGCAAGAAGACCATTCTGCGCCTCATTCCGTCGGGCATCATGCGCGCGGGCACGGCCTGTTACATCGGCAATGGCGTCGTGTTGTCGCCGGAAGCGCTGTTCAAGGAAATCGACGAACTGGAAGCGGCTGGCATCGACGTCCAGAAGCGCCTTTTCATTTCCGAAGCCGCCACGCTCGTTCTGCCGTACCACGTTGCCATCGACCAGGCGCGCGAAGCCAAGCGCGGCGCCGGCAAGATCGGCACGACCGGCCGCGGCATCGGCCCGGCGTACGAAGACAAGGTCGCGCGTCGCGGCTTGCGCGTGCAGGATCTCTTCGACCGTGCGGTGTTCGAGGAACGCCTGCGCGAAGCGCTCGACTTCCACAACTTCGTGCTGACGCAATACCTCGGCGCGAAAGCCGTCGATTTCCAGGAAACGCTCGACACGATGCTCGGCTATGCCGACCGTCTCGCGCCCATGGTCACGGACGTCTCCCGCCGCCTCTACGACGCGAACCACACCGGCAGCAATCTGCTGTTCGAAGGCGCGCAAGGCACGCTGCTCGATATCGACCACGGCACGTATCCGTTCGTCACGTCGAGCAACTGCGTCGCGGGCGCGGCAACGGCCGGCGCGGGCATCGGGCCGCAGCGTCTGAACTACATTCTCGGCATCACGAAGGCGTATTGCACGCGCGTCGGCTCGGGCCCGTTCCCGAGCGAGCTGTATGATGCCGACAATCCGCAACGCCAGGAAAAGGTCGGCCTGGATCTCGCGACCGTCGGCAAGGAATTCGGTTCGGTCACGGGCCGTCCGCGCCGCACCGGCTGGCTCGACGCCGCCGCGCTGCGCCGTGCGATCCAGATCAACGGCGTCTCGGGCTTGTGCATCACGAAGCTCGACGTGCTCGACGGCCTCGATGAAGTGAAGCTCTGCACCGGCTACACGCTCGACGGCAAGCCGGTCGATATCCTGCCGCGCGGCGCATCGGAAGTCGCGCGTTGCGAGCCGGTATACGAAACGTTCGGCGGCTGGAAGGAAAGCACCATCGGCATCACGCAATGGGACGGCCTGCCGGAGAACGCGCGCGCCTATCTCACGCGTGTGCAGGAAGTCGCGGGCGTGCCGATCGACATGGTGTCGACCGGTCCGGACCGTGACGAAACCATCCTGCTCCGTCATCCGTTCAAGGTCTGAGCGCGACAAGCGCCTCGACCGCAACCGGACGCTGTAAAGAATGTGGCCGCATCTGCGGCCACATTTCGTATATAACCTAAGCATTTGAAAGAGCCTCACCATGATCGCGATGACGGACCCGCGCAACGACGACAAGAACCTCTGGGTCGGCTGGGATGAATACCACCGGCTGATCGAACTGCTCGCACTGAAGGTGCACGAGTCGGGCTGGAAGTTCGACAAGATCCTATGCCTCGCGCGCGGCGGCCTGCGCGTGGGCGACCAGCTCTCGCGCATCTACGACCTGCCGCTCGCCATTCTCGCAACGAGCTCGTACCGCGAGGCGGCGGGCACGGAGCAGGGCGATCTCGACATCGCGCAATACATCACGATGACGCGCGGCGATCTGTCCGGCAACGTGCTGCTCGTCGACGATCTGGTCGATTCGGGCGTCACGCTCGCACGCGTGCAGGAGCATCTGAAGGAACGTTATCCGGCGATCACGGCCGTGCGCTCCGCGGTGCTCTGGTACAAGGCATGCTCCAAGGTCAAGCCCGACTATCACGTTCAGCATCTTGAAACGAATCCGTGGATTCATCAGCCGTTCGAGGAGTGGGACACGGTCCGTCCGCACAACCTCGGCGCATGGATCAAGCGCGGCACGCAAAACGGCCGCGGCTGAGCGCCACGGCCTGACCGTTCGCGCCGATAACGCCGTTCGCCTGGCACCAAGCCGGGCGCAACGGCGTTTTTCATTGGCTGCAGCGAACAGCGAAGCGCGAAGGATTGTGTCCGACGCGCTTGCCGACGCGTGCGAGGCGCGATGCTACACTCTCAATCGCGTCTCTCGTGGCGCTGCAGCAACACGAGAGACGGCATCTTGGCGTGCGACGTTAGATAGAATGGCGTTCGTTTCTTTCCGCTCTGGACGGATATCTCGCTTTTATGACTAACACGACTCACGCGCACGAGCATAAACAACCATTGCCCTCGCTTGCGCTCGCGGCCATCGGCGTCGTTTTCGGCGACATCGGCACGAGTCCTCTCTACTCATTGAAGGAAGCCTTTAGCCCGTCGCACGGCATCGGCCTGTCCGAGGCGTCGATTCTCGGCGTCATCTCATTGCTCTTCTGGGCGATCGTCATGGTCGTCGCCGTCAAGTACGTGCTCTTCGTCATGCGCGCCGACAACAACGGCGAAGGCGGCGTGTTCGCAATGACGACGCTCGCGCTGCGCAGCGTGAAAGAGGCCGGCAAGGTCTCCGGCGTGCTCATGATGCTCGGCATCTTCGGCGCATGCATGTTCTATGGCGATGCGGTCATCACGCCCGCGATGTCGGTGCTCTCGGCAGTCGAAGGTCTGGAGATCGCGGCGCCCAAGCTCACGCCCTACGTGCTGCCGATCACGATCGTCATCCTGATCCTGCTCTTCTGGATTCAGCGCCACGGCACGGCGGTGGTCGGCAAGCTCTTCGGCCCGATCATGGTCGTGTGGTTCGCGACGCTCGCTGTGCTCGGCGCCGCGCATATCGTGATCGAGCCGCGCATCATCGTCGCGCTCAATCCGTACTACGCGATTTCCTTCATGGCGCAGCACGTATTGCAGGCGTATATCGTGCTCGGCTCCGTCGTGCTCGTGCTGACCGGCGCGGAAGCGCTGTACGCAGACATGGGTCACTTCGGCGTGAAGCCGATCCGTTACGGCTGGTATGGCTTCGTGATGCCGTCGCTGCTGCTGAACTATTTCGGCCAGGGCGCGTTGCTGATGCACGATCCGAAGGCAATAGAGAATCCGTTCTTCCTGCTCGCGCCCGACTGGGCTTTGCTGCCGCTCGTGATCCTGTCGACGGTCGCGACGGTGATCGCATCGCAGGCGGTCATTTCCGGCGCGTATTCGCTGACGAGCCAGGCGATCCAGCTCGGCTACGTGCCGCGCATGAAGATCCTGCATACCTCGGAGCTCGCGATCGGCCAGATCTACATTCCGCTCGTCAACTGGATGCTGCTTTTCATCATCCTGTGCATCGTCATCGGCTTCAAAAGCTCGGAGAATCTTGCCGCCGCGTACGGTCTGGCCGTCACCGCGACGATGTTGACGACCACGATCCTCGTGTCGGTCGTGATGGTGAATCTGTGGGGCTGGAACCGCTGGCTCGTCGGCGGGATGATCACCGTGTTCCTGATGATCGACATCGGCTTTTTCGGCGCGAGCCTGCTGAAAGTCGAGCAGGGCGGCTGGCTGCCGCTGTGCATCGGCGGGGCGCTCTTCTTCCTGCTGATGACCTGGTACAAGGGCCGCATGATCGTAAAGGACCGCACGGCCGCGGACGGCATTCCGCTGATGCCGTTTCTGCAGGGCCTGCTCGCGCATCCGCCGCATCGCGTGTCGGGCACGGCGATCTATCTCACCGGCAGCGATTCGCTCGTGCCCGTGAGCCTGCTGCACAATCTCAAGCACAACAAGGTGCTGCACGAGCGCACCATTTTCATGAACTTCACGACGCGTGACATTCCTTATGTCGACGACGCGCATCGTCTCGAAGTGAAGGACATCGGCGGCGGGCTGTTCCTCGTGAAGGCGGCGTACGGTTTCAACGAGACGCCGGACGTGAAGGCCGTGCTCGAACAGATCACGCGCACCCACGCAATGACCTTCGAGCTGATGGACACGTCGTTCTTCATGGCGCGCGAGACAGTCGTGCCGACGGAACTGCCGGGCATGTCGGTGTGGCGCGAGCGCGTGTTCGCGTGGATGCATCAGAACGCGGCGAAGCCCACCGATTTCTTTAGCATTCCCGCAAATCGCGTGGTGGAGCTGGGCACGAAGATCGAAATCTGACGCTGCATCGTTGCGAAGCGCAAAAAGAAAACCCCACGTCGCAAGACGTGGGGTTTTTTGCTGACGCCGTGAGGCTTTATCGTTTCAGTTTTGCGAACGCCGCTGCCATCGCGCCGGCCGGTTCCGGCTCGCGACGCTGTTGCGGACGCTGACCCGACCGACGATCCTGACCGCCGCCGCGCTGCGAACCCGCGCCGCCGCCCGCGCCCGATGAAGCCGGAGCGAAGTCGTCGTCCAGACGCATGGTGAGGGCGATGCGCTGGCGCTTCACGTCTACCTCCAGCACTTTCACCTTCACGACCTGACCGGCCTTCACGACTTCGTGCGGATCCTTGATGAACTTCGTTGACATCGCCGAGACGTGCACGAGGCCGTCCTGATGCACGCCGATATCCACGAACGCGCCGAACGCCGCCACGTTCGTCACTACGCCTTCGAGGATCATGCCCGGCACGAGATCCGAAATCTTCTCGATGCCTTCCTTGAACGTCGCCGTCTTGAACTCGGGGCGCGGATCGCGGCCCGGCTTTTCAAGCTCGGCGAGAATGTCGCGCACGGTCGGCAGGCCGAAACGATCGTCGACGAATTCGGTCGGCGAGAGACCGGTCAACGCTTCGCGCTTGCCGAGCACATCGCCGATATGCTTCTTGATCTTCGCGAGAATGCGCTCGACGACGGGATACGCTTCCGGGTGCACCGACGAGCGATCGAGCGGATTCTCGCCGTTGTTGATGCGCAGAAAACCGGCTGCCTGCTCGAAGGTCTTGTCGCCCAAACGCGGCACCTTCTTCAGATGCTCGCGCGACGGGAACGGCCCGTTGGCATCGCGAAAATCGACGATATTGCGCGCGAGCGTCGCGTTCAGTCCCGACACGCGCGCGAGCAGCGCGACGGAGGCCGTGTTCGCGTCGACGCCGACCGCGTTCACGCAATCCTCGACGACAGCATCGAGCGAACGCGCGAGTTCGCGCTGATTCACGTCGTGCTGATACTGGCCGACGCCGATCGCCTTGGGTTCGATCTTGACGAGCTCCGCGAGCGGATCCTGCAGACGCCGCGCGATGGAAACCGCGCCGCGCAACGAGACGTCGAGTTCCGGAAACTCCTTCGCGGCGAGTTCGGACGCCGAATACACCGACGCGCCCGCTTCCGACACGACGATCTTCTGCAGCTTCAGTTCCGGATGCTTCGCGATGAGTTCGCTCGCGAGCTTGTCGGTTTCGCGCGAGGCGGTGCCGTTACCGATCGAGATGAGTTCCGCTTGCGTGGCTTGCGCGATGCGCGCGAGCTTCGCGAGGGAGCCGTCCCAGTCGCGGCGCGGCTCGTGCGGATAGATGGTGTCGGTCGCGAGCAGCTTGCCGGTGCGATCGACGACCGCCACCTTCACACCCGTACGCAGGCCCGGATCGAGGCCGATCACGGCCTTCGGACCCGCGGGCGCGGCGAGCAGCAAGTCCTTCAGGTTGCGCGCGAACACGCGAATGGCTTCGTGCTCGGCTTCTTCGCGCAATTGCGTGAGCAGTTCGGTTTCGATATGCGGCTGAACCTTCACGCGCCAGCACCAGCGGCAGACGTCGGCGAGCCATTTGTCGGCAGCGCGTGAGCGGTTCACGATGCCGAAGTGGCCCGCGATCATCGCTTCGCACGGATGCGGAATCTGCGCGTCGAGTTCTTCGCCCAAGCCCAGCTTGACGCTCAGCACGCCTGCGTTGCGGCCACGGAACAGCGCGAGCGCGCGGTGCGACGGCACGGTGCGGATCGTTTCGCTATAGTCGTAGTAGTCGCGGAATTTTTCGCCTTCCTCGCCTTCCTTGCCGTCCACCACCTTCGACATGACGAGTCCCTGATTGAACAGATGCTCGCGCAGCTTGCCGAGGATCTCGGCGGTTTCGCCGAACTGCTCGGAGAGGATGTCGCGCGCGCCGTCGAGCGCGGCTTTAATATCGGCGACGCCTTTTTCCGCATCGACGAGTTTCGCGGCTTCCGTTTGAGGATCGAGCGTGGGATCGGCGAGGAGCGCCTGCGCGAGCGGCTCGAGACCGGCTTCGCGGGCGATTTGCGCGCGCGTGCGCCGCTTGGGCTTGTACGGCAGATAGAGGTCTTCCAGCACCTGCTTGCTGTCGGCGCTTTCGATGGCGCCGCGCAGTTCGTCGGTGAGCTTGCCTTGCTCGTCGATGCTTTGCAGGATGGCCGCGCGGCGATCTTCGAGTTCGCGCAAGTAGAGCAGGCGCTCTTCGAGCGTGCGCAGTTGCGTGTCGTCGAGATTGCCGGTGACTTCCTTGCGATACCGGGCGATGAACGGGACAGTCGAGCCTTCGTCGAGAAGCTGCACGGCGGCGGCGACCTGGCGCGGCTGCACGGTGAGTTCGGTGGCAATGCGCTGTACGATCTTGAGTGCTACGGTTTCCGTCATGATTCTGCGCTGTCTGCGGCTCGCCGGCGAGATCCGCGCCGTGTGCGCGGCTTCGCGAAAGCGAGGCGCCGCGGGCGGGTGACGCTGTGACGAGCCAGGTTCGGACCGGGTTGCTGAAGCGGGGGATTTTGCCATAAATGGCGAAGCGCTCCGGCGTGCGGTGATAGAATTTGGGCATCGCACGAGCCGTTTTGCGCCTGATTCTTTATCACGTTGCCGTCCATCCATTTGCCCAACTTTCGCCTTCCAAACGTGCCGGTTGCCGCGGCGGTTTTGCTGCTTTGCGCAGCGGGCGCATTCGCGCCGCAGCGCGCGCTCGCTCAAGCCGCCAAGCCCGTCGATCCGGACACGTCCGTGAGTGCTCGTGCCCCGGACGCAGCGGCTCAGCCAAGCGCCGATGATTCCCTCCAAGCCGATTTCGCCCAGCGCCAGAAGGTGCTCGACCGGCGCACCGAGGAAAACAACTACCGCTACGGCGTGAAAGAGCACGACTGCTATAGCAAGTTCTTCGTGAATCATTGTCTGGACAACGCGCGCAACGAGATGCGCGAGACGCGCCAGCAGATCCGCCAGGAACAGCTCGCGCTCGACGACGAGCAGCGCGCCGAGCGGGCGAAGCAACGCGATCAGCAGAAGGCGATCAAGCGGGCGCAATACGAGGCCGAAGCGCCGCAGCGCGCGGCGAACGAGAAAGCGAGCCAGCAGGCCTACGAGGACAGGCAACGTCAGAACGCGCTGGCCGCCGCCCAGCGCGAAGCCGAAGCGCCGCAACGCGCGGCCAACCAGGCGGCGTACGACCGCAAGCAGGCGGACTACCAGAAGCAACTCGACGAAGCGCGCGCGCGCGGCGTGCAGGACGCGCAGGACCGCGAGCAAAAGGCGCAGCGCTACGAGCAGAAGCAGCAGGAAGCCGCGCAGCATCGCGCGGAAGTCGAAGCGCGTCAGAAAGAAGCCGCGAGAAAAGCGCAGGAAAAGGCGCAGCAGCAAGAGCAGCAGCGCCAGGAGCAATTGAAACTGCAGCAGCAGCAACAACAGCAGCAAGGTAAATAGGGCAGTCGGGCTCGTCGAACGGGCCCGCGCCAAGTGGATGAAAGGAGGCGAGCATGCAGCAGCGCTTTAGTGAATCCCCGCGCGCACCCCGACAACCCGCCATGGATGCCGCCCTGCTGCGCGATCGCATCGCGCAGTTGCAGGACGAGCATCACAGTCTGGACACGCTGATCGACAAGATGTCCGGCATCGACGACCTCGAGCTGAGGCGCCTGAAAAAGCGCAAGCTCAAGGTGAAAGACACCATACTCCTGCTGCAATTGCAGCTTGACTCGGACGCGCACTGAACGCCGCGTGCCCGCCGCGAGCGCGTGCTGCGACGGCGCCTCGCGTGCGCGGCCGCGTCGAAACCCGCAGGATTTAGCACGCCTTGAACTCACCCGCACAACCCAGTGATGACGCGAACGCGCCGCTCGCGCTGACCGATAAACGCGGCGTCGAGCTGGACGCCATCTTTTCCGCGCAAGGTCTGCTCGCACGCGCGATCGACGGTTATCGGCCGCGTGCATCGCAGATCGAAATGGCGCGTTCCGTCGCCGCCGCGATGGAAGCGTCCGGCCGCGCAATGCCCGAGCCCGCGATGTTCGAGGCGCAGCGCCGCCCGGCGCGCAAGCTCGGCCCGTCCGACAAACCCTATGCGCCCGACGAGCAGCCGGCCGATGACATCGGCATCGCGACGGCGAAGGCAGCTATCGACGGCGGCGAGAACACGCTCATCGTCGAGGCGGGCACGGGCACCGGCAAGACCTACGCGTATCTCGTGCCGGCGATGCTGTGGGGCGGCAAGGTCATCGTGTCGACGGGCACGAAGCATCTGCAGGATCAGCTTTTTCAGCGCGACATTCCGACCGTGCGCGACGCGCTCGCCGTCCCGGTTTCGGTCGCGATGCTCAAAGGCCGCGCCAACTATCTGTGTCACTACTATCTGGAGCGCACCGCGGACAACGGCCGTCTGCCGACGCGCCAGGACACGTCGCATCTGCAGGAGATCGTCCGTTTCGCGAAGATCACGCGCACCGGCGACAAGGCCGAACTCGCGAGCGTGCCGGAGAATTCACCCGTCTGGCCGATGGTCACGTCCACGCGCGACAACTGTCTCGGCCAGGAATGCCCGCACTACAAGGAATGCTTCGTGATGCAGGCGCGCAAGGAGGCGCAGCAGGCGGACATCGTCGTGGTGAATCACCATCTGTTCTTCGCCGATGTGATGCTGCGCGACACCGGCATGGCCGAGCTTCTGCCGACGGCGAACACGATCATCTTCGACGAAGCGCATCAGTTGCCCGAAACCGCGACACTCTTCTTCGGCGAGACGCTTTCGACGACGCAACTGCTCGAACTCGCCCGCGATACCGTCGCCGAAGGTCTGTCGCACGCGCGTGACGCCGCCGACTGGACCAAGCTCGGCGCGGCGCTGGAGCGCGCCGCGCGCGACGTGCGGCTCGCGTTCAAGGAAGATTCGGTGCGTCTGTCGCTCGGCCAGTTGCCGGACGACCATCCGATCTTCGAGGCGCTCGACACGCTCGAGACGCATCTTTCGGCGCTTGCCGCGGCGCTGTCCTCGCATGCGGAACGTGCCGAATCGTTGCAGGCGCTGGTGCGCCGCGCGCGCGAGTTGCAGGATCTGCTCGCGGGCTGGACGACGCCGCCGACATCGCTCGAACGCGCCGTCGTCGCGGATGAGGACGTCGCGAAAGAGGCCGCGAAGGAAGAGCCGAACGAAATGGTGCGCTGGATCGAGGTGTTTTCGCACACGGTGCAGTTGCACGAAACGCCGCTTTCGGTCGCGCCGATCTTCGCGAAGCAGCGCGCAGGCGTGCCGCGCGCGTGGATTTTCACGTCCGCGACGCTCTCGGTGCGCGGCGACTTCACGCATTACGCGGCGCAGATGGGCCTCAACGCGCGCCGTTCGATGACGCTGCCGAGCCCGTTCGATTATCCGTCGCAAGGGCTTTTGTACGTGCCGCGCAATCTGCCGCAACCGTCGTCGCCGCAATTCACCGATGCCGTCTTCGATGCCGCGCTGCCGGTGATCGAATCGGCGGGCGGCGGCGTGTTCGTGCTGTGCACGACGCTGCGCGCGGTCGACCGCATCGCCAATCGCATGCGCGATGTGATCGAGCGGCGCGGCTGGGACAATCCGCTGCTCGTGCAGGGCGATGCGAGCCGCACCGAACTGCTCGACCGTTTCCGCGCCTATGGCAACGCGATCCTAGTGGGCAGCCAGAGCTTCTGGGAAGGCGTCGATGTGCGCGGCGATGCGTTGTCGCTCGTCGTCATCGACAAGCTGCCGTTCGCGCCGCCCGACGATCCGGTGCTGGCCGCGCGCCTCGACGCGCTGACGAAGAAAGGTTTGAGCCCGTTCGCCGTGCATCAGTTGCCGCAGGCGGTCATCACGCTCAAGCAGGGCGCGGGGCGGCTGATTCGCGCGGAGACGGATCGCGGCGTGCTGATGATCTGCGACACGCGGCTCGTCGACAAGCCTTACGGCCGGCGCATCTGGCAAAGCCTGCCGCCGTTCAAGCGCACGCGCGAGCTGGACGTGGTGCGCGAGTTTTTCAGCGATGCCGCGAAGTGGAAGACGGAACTGGCCGAATAAGCATCGGGTTCGCAATTCTCGTCGACATGAAAAAACGGCCGGTGATCAACCGGCCGTTTCGCTTTTTGCTTTCTGGACTACCAGATCTGATACCACGGCTTGTCAGCGCCCGCGCGCCGCTTGCCGGTGACATACGGGCTGTCCGGGAACGTCGCTGCGAGCACGCGCTTGGTGTCGTCGGCGAGTTGCGGCTGATCGAGACGCTCGTACGACAGCATCATGATGTGCAGCGCGTCTTCGGTTGCCGGCGCGTTCTTGTACTCGCGAATGGCGAGCTGCGCGCGATTGATCGCGGCCACATACGCGCCACGGCGATAGTAATAATCGGCGGCGTGCACTTCATGCGATGCGAGCGCGTTCACGATATAGCGCATGCGCTGCGCGGCATCGGGCGCGTACTTGCTTTGCGGATACTTGTCGACGACGACCTTGAACGCGTCGTAGGACTCGCGCAGCGACTTCGGATCGCGCTCGCTCATGTCCTGACCCGAGAAGCGGCCGAAGAGGCCCAAGTCGTCGTTGAAGTGGATCATGCCCTTGAGATAGTACGCATACGCGATTTCGGGATGATCCGGGTGCAGCTTGATGAAACGGTCGATGGCCTGGTCGGCGTTGGCGGTTTCGCCGTCCTTCCAGTTGCAGTACGCGACGTTGATCTGCGCCTGCTGTGCGAAATGGCCGAACGGATCGCGGCCTTCGAGCCCTTCGAAATACTTCGCGCACTTGCCCCAGTCGCTGCCGGACAGCGCGTCCTGGGCCTCCGTATATAATTTGTTGTTATTCCATGTTGCCGTTTCGTCGGTCTTCTCGGGCAGGCCGTGACAGGCCGTGACGATGGCGACGCTCGCGGCCAGCGCCAGATACTTGATCGATTGACGCATCGAGAGATGAATGGTGTTGAAGGCTCGCATCAGTGCTTGCTGTTCCTGGCTGAATCTAGTTGATTCTTCGCTGTTCTAGCTGTTTTTCCGGCGCGGCTGTTCTTCCATGCCGCCGAATCTCGTTCAAATGACCCGCTCAAGTACTCGTCGTACCAAAGACCAACTCAAAGATTATAGCCCATGCGCTACCCCCGACGACGCAGCGCAGGCCGATTCGGGCGGCGGCGCGGCTCGCGAAGCGCCCCGCACGGCCCGCGTGCCCGACGAGCTCGCTGGCGACCGGCTCGACAAGGTGCTCGCGAAAATCTTCCCCGAGTTCTCGCGCAGCCGGTTGCAGGGCTGGATCGAGGAAGGGCGCGTGCTGGTCGACGGCGCGGGCGCGAAAGTGCGCCAGCCCGTCCCGCTCGGCGCGACGATCACGCTCGTCCCCGACCTTCTGCCCGAGCAGCTCGCGTTCGCGCCGGAGCCGGTGCCGCTGCATATCGTCTATGAGGACGAGGCGCTCGTCGTCATCAACAAGCCCGCGGGCATGGTCGTGCATCCGGCCGCGGGCAACTGGAGCGGCACGCTGCTCAACGGCCTGCTGCATCGTTACGGCGATGCCGCCGCCGGGCTGCCGCGCGCGGGCATCGTGCATCGGCTGGACAAGGAAACGTCCGGGCTGATGGTCGTCGCGCGCACGCTCGAGGCGCAAACCGACCTCGTGCGGCAGTTGCAGGCGCGCACGGTGAAACGCCGCTACGTCGCGTTCGTGTGGGGCAACATGCCCGACGAAGGCACGATCGACGCGCCCATCGGCCGCGATCCGCGCGAGCGCACGCGCATGGCGGTGGTAAAGACCGCGTCGGGAAAGCCCGCGCGCACGCATTTCCGCACCATCGACCGCACGACGTGGCACGGCCAGCCCGTCAGCGCCATCCATTGCGATCTGGAAACCGGCCGGACGCATCAGATTCGCGTGCATTGCGCGCATATCCAGCATCCGCTGCTGGGCGACCCGGTGTACGGGCACGCGCGCGGCAAGCGGTCGGTCAAGCCGCTGCCCAACGAATTCGCGCGACAGGCGCTGCACGCGTGGCGCCTCGGCTTGATCCATCCCGCGACGGGCAAGGAAGTGCACTGGCGCGCGGACGTTCCAGAAGACATCGCGACGCTCGCCGCGGAGCTCGGCTTCGGACAGGACGAAGAAGTCGAGTTCGATGAGGACGACGATTTCGCCGAAGTCTATGAAATGGGCGAAGGCGAAGAAGGCGACTGGGACGACGAAGATTACGAGGACGACGAAGCATGACGCGCGACGCTGCGAATTTGCCATCGAAAGACTGTCTCTGGCCGCAATGGAACGTGTCGCCGCGCGTGCGGGCATTCGTCACGACGCGTAATGGCGGCGTGAGCGATGCGCCTTATGGCGGCGGCGAGCCCGGCGCGGGTGGCCTCAATCTCGGTTTTTCCACGGGCGATGCGCCTGACGCGGTGAAGGAAAATCGCCGCCGCGCGCTCGCGTTGACGGGTTCGCGCGAAGCCGCGTGGCTCGAGCAGATCCACGGCACGGAAGTCGTGGAGGCGGGCGCCGTCATCGAGCGCCTCGCGCAGGGCGAGCGCACGCGCGCCGACGCCAGCGTGACGGATCGCGCGGGCGTTGTGTGCGTCGTGATGACGGCCGATTGTCTCCCGGTGCTGTTTTGCGACAACGACGGCCGCGCGGTCGGCGCCGCGCACGCGGGTTGGCGCGGTCTCGCGGGCGGCATCATCGAAAAGACGGGCGAGCGCGTCGCGTCGCTCGCGGGCGTGCCGGCCTCGTCGCTCAACGCGTTTCTCGGGCCGGCCATCGGGCCGCAGGCGTTCGAAGTGGGCGAAGACGTGCTCGACGCCTTCATCGCAGCGTCGCAAGAGGATCGCCGCGACGCGACGCGCGCCGCGTTCCGTCCCGTCGGCGGCGCACCGGCCAAGTATTTCGCCGATATCTACGCGCTCGCGCGTATGCGTCTTGCCGATCTAGGCATCGATGCCGCGCGCGTTCACGGCGGCACGCATTGCACCGTCACGGAAAAAGAGCGCTTTTATTCATATCGACGCGATCGCGTGACGGGCCGCATGGCCGCAATGATCTGGCTCAATGAATGACCATTGTCATTAGTGTTGGAACATACCCAACTATCGTTTCTTGCCTATGACGAAACCCCTTGCGAACGCAACATTTCGCATGGGGGAAAACGATAATTAAAAAAATATCGCACTGCGGCAAAATCGGGACGAAGCATTGACATGCCTGACATCCTAGAGCAAGAATGTTCCTGGAATTCAATCAATCGGGCACGGCGTAGCAAGGCTCAGACTTGCCACGCGCATAAGGCGCACCAACACTTGCGCGCTGGTCGAGGAAAGCCCGGCGATGCCTGCATCAGCAATCCAAGTCTTCCGAGACTCACAGGTCAATAGCGGGTATGGCTTCCAAATCTACTTCCTCATCTTCCCGCTCCCGTACCGCCGACAGCACCTCGGCAGAAGCATCCGCCGAAACGACAGGCGTACAGCAGGCGTTCGATCAATGGCTGAACGCGTGGCGCAGCGTCGCCGATCCCGCGCAGTGGTCGAAATTCACTCAGCAGACGAATAGCGCGAATGATGCGGCCGCGGCGGCGGCATCGCCGTTCGCTGCTTTCAGTGCATTCGCCAACGGATTTCCGAACGGATTTCCGTCGACGGCATTCCCGTCGTTTCCGATGTCCGGCGCCATGCCGCAGATGCCCGATTTCACAAAGATGAACGGCATGGCGGAATTCGCCAAGCTCGCGAGCAGCATGCCGGGCTTCGGCGCGGCGATGCAGGGGTTGCCCACGTTGCCGAAGATTCCGACCGCCGCGATCGCGCCCGAGCGTCTGCACGAGTTGCAGAGCAACTATTCGCGCGATGCCGCCGAGTTGCTCAAGCAGGCGGGCGCGCAGAGCATCGATCCGTCGGCGCTGAAGGATCGTCGCTTCACCGACACCGCATGGCAATCCACGCCGGCATATGCGTTCACCGCCGCGTGGTATCTGCTGAACGCGCGCTATCTGCAGGAGCTCGCCGACGCCGTGCAGAGCGATCCGAAGACGCGCGAGCGCATCCGCTTCACGGTGCAGCAGTGGGCGGCCGCGGCCGCGCCGAGCAACTTCCTCGCGCTCAATCCCGACGCGCAGAAGACGCTCATCGAAAGCAAGGGCGAGAGCCTGCGCCAGGGCATGTTGAACCTGCTCGCCGACATGCAGCGCGGCAAGATTTCGCAGTCGGACGAATCGCGCTTTCTCGTCGGCAAGAACATCGCATCGACGGAAGGCTCGGTCGTGTACGAGAACGAACTCGTGCAACTGATCCAGTACAAGCCGCTCGCGCCGAAGGTGTATGCGCGCCCGCTTCTGATCGTGCCGCCTTGCATCAACAAGTTCTACATTCTCGATCTGTCGCCGGAAAGCTCGCTCGTGCGCTATGCGCTCGAAGAAGGGCATCAGGTGTTCATCCTGTCGTGGCGCAACGCGGATCAGTCGATCGCGCACAAGACGTGGGACGACTACGTCGAACAAGGCGTGCTGGAGACGATCGGCGTCGTGCAGGAGATCACGGGCGAAGACAAGATCAACACGCTCGGTTTCTGCATCGGCGGGACGCTTCTCGCGACCGCGCTCGCGGTGGCGGCGGCGCGCGGCGAGGAACCGGCCGCATCGATGACATTGCTCACCTCGATGCTCGACTTCTCGGATACCGGCGTGCTCGACGTGTTCGTCGACGAGGCGCACGTGCAGATGCGCGAGCAGGCGATCGGCGGCAAGAACGGCGCGCCAGCCGGTCTCATGCGCGGCATCGAGTTCGCGAATACGTTCTCGTATCTGCGACCGAACGATCTGGTGTGGAATTACGTCGTCGATAACTATCTCAAGGGCCGCACGCCGCAAGCGTTCGATCTGCTCTTCTGGAACAGCGATTCGACGAACCTGCCCGGCCCGATGTGCGTCTGGTATCTGCGCAACACGTATCTCGAGAACAAGCTGAAGACGCCGAATGCGCTGAAGGTGTGCGGCGAGCCGGTCGACCTGTCGCGTCTCACGGTGCCGACCTTCATCTACGGCTCGCGCGAAGATCACATCGTGCCGTGGAAATCGGCCTATGCGTCCGCGCCGATTCTCTCCGGACCGCAGACCTTCGTGCTCGGCGCGTCGGGGCATATCGCGGGCGTGATCAATCCGCCGTCGAAGAACAAGCGCAGCTTCTGGATGATCGACAGCAACGACGGGCATCTGCCCGAGAACCCCGACGCGTGGTTCGATGCCGCCGCCGAGCATCCCGGAAGCTGGTGGCCGACCTGGTCGAAGTGGCTCGCCGCGAACGCGGGCGAGCAGGTCAAGGCGGGCGCGGCGCAGGGATCGAAGACTTACCCGGTGATCGAGGCCGCACCCGGCCGTTACGTGCTGGAACGCGACTTCTGAGCGGCGCGTGACCGTGCGCGCGAGCGCATGGAACCGTTCGTAGCCGCATTAACATTCGATGCCAAGAGGAAACTGAAATGACTGACGTAGTGATCGTATCGGCCGCGCGTACGGCGGTAGGCAAATTCGGCGGCTCGCTCGCGAAAATCGCAGCGCCGGAACTCGGCGCGACGGTCATCAAGGCCGTGCTGGAGCGCGCGGGCGTGAAGCCGGATCAGGTGAGCGAAGTGATCCTGGGCCA